>JAJPHE010000022.1 GCA_021325435.1 Actinomycetota bacterium | reverse complement strand
GGCTTGGGCACCTTCGCCGGTCTAGTACCGGCAGCCGCCGAAGTTGGGGAAGTAACCATCACACCACTGTCCCACACACCAGCGGTATATTACGCGATCCTCTTTAAGCGGTGGCGGCCAGGGCGTCGACCAGCACCTTGAGGCTCTTTCCCTTCTCGACCACCGACGCCCCGAACCGTCGAGCCGCCGCCACCACTGTCGGCGTGACATAGGCGGAGTACAGGACCACCCTCGGCGGACGGACCACGGTCGTCAGCGTCCTCAGCGCGGACAGCCCGTCGGTGCCCGGCATCATCACATCGAGGACAAGAGCGTCGGGCTGGCTGTCGTTGACCACCTGCAGTACCTCATCGCCGTCTCTGGCCTGGCCCACGACGGTGAACCGGCCGTCACCGATGAGATACAGACGCTCGAGCCGAAGAATGTTCGGGTCGTCGTCGGCGATGACCACCGAGATCGGCCCGGCGGGCTCGACACCCAACGCTCCCATTATGTCTTCGGTGCTGGCATCGCGTAGCCACGCGTCCCACACCACCGACTCCGCCACGCTGACTGGCGACGGCGCTTGGGCCCGGACCGGGGCCAAGCCGTGCTCAGCTGCCCAGAACTCCGCCACCCAGGCGGGGGCCACGCGCTCGTGCCGGACACATCCAGCCCGGATGAGGTCGTCGAGGAGCTCGCCTGCGAAGAAGTGCCGGAATGCGTGGCCGCAGGTGGCACAGGTCGTCTCGGCCCAGCTCAGCCAAGGCTCGTGTCGGTAGTGGGTCGCCGTCGTGTTGGCCGGCCCGACCGCGAAGATCCGGTTACACGCCTGGCATCGGGCGTGCAGCCGACCCTCACGATCCTCTCTGCCCTTGCGCGTCACACCTGTCTCCCTGATGGAGGTACGACACCACGGCGCCGTCTCCTGCCTCCCCCCTTGACATCACCGCTTTCTCGCCGCCTTTGCGTAGTGCGTCCTGTTTGCTACGGGACGGGCGATGCGCGCGACCGCGGCACCGGATGGGTGCGCGTCGGGTGGCGGTCTTCTGACTCAGCGGCCGGCCCCATACCTGCGATTCATCGCCCGCACCGCCTCGACGTCGAAGACCAAAGGTCGGCGGCTCACCCGGCTGAGATCGACCTGGTCGACCACGTCCTCGAGGCGGACAGGAGGCGCCTTCCAGCTCGCCGTCTGGGGAAGAGCCAGGTAGACGACGAGGACCTGCGGGGCGATCCCGCTCTCGCGCAGCTCGCCCACGGTTGCTCCCTCTGTCGCGCCGTTCCGGATCAACTTCCGGTCGGAGCCCACCACCGCCGGGTGGTGACCGAAGCGCGGGAGGGCGCGGCCCAGAGCGCCCCAGATGTGCAACTGGGTTGCCGTCACCCGGGCCATGGCGTCGACTCGCAACAGGTGAGTGATCCCGTCTTCGCTGTCGTCCACCGTGCTGGCGAGGAAGAAGGTCGGAAGGCCCGAGCTACGGACCAGCACCGGGTCGCCCAGGTCGGAGTTCCGGACTGCCAGTCGGCCCCGCACGACGTCTTCCCACTCCGTCGCCCCGTCACGGGGCAGGCGGAACCGAACCGCATCTCCCTCTCGGTAGGTCCATCCCCCGTCAGCCAGGACGTCGAGAGCTTGGCGGTAGGCGGGCTTCATGTCAGCCTGGCAACCGGGCGGCGAGTCGCCGAGCAGGCCGAGCCAGGCCAGGTCTTCGACCATGGCCTCTCTGGCCCCGGCCACCTCCTTGACCCGATCGGTGTTTTCGAACCGGACGAGGTATTCGCCCGACTGTTGACGAGCGAGGATCCAGGTGAGCACCGCGTTCCGTACGTGGCCCACGTGCAGCGGCCCCGCCGGGCTGGGCCCGATCCGGAGGCGGGTGGTGCGGGCGGACGGGGCCATCGCCGGGAACTTAGGCCGGGCCACTCCGGGCGTCATCCGTATTCGTTCTCCGCCGGCGGGAGCCTCAAGCGATGGCGAAAGTTGCCGAGATCTCTGGGTATGGACGCGGGCCCGTTGCGCTGCCCGGGCTGTGGCGGCTCCCTCCTCCTCGATCACGTCGGAAGCCTCCGGCGCTACGACTGTGAGGCTTGCGCCGGCGCGGTCATGGGCGTGGCGGTCCTCCGCCAGGTGCTGGCCGAAGGGGTCGCCCAGCGGATCTGGACCGCCGAGGAGACAGCCGACGCCCGGCCGCCCACCTGCCCGTTCTGCTCGGCGGCCATGCGGGGTCGTCACATCGATGTCGGCTCGGCCGCCGTGTGCCAGCCGTGCGAGGTCGTCTGGCTGGACCAGGCGGCGCTGACCCACCTGCCCGCCGCTCCGACGGCGGCGATCGGATCCACCACCCATCGAGTCGCTCGCTGCGACAACTGCGGAGCTCCTCTCGGCTCCACATGGGATGAGCGCTGTCACTACTGCGGGGCGGCGGTGGCGCCGGTGGACGCCTCCGCAGTGATCTCCCTCGTGCCCCGGGGTTGAGACTGGCCGCTCCGAGAGACGGGGTCATAGCGTGGCCGGCGACCGGTTTCCTCAGCGGAGGGGCGTCGGATGGCCAGCCGTAGGCAGCGGTGGGAGCTGGTGGCGGCAGAGCGGATCGCCCTGGCCGACCGGGCAGTGACCCTCGACCCCGGGCAGTGGGACGCGCCTTCCCGATGTGAAGGGTGGCGGGTGCGCGATGTGCTCGCCCATCTGGTCCACATGGCCGAGTCGACCTGGCGCTCCATGTCGGGCGACCTGCGGGCCCAAGCCGGGCGCGACCGCGATCGGGGCTTCCTGTTGTGCGCCCGCGAGCTGGGAAAGCAGCCCGTCCCGGAGTTGGCCGACCGCCTGCGCCGCGCCGCCGCCTCGCACTACAGCGGAATGCCGAAGGTCGCCCTGTCGGAGATTGCTGTCCACCAGGACGACATGCTCCGTCCCCTCGGCCTCAGCCCCCGACTCGACCCCGCGACGGTCGTCGCCGCCCTCGATGTCCTCCGTAGGGTCGACCGTTGGATGCCGAAGCTGGCCTTCCACGGGCCCTCCCATCGCCACGTGCGCCTCGTGGCCACCGACACCGACTGGAGCTCGGGGCGGGGGCCGGAGGTGCAGGGCAGGGCTCTTGACCTGCTGGCCCTCCTCGGCAACCGGCGGGGAGCAGGCGAGGGTCTGTCCGGACCGGGGGTCGAGCGACTCCCGGTCCCCGGGGCCGCCACCCCCTGAGCCGCCACCCCCTGAGCCTCCAACCCCTGAGCCTCGACGCGGACGAGCCCCCGCCAAGGCGGAGGCCCGTCAGCACGTAGCTGGGCCGCCACGGGGACGACCCGGCGCCAGTTTTACCCTCCGGTTACACGACGTAAACCACCTTTGAGGAGGTGGCTGCCGGCGGACGACCCCCAGCGGCCCCGGCATGAAGGCCGCCCCCAGGGGCAACAAGACTCGTGTGGCCAGCGGACGCTCGGAGGGGGACGAGGAGCCTGCCCGCGGCGGGGACGGAGGCGGACACCGGGTCGACATCAGCTTCCGTCTCCCTCGCGACCGGACGAGCGTCACCCTGGTTCGCCACCTGGTGAGCTTCACCATGGACGAAATTGGGGTGGTGGCGGACATCCGTGACGCGGTGAACGTGGCCGTCAGCGAGGCGTGCGCCAACGTCATCACCCATTCCGGGCCAGGGGACGCCTACGACGTCACCATCTCGTTCAGCCAGCGGTGCGAGATCAGAGTTATCGACAGCGGCCACGGCTTCGACGCCGCCTCTCTGAGCAGCCAGATGGCCGGCCACGAGGCCGAGCGGGGACGGGGAGTCGCTCTGATGCACGCCCTGATGGACGACGTCACCTTCACCTCGGAGCCGGAGACCGGCACGATCGTCCACCTGGTCAAAGAACTCGAGTTCGAGCCCGAGGCCCCCGCCCGGCGCCTGCTCGGATCCACCTGACGTAGCTGGGTCGTTCCAAGGCGTCCGAAAAATGGCACTCGCCGGGTGCCTGGGCTCGTCATCATGTCGGCATGGCGCGGTACCACCTGCGGGCGGTCGACTCCCCCGGCGAAGTCCTGACCGAGGCGGCGGAGTTGCTGGTCTCCGACCCCGTCCGGCACAACCTCGTCCTGACCCTGCTCCATGCCAGGGCTTCCCACCCCCAACCGGGCCGCTATTGGCTCGTCTCAGAGGGTCACCGCCCCACGGGCGTCGTCTTCCAATCACCGCTCGAGTTCTTCGCCACCCTGACACCCATGGCGGCCGAGGCCGTGGCCGCCGCCGTCGATGGCATCGTCGACGCGGGCGCCAACCTCCCCGGGGTGAGCGGCGAAGTCTCCAGCGCCGCCCGATTCTCCGGGCGCTGGGCCGAGCGCACCGGCGATCCGGTGCGGCCGGATCTCGCCCAGCGGCTCTACGAGCTGGGCCCCCGCCTCACGCCCGGCACCACCACCGGGCGGTTGCGGGACGCCACGCCGGCGGATCGGCAACTCCTGCTGAGCTGGTTCAAGGGCTTCGCCGACGAGACCGGTGAATCCGCCGGCCACCTGCCCGAGATCGTCGACCTACGGGTCGCGAAGGGCCTCATCGCCATCTGGGATGACGGAGGGCCGGTCTCCATGGCGGCCAGGACGGCTGAGGTTGCCGGCGTGGTGAGGATCGGCCCCGTCTACACACCACCAGACCGGCGAAACCAGGGCTACGGGATGGCGGTCGTCGCTTCGGTCTCCTCCGAGCTGCGCTCCCAGGGGCTGCGCAGCATCCTCTACACGGACCTGGCCAACCCCGTCTCCAACTCCATCTACCGTCGCATCGGCTACGAGCCGGTCGAGGAGATCATCCGCTACCGCTTCGGCTGAGACAGACCGGCCGACTACGGTCGGGCGGGTGGAACTGATCGAAACCCTACGCACGACCGGCGCGGCGCGCGAGTTCCTTCCCGACCCGGTGCCGGACGAGGTCGTCCACCGCGTTCTCGACACCGCCCGCTTCGCGCCGAGCGGTGGCAACCGCCAGGGATGGCGCGTGATCGTGGTCAAGGATGCCCCCCGGCGCCGGAGCCTGCGCGATCTCTACCTCGACGGGTGGTACCAGTACCTCGCCATATCAGGCGCCGGACTGGTGCCGTGGGCGCCGGTCACCGACCGGGCGGCCGAATCGGCCGCCGCCGAGGGGGCAGACGGGCTGCGTGAGGCGGCCGCGGCCGGCCCGGGCGGGTTCGCCGAGCACCTCGACGAGGTTCCCGTACTACTGGTGCTGTGCGCTGATCTCCGGGTTCTTGCCGCCGTTGACCGCGACCTCCCCCGGTACACGATGGCCGGCGGAGCGTCCATCTACCCGTTCGCGTGGAACCTCCTTCTCGCCGCTCGGGCCGAGGGTCTCGCCGGGGTCATGACCACCATGCTCATCCGCCAGGAGGCCGAGGTCCGCCGCCTCCTGGGCCTGCCCGAGGAGGTGATCGTCGCCGGCGTTCTCGCCCTCGGCCGTCCTGCCCGGGTGGCCCGCCGCCTGACCCGGCGCCCGGTGGAGGAGTTCGCCACGGTGGACTCGTTCGACGGGCCGCCCCTCACCGGGCGGTGATGCCGGCGGCCCGACCGCCAGGATCAGAGGGGAAGGTCGCCGGTGGCCGCCTTTGTCGTGCCGTGGTCCTTGTAGGCGGCGATGGTATTGCGGGCGATGGTCATCTGGTGGATCTCGTCAGCACCGTCAGCGAAGCGACTCCACCTCGCCTGCTTCAACATGTCGGCCAAAGGCGTGTCCGACGAGTAGCCCAGCGCCCCGTGGACCTGGATGGCCCGGTCGGTGATCTTCCAGAGGGTGTTGGCTACGTGATGCTTGGCCATGGAGACCTCGGTCTTGAACGGAAGGCCGTTCTCGATCCGGTAGGCGGCGTGGAGGACCATGAGCTTTGCCTGGTACAGCTCCATGGCCGAGTCGGCGATCATCCACTGGATCCCCTGCTTCTCCGCCAGCAGCGACCCGTGGGAGAAACGGTTGAGTGACCGGTCGACCATCATGTCAAGAGCCGTCTCGGCCTGGGCGATCCAACGCATGCAATGGGCCAGTCGGGCGGGGCCGAGGCGAGCTTGGCCGAGCAGGTGGCCCTGACCCCGCTCTCCGAGCATGTTGGCCGACGGCACCCGCAGGTCGTTGATCCGGATCTCGCAGTGGTTGTGGCTGCCCGACATCGTTTCCACGTCACGCACGATCTCCCAGCCCGGCCAGCTCGTCTCCACGATGAAGGCGGAGTTGCGGGCCTGGGGGATCTCGGGGTTCTCCTCGGTGCGGGCGATGAGGATGGCGAACTGGGCGCCTCGAGCTCCGGAGATGAACCACTTGTGCCCGTTGATCACCCACTCGTCCCCGTCGGGGTAGGCGAAGGTCTGGATGAGGGTGGGGTCCGATCCGGCGACCTCGGGCTCGGTCATGGCGAAACAGGAACGGGTGTATCCCTCACAGAGCGGGCGGAGATACTTTTCTTTCTGTTCGTCGGTGCCCCAGTGCAGGAGGGTGTGCATGTTGCCCTCGTCGGGGGCGTGGCAGTTCAACACGAACGGCCCGATGCCGGTTTTGGCTGCCTCGGCCGACACTGCCGCCATGGCGGTGACCCCGAGGCCCATGCCGCCCCACTCTTTGGGCATCTGGGGCAACCACAGTCCGAGCTCCTTAGCCCGGACCCGGAGCTCGAGGATGACCCCGATCCAGCCGTCGCGCTCGTCGCCGTCGGCCCGGACCTTCTCCTCGGCCGGGCGCACCTCGGTATCCATGAACTGACGCACCCGGAGACGGACCTCGTCCACTTCGGGACCGAAGCTGAAATCGATGGCCATGGGGCCAGTCTGTCCCGCGGTGGCGCGGGCCGCCAGGGGCGGCGCTAGCCGAGGCCGGGGGCCAGTTGGGCCCCCCCATCCACCACAAACGTCTGGCCGGTGATCCACGAGGCGGCGTCGGAGGCGAGGAACAGGGCCATGTTGGCGATGTCCTCGGGCACCCCCAGGCGACGCAGCGGGGTGCGTCTGGCGATCGCTTCCTCCGAGGTCTCCCACAGGGCGCGGGCCATGTCCGTCTTCACCAGGCCCGGTGCGATGGCGTTGACGCGGACCTTGGGAGCCAGCTCGAAGCCGAGCTGGCGGGTGATGTGAATGACCGCCGCCTTGGTCACGCTGTAGTAGGCGATACCTGGTGTGACGGCGAGGCCGCCGGTCGAGGCCATGTTGATGACCGCCCCTCCCCGGTCGGACATGCCCGCTTTCCACGCCAGCTGGGTCCAGACCAACACACCTCGTTGGTTTACTTGCACGGTCTTGTCGGCCCGGGCCACGTCGATGTCGATCATGGGGCCCATGTAGGGGTTGGTGGCGGCGTTGTTGACGAGGATGTCGATGCCGCCGAGCCGCCGGACCGTGGCATCGACGCAGGCGGCTGCGTCGTCGGGGTCTCCAGCGTTCGCCGCGAACCACTCGACGGTGCCGGGCATGTCCGCCGCCGCTGCCCGCAGTGCGTCCTCCTTGCGGGAGGAGATCATCACCTTGGCTCCGGCGGCCGCATAGGCGTGGGCGATGGCCCGACCTATCCCCTTGGAGCCTCCCGTGACCAAGGCCACCTTGCCATCCAGTCGCAGTTCCACGAGCGAACCCTAGGTCGGGCGGGCCGAGCCCAGCACCATCACCGAGTCGGGCGGCAGCTCGACCGAGCCCTCGAGGAGCCGGCACCGGGCGTCTGACTGGGCCAGGACCTTCGCCGGCTCGCCGATCGGCGCTCGGGAGGGTCCGGCAGCCAGGTTGCACACCACCGACACCGCCCCCCGGTGCACCGTGAAGCAGCCGTCCGTGACCACCTCGAAGCCCACCCGGTCCAGGCGCCCGTCGCTCAGATCGGCGGTGGTGCGGCGCAGCCTGATGAGGAGCTTGTGCCATTCGAGAAGCTCAAGGTGAGCCGGTTGTCCCCGCTCGGACCAGTCGAGCTTCGAACTGGCGAAGGTCGCCTCATCCTGGGGGTCCGGTACGGAGGCCGGGTCCCAGCCGAACGAGGAGAACTCGCGCCGGCGCCCCTCGCTCACCGCCCGCCCGAGGTCGGGGTCGGTGTGGTCGGTGAAGTACTGGAACGGCGTCGAAGCTCCCCACTCCTCGCCCTGAAAGAGCATCGGCACGAACGGCGCCGTCAGCACCAGGGCGGCGGCAACCTTGAGCCGGCCGGTTGTCATCAACGCTGAGCTGCGCTCCCCCATGGCCCGATTGCCGACCTGGTCGTGGTTCTGCAGATAGCCGAGGAATTTGCTCCCGGCCAGACCGGTCGCCGGCCGCCCGTGGCTACGCCGGCGATGGCTGGAGAAGCGTCCGTCGTACACGTAGGCGCCGGTGAGCGCCGTCCGCAGGTCCTCCAGCGTCCCGAAGTCGGCGTAGTAGCCGTCGGACTCCCCGGTCAGGAGGGCGTGCACGGCATGGTGGAAGTCGTCACTCCATTGGGCGTCGATGCCGTAGCCGCCCACGGCCGGGGGGCGCACGATCCGCGGGTCGTTCAAGTCGCTCTCGGCTATGAGGAAGAGGGAGCGGCCCTCGGCGTCGGCCAGCCGGCCCACCTCGGCGGCGAGCTGCTCGAGAAGATGGGTGGCCGAAGTGTCGACGATCGCATGGACGGCATCGATGCGCAGGCCGTCGAAGTGGTAGTTCCTCAACCAGTGCAGGGCGTTGTCGACGAAGAACCGGCGCACCTGGTCCGAGCCCGGTCCGTCGAGGTTGACCGCCCGGCCCCACGGGGTGGCGTAGCGATCCGTGAAGTACGGGCCGTACTCGGCCAGGTAGTTACCCGACGGCCCGAGGTGGTTGTAAACGACGTCCAGCACGGCGGCGAGGCCACGCCGATGACAGCCGTCCACCAGCCGCTTCAGCCCGTCCGGCCCGCCATAGGCGTGGTGGGGGGCGAACAGGTCGACCCCGTCGTAGCCCCACCCCCGCCCGCCGGGGAACTCGGCGACCGGCATGACCTCCACCACGTCGACGCCGAGGTCCACCAGGTGGTCGAGCATCCCCACGGCGGCGTCGAACGTCCCCTCGGGGGTGAAGGTGCCGACGTGCATCTCGTAAAAGACGCTCGACGGCAGGTGGATGCCCCTCCATCCGGAGTCGGCCCAGGCGAAGGACCCGTGATCCACGAGTCGCGAGAGGCCGTCCGGACCGTGTGGCTGCCAGCCCGACCGTGGGTCCGGAAGGGGGTCCCCTCCGTCGAGGGAGAAGCCGTAGTCGTCTCCCGCCCCCACCCCGGCCACCTCCGCCGCCATCCATCCCTGGAGCGACGGGTCCCCGTGGTCGGCGGGCGCGAGGGTGACCCGGCGCCCACCCGCCAGCACCACCTCAACCCGCTCGGCGTACGGGGCCCACACCTCGAAACGGTGCCTGCTCACTGCTTCACCAGCAGCGCCACCGGAAACCGCCCGAGAAGCTGGCCCACGCCGGTGACGCCGGCGTGATGGTCGCCGGTCATGCGATCGACCCAGTCACCCGGGGGCAGGTCGAGCCTCGCATCGTGCCATCCACCTCTGCGCTCCAGGCCAACCACCAGGCGGGGCACGGCCACGATGACCCGCCCGCCTCGCGCATAGGAGACGAGATGGGGGGCGGCCGCGCCCTCCGCGACCAGCGGCAGGTAGGAGGAGCCGGGACCGAAGCAGTCGGCCAGCTGGCGGCGGACCTCGAGGGCCCGGTGAACGACGAGCATCTTCGGCAGGCCCGCTGCGGCTCGGGCCAAGGCCTCCTCCGGGCCGCTCTGGACGGCGGCGTCGAGCAACGCCTTCAGCCCGTCGGGGTCGATGGGCCGCCTGTTGTCGGGGTCGACCAGGCTCAAGTCCCAGGACTCGTTGCCGCGGTAGATGTCAGGCACGCCGGGGGAGGTCAGCTTGAGCACCGTCTGAGCCAGGGAATTGGTGCGGCCCGGACCGGCGATCCGCTCGGCGAAGCCGGCGAGGTCGGCGGTGAACTCGTCGTCGGCGCAGGCGTTGTGGACGAAGCAGCGCAACGACTCCTCGTAGGCCGGGTCGGGCTCGGTCCAGCTGGTATGGATCTTGGCCTCCCGGGCCGCCTTCTCCATGTAGGCCCAGGCCCGATCGACGGGCAGGGGGTGGGCCCCGACCAACGCCTGGTAGAGGAGGTACTCGGCACGGCCGTCGGGCAGCCCGTTCCGCCGGTGCCGTCCATTGTGAGCCCGCCACCGGGCGACCGCCGCCGTCCACTCGGCGGGGATCTCGCTGAGCACGGCCAGCCGCGCCCGCACATCCTCGCTCCGTTTGGTGTCGTGGGTGGAGGTCGCCAGCAAGGTGCGAGGCCAAGCCTCCGCGGCCCGGAGGTTGCGGCGGTGGAACCCTTCGACGCTGCCGCCGAAGCGTCCTGGGTCCCCTCCGACCTCGTTGAGGGCGACGAAGCGGCTGTAGCGATAGAAGGCGGTGTCCTCCACCCCTTTGGCCATCACCGCCGCGCTCACCTGCTGGAACCGCTGACGCAGCTGGGCGGGCGCCGGTCCTCGGGCCCGGCCCAACAGGATGTTCTCGAGGAGCTCCAAGAGGTCCTGGTCCATGTCGGGACGGCGCTGCCGGACCCGGTCCAGGGCCCGGGTCACCACCCGGCGGTCCTCGTCGGTGGCCGCCCCCGCGGGCCGGACATAGGTGCGGTAGACGTCGAGGGCGGCGAGCAGCTCACGCAGCGCGTGCCGGAGCTCGACACGGGTGTAGTCGCGGTAGCGGCGGTTCCACTCACAGGCGTCGACGAACAGGGCGGTGAGCCGCTCCACGTCGGCGGCAAGGGTCGTGTACATGACGTCGAGCTTGGAGGTCAGCGCCACGGACTCGAACGACGAAGGGTCGTCGGCGACCGCCGTGTACAGCGCGTCAAACTCCCCCTCGGCGGACGGGTCGACGAAGAGACCCTCCACCTCGTTCAGATAGTCGTAGCCGGTCGTCCCGTCGGCCGGCCACCAGCCTCGGAGATCCTCGTCGTGGCCGAGGATCTTCTCCACCACCAACCAGGCGCCCCCGGTCTCGCGCTGGACCCGGTCGAGATAGCCCTCGGGGTCGGCCAGTCCGTCGGGATGGTCCACCCGTAGGCCGTCGACCCGGCCCTCTGCGACGAGGTCGAGCACGAGGCGGTGGGTGTCGCTGAATACGGCCGGGTCCTCGGTCCTCAGGCCGACGAGATTGTGGATATCGAAGAAGCGGCGGTAGTCGAGCTCCTGGCCGGCAACCTTCCAGAAGGCCAGCCGGTAGTTCTGCCGTTGCAGCATGGCGTCGAGCCGATCCGGGTCGACGTTCACCCGCTCGATGGCGGCGTCGACCGCCTCGGCCAGGTCCGGCCGGGTGGCGCACAGCTCCTCGAGCCGTCCCCGGAGGATCTCCTTGTCGCGGTGGCGCTCCGCCACCGATCGCCGATCCGTCTCCGAGGCGTGGGGCAACCGCCCGAAGGCGTCGGCCAGGCTGGCCAGCTCGTCGCTGCCGGCCTTGCGGGCGGCGTCGGCCAACAGCTCGTCGAGGGTACGCGGCGACACCGGCACCTCGTGGTCGTGGTAGGCGACCACGAACGAGCCTCCCTGGCGGCACAGGCGGAGTTCCCCTGCCTCCAGGACCCGGCCGTAGTGGTCGCCGAGGACGGGCACCAGGACCCGCTGGCGGAGCTTCTCTTCCGGCGGGTTCCAGTCGATGTCGAAGTGCGACGCGTAGCGGCTGGCCGGGCCGTTCTCCAGCACGTCCCACCACCAGGCGTTGGCCCGCCCCGCCGTCGCCATGTGGTTGGGCACGATGTCGAGCAGGATTCCCATGCCGTGGGCGGCGACTGTGCGGCACAGCCCCTCGAAGCCGGCGCGGCCACCGAGCTCTTCGTTGATCTGGCTGTGGTCGACCACGTCGTAGCCGTGCTGGCTGCCGGGAGCGGCCTGCAGGATGGGCGAGCAGTAGAGGTGGCTCACCCCCAGCTCGGCCAGGTAGGGCACCATGGCCTCGGCCGCCGCGAACGGGAACGACGGGCTCAGTTGCACCCGGTAGGTGCATCGGGGCGCCACGGTCGGCACCGGCCGGTCCGGCTGGTCAGCCCGTGCCGCCGTCATCGCCCCGGACGCTACCCGTCCCGCCTCCTGCTCACGCCCGGCCGATCTGGTTAAAGGCCTGTCCTGGCTGGGAGATGATGTAGGGAACCGAGCGAGGAGGACGGATTGCCAGACAGCGACAGCGCCGAGCACTCGCACGAGGCCCTTACCCACGACCACGAGCATCACCACGTCACCCACAACTTCAACGCCGCCAGGGGGGGCTTCGAGCACCTGAGCGCCCGCCACGCCCACCAGCACGACCATGGTGGCCTGATCCACTCCCACCACCCGCACGAGGACTTTGACCGCGAGCACGCCGGCGAGGCCCACGAGCATGACCACGGGGGAAGTAAGAAGGCACCGGCCAAGAAGACCGCGGCCACCAAGGCCAAGAAGGCGGCCGGGTCCGTCGACGGGCCCGCTCAGGCCTGAGGGTGGTCCAGAACCGCCTGGCCCAAGAGACCAGCCCCTACCTCCGCCAGCACGCCGACAACCCGGTCGACTGGTACCCGTGGGGGGAGGAGGCCTTCACCGCGGCACGGGAGCGAGACGTGCCCGTGGTGTTGTCAGTGGGCTACTCGGCCTGCCACTGGTGCCACGTGATGGCCCACGAGTCGTTCGAGAGCCCGGCCGTTGCCGAGGTGATGAACCGGCTGTTCGTCAGCGTCAAGGTGGACCGCGAGGAACGGCCGGACGTGGACGCCGTGTACATGGAGGCGGTTCAGGCCATGTCCGGCCACGGGGGCTGGCCGATGACGGTGTTCCTCACCCCCGACGGACGGCCCTTCTTCGGTGGCACCTACTTCCCGCCCGAGCCGCGCGGTGGCATGCCCGGGTTCGTGCAGGTTCTGGAGGCGGTGGAGGACGCTTGGCGCAACCGTCGATCCGAGGTGCTGGCCCAGGCCGACCAGTTGTCGACGTCGTTGGCGGCGCACGCCGGCCTGCCGGCGGACGCCGGAGTGCTCTCGTTGGAGAGCGGCGACCGCCCTCCGAGCGCCGACCCGGCCGTTCTGGGCCAGGTGCTCGACGCCGCCTACCGAAACCTGCGCCAGGCTCACGACGACTCCTGGGGGGGCTTCGGCCAGGCGCCCAAGTTCCCCCAGCCCACCATGGTCGATCTGATGATTCGGGCCTACAGCCACAACCGCAGTCCCGACACGCTGGCCATGATCACCACCACCCTCGACGCCATGGCGTCCGGGGGGATCTACGACCACCTCGGCGGAGGGTTCGCCCGCTATTCGGTCGACCGGCACTGGCTGGTGCCGCATTTCGAGAAGATGCTCTACGACCAGGCCGGCCTGGCCCGGGTCTATCTGCACGCCTGGCAGCTGACCGGGGAGCGGCGCTGGCTGCAGGTGGTGGAAGAGACTCTCGATTACGTGCGGCGAGATCTGGCGGCGGCGGGTGGGGGCTTCGCCTCGGCCGAGGACGCCGACTCCGAGGGCGAGGAGGGCCGCTTCTACCTCTGGACAGCAGACGAGCTGCGCCGCCTGCTCGAGCCGGAGCTGGCGGCGGCGGCCATCGATTGGTGGGGCGTGAGCGACGCGGGCAACTTCGAGGGCCGTTCCATCCTTCACCGCCCCGTGCGGGGTGATCTGCTCCGTCCAGCCCCGGTGGACCAGGCCCGCCGAGTCCTCCTCGACCTCCGGTCGCGTCGGGTGCGCCCCGGCCTGGACGACAAGGTGCTCACCGAATGGAACGCCATGGTCTGTTCGGTCCTCGCCGAGGCGGGCGCCGCCGCCGGGCGGCCCGACTGGGTCCGCAGCGCGGCCGACACCGCCGACTTCCTGTTGCGGTCGTTGCGGGCCGACGGTCGGTGGATGAGGTCATGGCAGGGGGGTCGGGCTCGACACCTGGCCTACGCGGCTGACTACGCCTGGTTGGTGGAGGCCTTCGTGCGCCTGGCCGAGGCGACCGGCGCCCAGCGATGGGTGCAGGAGGCCTGCCGGGCGGCCGACGAGCTGGTCCGGCTGTTTTGGGATCCCGACGACCCGGGGTTCTTCACCACCGGCGCCGATGCCGAGCGGCTGATCGTTCGCAGCAAGGACCACTTCGACGGGGCCACCCCGTCGGCCAACTCCGTTGCCGTCAACGCCCTGTTGCGCCTGGAGGCGCTCACCGGGTCCACCGCCTACGGGGACCGGGCCCGGCTTGTGCTCGACCGGCTCTTGCCCTTCGCCGCCTCCAACACCACCGTCTTCACCCACGCCTTGGCCGCGGTCGACCTCCTCGCCCACGGAGTGACCGAGGTCGTCGTGGCCGGGGACCGGCCGGACCTGGTGGGGGAGGTCCATCGGCGCTACCTTCCGAACGCCGTGTTGGCATGGGGCGAGCGAGGCGCCGGGCCGCTGTGGGAGGGTCGGCAGGACGGGGCGGCCTACGTCTGCCGCCATTACGCCTGTCTGACCCCGGCCGGCACCGTCGACGAGCTTGCCGCCCAGCTGCAAGGGAGCTGACCAATCCACCCGGGTCCGCCCGACAGGGTCCACGATAGGGAGGTGCAGGCCCTCTCCTTTCGGCCTCGGGCGGACCAGCCAGGAGTCACCCTGTCGCTCATGGTGCTCTCGGACAGTCCCGAAGGGTGCGCTGCCGTCGACGTCGAGTCCGGGGCGCTGGTCCGGCTCCACTACCCGGGTCGGCCCGAGGCGCCGCTCGTCCCCTTCTCGGTGGTGAAGGCGACCCTGACGGATGACCCGGACGGGCCCGACCCCACCCAGCCCGAGGCGGTCTCGCTCGACGGTCCGCCCGAGGTGGTGGGTCGGCTGCGCGGGCGGCGGGCTCGCAAGTTGCTCGGCCCCCTGATGCTCCCCTCGGGGGCCGAGCCGCTGGGCTTTCCCGGTTCGGCCGTCCCCTACTGGATGGCCCCCGGGGACCGGCCGTCCCTCGCCCTGCTCTCCCCGGAGGGCGGGCGCATCCTGCTCCGCCGTTCCGCCGGTGGAGCCACCTTCTGCCAGTACCGCTGGAGGAAGGCGGAGGTGGAGCTGCCTCTCGCCGACCGGCTGGCCATCCAGGCGATGGACGCCGGGCCCTTCGCCCGGCTGGCCGGCGGCGCCATCGAGCGGGCCGTCGGGTTTCGTCCCCGCCACCTGGTCATCGCCCTCAGCTCCCCGCAGGACGGGCGCTGCTACAAGGTGGTGTCGGGGCTCCTGCCGTCCCCGTAGCTCAGGCGGCCGCCTCGGCCAGCATGGCGCGCACCGGCTCGGTGGCCAACCGACGGCAAGTCGTGTCGTAGGCGGCCTGGGCCACCGGGAAGAGGTTGGCGGCGCGCATCATGTTCACGCCGTGCAATGCGACCTCCTGCGCGCTCGGCATCAGTAGGAGGACCTTGGCACCATTGCGCTTGGCCGTGGCCACCTCGGTCGCCAACGAGCGATTGGCCAGCCGTCGCGTGGCCCGCAGGATCGTGCCGGGCGGGTCGTTCTCGTCGTAGCCCATGGGCACCGCTCCCACGATGAGATCGCAGCCGAACCGGGCCGCCAGGTCGAGGTTGGTGGTGGAGTGGGCGCCGCCGTCGATCAGTTCGCGCCGGCCGTAGCGGACGGGCGGGTAGAGCCCGGGGATGGCGCAGGACGCCATGACGGCCTGGGGGAGGGTGAGCGAGCGTGACGGGCGCCGGCCGAGGACCATGCGCCGGCCGCTGACGATGTCGACGGCGATGAGCCAGGTCGGCTTGTCCGGCCACGCCTCAGGCAGCTCACTGCGGAAGCGCTTGCGACCTTCGGCCATGTAGAACATGCCGGCCGGAAAGGCCCGCCGCAGCAGGGCCGGCAAGGCGGGCACCGGCACCCGGAGCATCGTTCGAGACAGGACGAACGCCGAGCCGAGGGCCCGACGCGCCCCGTCGAGGGGCGTGGTGAAGGCCAAGCGGAACAGCTCGGGTAGCCCGTCGACGCCACCTTCGTCACCCGGAGCGGGCGGTAGGTCCCCGTCGGAGAGAACGAGGTCCCACATCTGCTCGGTGGTCCAACCTGACCGCAGATAGGCGGAGATGACACTGCCGGCGCTGGTTCCGATGACCAGATCGGCGTCGTTGGGCACTATGCCCGCCTCGCGCTCGAGGGCGCGCAACACGCCTGCGTGATAGGCGAGCCCGACGGTGCCCCCCGCTCCTAGGACCAGGCCGAGCGTCAACGGCCCCCCCGGCAGGGGATCAACGGTCCAGAACCGTCAACGGCCGACAGCGTGCGACGCCAGATCCTCGGCCATCGCCCAGCCGAACACCACCAGGCTGTCACGCCGGCCCGAGTCGACCCCCTTGAAGAAGGCGGCGATCTCCGGGGCGATCGAGTCGGGCTTGGTCGCCTCGTGGTCCACGACCCCGCAGACCTGGCCGTCGCCGCCGAGGATGAACGTGCGGTCGTCGATGCGCCCCTCGGCCCCGAAACGCTTGGCCAGCCTCCGCCCCCAGGCCCGCTCCTCACCGGTCGCCCGGTGGTCGGGGCGAGGCACGATGTCCTCGAGGCCCTTGAGGGCCTGGAAGCCGCTGGCGTCCGCCAGTCTGGTGCCGACCAGGACATCCTCGTCGGGGAAGGCCAGCACGGCCCGGCGGTATTGGTCGGCCATCAGCGCCCGCAGCACGGCGTCACGCTTGGCGGTCCGCTTGACCGATGCCAGACCGATCAGCAGGGACGGGGTGCCCCCGATCCGCTCGAGGGTGCAGAACGAGAAGCCCAGCAGCCTCCCACCGTCGCGAGCTTGGCTGATGAGAACCCACTCCTCGCGCTGCTTGGACAGGAAGCCCACGTCGAAAGCGGCGGGGCCGGCGGCGGCGATGTCGGCCATCTCCGCCAGCTCGGCGTCGCTCAGGGCGGTGCAGTCCTTGGTCTCGACCTCGATAGACATGGACGTTGTCGGCTCCCTCAGGATCGGCGACCTGACCACGCGGTCAGTTTCAAGCTTACGGGATCCGGATGAGGACCTTCCACGCAGCGCCAGGCCCACCTGTTACCCGGCGGCGCGCCCGCGGGGCGGTCAAACGGGCCGGCGGACGGCCCCACCACGTCCCTCGGCTCTCCCCTGCGCTGTCAACTCTCGTTGCGGGGGATGTCGGCGATCAGACGAGGACGGCGCCGGCTCCGAGCAGTACCCGGAGCTCGCCGACCAGGCCGTTGCTCGAGTCCACGTTGAACTCGTCGGGCAGCCGGAGCACCTTGTCCCCCACCTCCAAGAGGACCGGCGAGTCACCGGGGTGCTCCACCAGAAGCTGCTTGAGCCCGTTGACCTTGGTGTCGGTTAGGGACCCGATCGGCAGCCGCACCCGGAGCGGCCGGCCGCCGTCCAGCACCAGCTCAGGTCGGCGGATCTCGACACAGACGAACTTGGGCTCGTCTTCTCGGGTGTCAAGGCGGCCTTTGACGCAGACGATGGCGTCGTCGGCGAGGAGGGAGCCGTACTCGAGCATGGCCTTGGGGAAGACGAAGACCTCGATGGAGGACTGGAGGTCCTCGAGGTTGAACGTGGCCATTAGGTCGCCCCGCTTGGTGTAGCGCCGCGAGAGCCCGGTGACCACCCCCCCGACGACCTGGAACTCGCCCTCGCGCCCCGACGCCGCCTGCTCGCGCAGCTCTCCGACGCTGCAGTCGGCGTGCTTGCGCAACGCCGCCTCGGCTCCCATCAGCGGGTGGTCGCTCACGTAGAGGCCGAGCATCTCCTTCTCGAAGGCCAGCTTCTCGCCCTTGGCGAACTCGATATCGGGGATGGGCACGCGGGTGTCGTCGAACACCGGTTCGCCGCCGTCTCCCTCGAGGGCGCCGAACAGGCTCATGACCCCCATATCGCGCTCGCGCCGGCGGGCCAGGGTGCGGTCCACGACCTGCTCAAAGACCATGCAGAGACCCTTGCGAGGGTGGCCGAGGCAGTCGAACGCCCCCGCCTTGATCAGCGACTCCACCGTGCGCTTGTTCAGCACCATCGGGTCGACCCGCTCACAGAAGTCGTAGAAGTCGCGGTAGGGACCGTTCTTCTCCCGTTCGACGACGATGAGGGCGACGAGGGCCTCCCCCACGTTGCGAACGGCCGAGAGGCCGAAGGGGATCGAGCCGCCGTCACCGGCCTCACCGGCCGGACGGGCGGTGAACTCCGACGACGAGACGTTGACGTCGGGCACGAGCACCTGGATGCCCAGGGCCCGGCACTCGGCCAGGTAGACGGCCGTCTTGTCCTTGTCGTCCTTGACGCTGGTGAGCAGGGCGGCCAGGTACTCGACGGGGTGGTGGGCCTTCAGCCAGGCCGTCTGGTAGGCGACATAGCCGTATCCGTAGGAATGGCTCTTGTTGAAGGCGTAATCGGCGAACGGCTCGATGAGGTCGAACAGCTCGGTGCCCAGCTCCTTGCCGTAGCCGTTGGTCTCACAGCCGGCGACGAACTTCTCTCGCTCTTTGGCCATGACCGCACGGATCTTCTTGCCCGCCGCCTTACGGAGGTTGTCGCTCTCCTCCAGCGTGTAGCCGGCGAACTTCTGGGCCAGCCGCATCATCTCTTCCTGGTAGATGCACAACCCGTAGGTGTCGGACAGGACATCGGCCATGTCCGGATGCAGGTAGGTGATGGGTTTGCGGCCGTTCTTACGGTCGGCGTAGTCGTTGTGCATGTTGGCCGCCATCGGGCCCGGCCGGTAGAGGGCGACCAGAGCGGCGACGTCGTCGAAGCTGGTCGGGGCCAGGGAGCGCATGAGCGCCCGCATGGGGCCGCCCTCGAGCTGGAACACCCCGATGGAGTCCCCCCGCCGCAACAGGGCGAGCGTCTGGTCGTCGTCGAGCGGTATGTCGTCGATGTTGGGCCGCTGGCCGGTGGACGCCTCGATCAGGTCGAGGGCTCGCTCGATGACCGACAGGTTGCGCAGGCCGAGGAAGTCCATCTTCAGCAGCCCGAGGTCCTCGACCCCGTGCATCTCGTACTGGGTGACGATGGGGGCGGAGGACGGGTCCCCGCCGTTCTCGGGCTTGCGCTGGATGGGCAGGTATTCGGTCAGCGGCTCGTGGGTGATGACCACGGCCGCGGCGTGGATGCTGTCCTGGCGACGAAGGCCCTCGAGGCCCCGGGCCACGTCGACCACCTTCTTGACGTCGGGGTCGGTGGCGTACATGTCGCGCAGCTCGGCGGCGGCCTTGAAGCCGTCGTTGTACTTCGGATCCTCCTCGAAGCAGGCGAACAGCGGGGTGTCGCGCCCCATGACGAGAGGCGGCATGGCCTTGGCCACCTTGTCGCCCACCGCGTACGGGTAGCCGAGCACCCGGGCGGCGTCGCGGACGGCCGCCCGAGCCTTGATCGTCGAGAAGGTGATGATCTGGGCGACCCGGTCCCAGCCGTAGCGCTCGGAGGCGTACCGGATCATCTCGCCCCGGAAGCGCTCGTCGAAGTCCATGTCGATGTCGGGCATCTGCTTGCGCCCCGGGTTCAGAAAGCGCTCGAAGAGCAGGTCGTAGCGGATGGGGTCGAGGTCGACGATGCGCAGGCAGTAGGCCACGCAGCACCCGGCGGCCGAGCCCCGGCCCGGCCCGACCCGGATCCCCGACTCGCGGGCGTGACGGATCAGGTCCCACACCACGAGGAAGTAGGCGGAGAAGCCCATGTCGGCGATGACGGCGAGCTCGTAGTCGAGGCGCTGGCGCACCTCCTCGGGGACGGGTTCGCCGTAGCGCTGGGCCGCCCCCTGGTAGCTGAGGTGGCGAAGGTAGGCGGTGGCCGAGTCCTCGTAGCCGGGCCGTTGGAACTCCCCCGGCACCGGGAACTCGGGCAGCTTGGGCTTGCCGAACTCGATCTCTACGCTGGACCGCTCGGCGATCCAAAGGGTGTTGTCGCACGCCTCCGGATAGCCGGAGAAGAGCTGGCGCATCTCGGCGGCCGTCTTCAGATAGTGCTCGTGGCTCTCGAACTTGAACCGGTTGGGGTCGTCGATGGTGGTGCCGGTCTGCACGCACAACAGGGCGTCGTGGGCGATGGCGTCCTCGCGGCGGGTGTAGTGGCTGTCGTTGGTGGCGAGCAGGGGAGCCTTGATGCGCCGGGCGATCTCGATGAGTGCAGGGTTGGTCTGGCTCTGCTTGGCCAGCCCGTGGTCCTGCAGCTCCACGAAGAGGTTGTCGCGACCGAAGATGTCCTGGAGGCGGGCGGCTTTCTGCGTGGCGCCTTCCACGTCCCCTTTGAGCAGGGCCTGCAGGACGACGCCGCCGAGGCAGCCGGTGGTGGCCATGATCCCCTCGTGGTGACGCTCGAGGAGCTCCCAGTCCACCCGGGGCTTGTAGAAGTAGCCCTCGAGGTAGGCCTCACTAGACAGCTTCATGAGGTTGCGGTAGCCCTGCGTCGATTCGGCCAGCAAGGTCAGGTGGTAGTAGAGCTTGTCGCCCTCTCCGACCTCACCCCCCGTGTCGTCGATCCGCCCCCGCCGCACCGGCCGCTCGTGGCGGCTCTCGCCGGCCATGTAGGCCTCGGTGCCGATGACGGGCGTGATCCCCGCGTCGCGACAGGCGCGGTAGAAGTCGAGGACGCCGTACATGTTGCCGTGGTCGGTGATGCCGATCGCCGGCTGCCCGTCGGCGACGGCCGCCGCCACCACCTCGTTGACCCGGGCGGCCCCGTCCAACATGGAGAACTCGGTGTGCAGATGGAGGTGGGCGAACGATCCCTCACTCCTGCCTGCCACTCCCTGCTCCCCTCGGCCCCGTCCGGTCATCCACAGCCTGTGGACTAACTACACGCCTGTAACTCGTCGAGGGTAGCGCGCCGGCGTGACAGACCGGCGGTGGCCGGCGTGACCAGCAGCCGCCGCCACGGCGGCACGCCGCCCAGCCCTCAGGCGGCCTACAAGTAGGTGCCGGGGCGGATCTGGGGCGCTTCCTCCCCCGGCGGCAGCCCCCGCCGGCGCATCTCCTCGAGCTGGGCCCGGGCCGCCATCTGCTGGGCGAACAGCGTGGCCTGGATCCCGTGGAAGAGCCCCTCGAGCCAGCCGACCAGCTGGGCCTGGGCCACCCGGAGCTCTGCCTCGCTGGGCGTCCCCTCCTCGAACGGGATGGCGACCCGGTCGAGCTCGGCGGCCAGATCAGGGGACAGGCCCTCGGTCAGCTCCTTGACGGAGGTCTCGTATATCTCCCGCAGCCGGGCCCGGCCGGCCTCGTCGAGGGGGGCGTGCCTGACCTCCTCCAGCAACTGCTTGATCATCGACCCGATGCGCATCACCTTGGCCGGCTGCTCGACCGTCTCCGATGACGTCGGCTGCTGGTCGGGCCCGGGCGCCTCGCTGCTCGGCACGTCGATGACGGACGGGGCTTCGTCGGGGCGGCGGTCCATGGGCCGATCCTCCCGCGATCAGCGGGTGCAGGCCAAAAGCGGCACCAGCAGCTCCTCCGGTGTCAGCGAGCCGTGGCGGCACACCATCCGCGCCTCGGCCGGGAAGGTCGGATCGACGAAGCCGACCGGGTCCCGGGCCACCAGGGCCACGTCTCCGACCCGACGCCCCAGGGCCTCGGGCAGTCGCTCCCCGAACCATCGGGCGGCATCTACTTCCTCCCGGCTGACGACCCAGGCCTGGTGGCCGTGGGCGTCCGTCGCCGCCCGCAACAGCTCCTCGCGCCGGCCAGGTCGGGCGTGCAACCAGCGAAACCGCCCCTCACCGGAGCGGAACTCCACCAGGCGCTCGGCCGACCGCGGCAGCTCCACGTTGGCGGACCCCACGTCCACCTGGCCGTGGTCGGCCGTCACCACCAGGGCCGTGTCGGAAGGAAGGACTGCGACGATCCGCTCGACCAGTTCGTCGGCCGTCCGAAGCTCCTTTTCGTAACGGGGGCCCAGGCCCTCCTCGTGGGCGGAGTGATCGATGCCGTCGTAATAGGCGTAGACGAGCGGGTGGCCCCGCCCCAGGAGGTCGTTGATCAGGTCGGGGATGTCCGCCGCCGAGCGCCAGCCGACCATCGCCGTCCCCGCCAGGTGGGCCCGCGAAAATCCACTCCCCGCGAACTCCGCTCTCGTCACCACCGGCACCCGCCGGCCCCCGAAGGCGGCCAGCGGCTGGACTTCCTCGGGCGGCAGGGAATCCCGTGCGTCGCCGGAGGAGGTGGTCCAGCGCAGGATGTTCAGCACCTCGCCGCCCACCGCCATCCGGTAGCCCAGCAGCCCGTGGTCCGCCGGTACCGCGCCGGTCGTGATCGACGTCAGGGCGGCAGCGGTGGTGGTGGGGGCCACGGACGTGGCCGGCCCTCCGTCGAGCGCAGCCAGGGCGGGACACAGCTCGGCCCGGTCCTGCAGCTGCAGCCAGCCCAGCCCGTCGAGGACGAACAGGACGATCCGGTCGGCTCCGGCCGCGGCGGAGGGCAGCCAGGCCGGACGCGATCCCACCGGTCTCGACAGGCCCGGGGCCAGCCCCGAGATGCAGGCGCCGCCGTAATCGGGCAGTTGGGGCGACAATGCCGGTTCCACCGGCTCGGACACTAGGGTCGACGCCCCTACCATTGGAGACGTGAGAGTCTCGACCCGGGGCGACTATGCGAGTCGGGCCCTGCTGTCGCTCGCCCTCCACGCCGAGGCGGAGGCTCCCACGTCCGTGCGCGACATCGCCGACCGCACCGGCCTGCCCCAGCCGTACCTCGAGCAGATCCTCCTCGCCCTGAAGGGCGCCGGCCTGGTCCGCTCCAAGCGGGGTGTTGGCGGCGGATACGTGCTGGCTCGTTCGCCCTCGGAGATCACCCTGGGCCAGATCGTCAGCGCCGTCGACGGACCCATCACCGCCGGTGACTTCGGCGAGCCGCACCAGGATGGGGCGTGCGACCACGAAGGCCAGTGCGTTCTGCTCGCGGTGTGGGCCGAGGTCAGCGACCACATGCGCTCGCACCTCGACTCTTTCACGCTGGCGGACATGGTCTCCCGGGCCAAGGGCACGGCTTCGGCCGTCGCTCCGTTGGCGTAGGTGGTGGAGGCACAGCCGAGCGATCCCCCGGGCTATCCGAAGCGGTGGGAAGCCGACGCCGTGCTGTCCGACGGTGGCACGGTCCACGTGCGCCCGATCCGGCCCTCGGACCGACGGGCCCTATCCGAACTGCATGACCGACTGTCAGAGCGGACGGTCTACCTGCGCTTCTTCACGCCGCTCCCCCACCTGTCCGACGCCCTCCTGGAACGGTTCACGGTGGTCGACTACGTCGACCGTCTCGCTCTGGTCGCCGAGCTCGGCGACCGCTTGGTCGCCGTCGCCCGCTACGACCGGATGGCCGGCAGCGACGAGGCCGAGGTGGCCTTCGTGGTCGACGACGCCCACCAGGGCCGCGGCATGGGCACCTTGCTCCTCGAGCATCTGGCTGCGGCGGCGGCCGAAGCGGGGATCCGCCGGTTCGTGGCCGAGACCCTTCCGGGCAACCAGCGCATGCTCGGGGTGTTCCTCGACGCCGGTTTCGGAGCCGTGCGCCGGTTCGACAGCGGCGTCGTGCGGGTCAGCTTCAAGATCGAGCCGACCGATGAGTCCGTCCGGGCCATGCAGGAGCGCGAGCGACGGGCGTCGGCCCGATCCGTTGCCCGCATCCTCTGCCCCCGCTCGGTGGCGGTGGTGGGGGCCAGCCGGCGCCCGGGTTCGGTGGGCCACGCCGTTCTCCGCTACCTGCTGGCCGGACAGTTCACCGGCGCGGTCTACGCGGTCAACCCCGAGGCCGACGAGGTCGCCGGGATCAAGGCCTACCGTTCGGTGCTCGAGCTTCCCGAGCCGGTCGACGTGGCGGTCATCGTCGTGCCGGCTCGCGCCGTCGAGGCTGTGGTCCAGGACTGCGCGGCGGGCAGCGTCGGAGGGTTGGTGATCCTCTCCGGCGGCTTCGGTGAGACGGGACCGGAGGGCGCGGCCGTCGAGAGGCGGATCGTCCTGACCGCCCGAAGCCACGGGATGCGGGTCATCGGGCCCAACTGCATGGGTGTGGCCAACACCTCTCCGGATGTTCGCATGAACGCGTCGCTCTCGCCGGTCGTCCCCGGCCCCGGTCCGGTCGGGTTCATGGGGCAGGGCGGGGCCTTGGGGATCGCCGTGCTGGAGGAGGCACGCCGGCGGGGCATCGGCATCTCCACCTTCGTGTCCGCCGGCAACAAGGCGGACATCAGCGGTAACGACCTCCTGAACTACTGGGAGGACGACACCGATACCCGGGTGATCCTCCTGTACCTCGAGTCGTTCGGCAACCCTCGCACCTTCAGTCGGGTGGCCCGGCGCATCTCACGCACGAAGCCGATCGTGGCGGTCAAGGGGGGGCGGACCCCCGCGGGCAGCCGGGCGGTCACCGCCCACTCAGGCGCCTCCGCCTCGCCTGAGGGACCGGTCGATGCCCTGTTCCGCCAGACAGGTGTCATCCGGGTCGACTCCCTCGACCAGCTCCTCGACGTGGCTCACGCCCTCGCCCTGCAGCCCCTCCCCGCCGGCGGCCGGGTCGGCATCGTGGCCAACTCCGGGGGCCCGGGGGTGCTGGCCGCCGACGCCTGCGAGGGCGCCGGACTCATCGTCCCCGAGCTGGCTCCGCCAACCTCGCGCCGGCTGGCCGAGCTCGGGGCGCTGGCCCTGGGCAACCCGGTGACCCTCGACACCTCGGCTCCTGCCGCCGACTACGGAGCCGCCCTCGAGGCCCTGTTGGGGGATCCCGGCATCGACGCCGCCCTGGCCCTGTACTTCCCACCGGTCGTGTCCGACGCCGCCGCGGTCGAGGAACGGGCCAGCGAGGTGGCCGCCGCCATCGCCGCCGCCGCCGGCCGGGGCGACAAGCCGGTGCTGGCCAACTTCCTCGCCATCGGGGGGGCGCCGGCGGCCCTGCGCCCGGCCCACGGTCGCGGGGTGCCCTCTTACGCCTTCCCGGAGGCCGCCGCCCGGGCCCTCGCCCACATGGCGTCGCTCTCCGAGTGGCGGCGCCGGCCCGAGGGCAAGGTTCCCCAGCCCGCCGACGTGGACCGGGCCGGGGCCCTCTCGACCATCGCTGGGGTCCTCGAGCGCCACCCCGAGGGCGGGTGGCTCGGGCCGGCCGAGACTGCGGCCGTGCTCGCCTCCTACGGGCTCTCGCTCGGCCCCGCCGCCGGCGTTCACCCCGAGGCCCTCGGAGTGGCGATCGACCCGGACCCCTCCTTCGGACCGGTGGTGTCGGTCCACGCCCCGGGCATGCCGGCGGCGCGGGCGGCCCGGGTGCTGCCCCTGACCGACGTGGACGCTGCCGAGTTGGTCCGCACCCCCCCACTGGCGGCTGCCGTGCCCGACGGGGCCGCCGAAGCCATGGAAGAGATGCTCCTGCGCCTGACGCTGCTCGCCGAGCAGGTACCCGAGCTGGCCGAGGCCCGGGCCGAGGTCGTGCCTGCCCCCCATCCCCGGCTGGTCGGCGCCCGCCTGCGGGTGGCGCCCAACGAGTCCCTCCCGGAACTGGCGATCCGGCGGTTGCGCTAGTCGCTCAGCCTCGCCGCAGCCGGTCGAGGTGGGCGGCGAGGTCCTCCGGCAGGGGTGAGCTCAGCTCGATCCGTTCGCCGGTGAAGGGGTGGTCGAAACCGATGCGGTGGGCATGGAGGAACGGGCGGCCGGCGCCCCGCCCGGTGCGGGCCCCGTACCGCTGGTCCCCCACGACCGGGTGGCCGATGGCGGCCAGGTGCACCCGGATCTGGTGGGTACGACCCGTCTCGAGCTTGCACTCGAGCAGGCTGACGCCGGCGAGACGTTCGAGAACCTCGTACCGGGTCCGGGCTTCGCGGCCGGCCACGGACACCGCCATCCGGGTGGGCTGGCGCGACGAGCGCCCGAGCGGGGCGTCAACCACTCCACCGCCCGCTTCGACGCGTCCGGCCACCAGGGCGAGGTAGCGCCGGTCCACCGCCCGGGCCGCCATCAGGGTGGTCAGCGCCTCGTGGGACTCGGCGGAGAGGGCGACGATCATCAGCCCGGAGGTGCCCTTGTCGAGCCGGTGGACGATGCCCGGCCGATCGGGGTCCCCGGCGGCGCGCATCGCCGGATAGCGGGCCAGCAGCCCGTTCACCAGGGTGCCGCCCGGGTTCCCGGCTCCGGGGTGCACAACCTGGCCGGCCCGCTTGTCCACCACCAGCAGCCATCGATCCTCGAGGACCACGTCCACGGGCACCGAGGGGTCAGGCGCCGGGCTGTGGTCAGCGGGCGCCGGAAGGCGGATATCGATCGTCTCGCCTTCGACGAGGCGTCGGGCCCGGGCGGTGACCACCTCGCCGTCCACGGTCACCGCCCCGGCCGTCAGCAACCGGACGACCTCCGAGCGGGGCAGACCGGTGGCCATGGCCGTCACCCGGTCGAGGCGCTCGCCGGCCAGGGCGGCCGGCACCACCTCGGACAACCGGGTCTCGCCGGTCACGGTCAGGCCCGGCTGGGCAGGAGGCTGCCGGCCACGAGGAGGACCACGCCCACCACGATGCTCGAGTCGGCGACGTTGAACGTGGGCCAGTGAGGCAGACGGATGAAGTCGATCACCGCCCCGCCGTTGTGACGGATCAGGCGATCCCCGAGGTTCGAGAGCGCCCCGCCCAGGACGAGGGCCGAAGCCACCACCGCCGGCCAGGACCGGGCGGCGCGACTCATTCCGAACACCACGCCGACCAGGGCCAGGCCGACGAACACCAGCAGGGGGGCCCACCCCCGGCCCAGTCCGAAGGCGGCCCCGGTGTTGTAGGTGAGCTCGAGGTCGAGGGGGCCGAGGACATGGCGAACCCCGTGCCCCAGGTGGGTCTGGGCCGCTGACTTGGTCACTTGGTCAGCGGCGATGACGGCGCCGGCCACGGCCGTTACCACTAGGAGACGGGCCCGAGACCGGCCCTCGGGCCGGCCGTCGGTCAACGCCGGGACAGACCGCCGCTCTTGCAGTCCACGCACAGCCGCGCCTGGGGCAACGCCTTTAGGCGGGCTCTGGGGATGGGCTGACCGCAGCTCTCGCACAGCCCGTAGGTGCGAGCGTCGATCTTGGCCAGGGCGAGGTCGATCTCCTCGACCGCCGCCAGGGCCTGGGCGGACAGAGCCAGGTCACGCTCGCGCTCGACGTTGGTCGTGCCGCCTTCGCCTGACTCGTCGTCGAACTGGATGTCGCCGGGCTCCATGTCCTGGGCGAGGGCGTCGGCCTCTGCCCGGAGGGCCTCGGCCTGCTCGACGTAAGTGGCCCGCTCCTCGAGGAGCAGGGCCCGTTGCTCGTCCTGGAACTTCTCCGGCAGCTCCAACGTCGGGGGTGCCGGCTTGGGTGCCGCCGGGGCGGCGGCGGGTGCCTTCGCCGGCTTCGCCGGGGCCTTGGTCGGTGCCAGGGCCTGCTTGGTCGCCGGACTCTTAGACGCCGGGGTCCTGGTCGCCGCGCTCTTCGTCGGAGCGCTCTTGGTCGCCGCCTTCGACGGCGCCCCGGCCTTGGCCGGTGTCACCTTGGGCGGAGCGCTCTTGGCCGGAGCGCTCTTAACCGGAGTGCTCTTGGTGGGAGCGCTCTTGGCCGCCCCCTTGGAAGGGCCGGCCTTGCCGGGTGCGCTCTTGGCCTTCGCCGGTGCCTTGGCGCCCCCCTTGGTCGCTGAGTGCTTGGCCGGCGCCTTGGTGGCCTTCGCCGGTGCCGCCTTGGCTGTCTTGGCCGGCGGCTTGGCCGCCGCCTTGGCCGGCTGGCGCGCCGCGCTCTTGGCCGGCGCCTTCGCCTTGGCCGCCGGCGAGGCTGCCTTGGTCACCTTGGCCGGGGTCTTGGTCGCCCCCTTGGACTTGGCCGGAGGCGCGGCCTTGCCCGCCGACTTCTTGGCCGTCTTGGCCGACTGGGAGGCTTTGCTGGCTCGGGGCATCTGAGCTGCTCTCCGGCTCTCGAAGGGGCGGGAACCTACCACGGCGGGTCGCGCCCATCAACGACCTGCTCAGCGCAACCGGCGCCCTCGGTCCGTCCTGGCTCGCTGACGGTTCGCCGGCGCGCCGGGCAACTGGCCGGCCTGCTCGAGGGCCCGGCCGATGGCGCGCCTCGCGTCGTCTGCGCTTACGCCCTCCACCCGGAACCGCTTGGCCCGGCTCGTCTCACCGCTGGTGAGCACCACCTGCTCGGCCTTCACCCCGAACAGCTCGGCGACGAGCTCGACGCACGCCTCGTTGGCCCGGCCCCCGACAGGAGGTGCCGCCACCTTCAGCTTCAGCGCGTCGCCGTGCTGACCCATGACCGCCGTGCGACCCGCACCGGGGTGAGCGACGACCCTGAGCACGATCGCGTCCCCCTGATCGGACGCAGGAATGTCGAAGAGGTCGTCCACCACCGACGCCTACTGTATGGGTTATGCCCTCCCCCGACGGCGAGGCGCCGTACCCCGAGGTTCCCACCCAGGCCGACTACCCCAGCCTCGAGGGCGAGATCCTCGACTTCTGGGCGGCGGACGCCACCTTCGAGGCCTCGGTGAAGCTGCGGGCGGGCGGCGACAACGAGTACGTCTTCTACGACGGACCCCCCTTCGCCAATGGTCTTCCTCACTACGGGCACCTGCTGACCGGTTTCGTGAAGGACGCCGTGCCCCGGTACCAGACCATGCGGGGAAGGCGGGTGGAGCGCCGTTTCGGTTGGGACTGCCACGGCCTGCCCGCCGAGATGGAAGCCGAGCGCGAGTTAGGCGTGGCGGGCCGTTCCGCCATCATCAACGACTTCGGTGTCGGGCGGTTCAACGAGTACTGCCGGTGCCTCGTGCAACGGACCACCGACCAGTGGGAGCACTACGTGACCCGCCAGGCCCGCTGGGTCGACTTCACCAACGATTACAAGACCATGGACCTCTCCTATATGGAGAGCGTCATGTGGGCCTTCAAGCAGCTGCACGACAAGGGCCTGGCCTACGAGGGCTACCGGGTCCTTCCCTACTGCTGGGAGTGCGAGACCCCGCTGTCCAACTTCGAGACCCGCATGGACGACTCGTACCGCCAGCGCCAGGACCCGGCGGTAACCGTCCTGTTCGACCTCGAGCCGGCGCCCGGTGAGGCGGGCCCGCTCCGGGTGCTGGTGTGGACCACCACCCCATGGACGCTGCCGTCGAACCTCGCCCTCGCCGTCGGCCCCGACATCGAGTACCGAGTGTTCGAGCGTGGCGGGGAGCGCTTCCTCGTGGGGGCGGGCCGGGCCGAGGCCTACCTCGAGCAGCTGGAGGGGGCGACCGAGGTGGCGACGGTTCGGGGCGCCGAGCTGGTCGGCCGCACCTACCGACCGCTGTTCGACTTCTTCGCCTCCCACCCCGGAGCCTTCCGGGTCCTCCCCGCCGGGTTCGTCACGACCGAGGAGGGCACCGGCATCGTGCACATCGCCCCTGGCTTCGGTGAGGACGACCAGCGCCTGTGCGACGAGTACGGCATCTCCGTGGTCGCCCCCGTCGACGATCGGGGCTGCTTCACGGCCGAGGTGCCCCCCTACGCCGGGCAGCAGGTCTTCGAGGCCAACCGGTCGGTCATCGCCGACCTCCGGGCCCAGGGGGTCCTCCTCCGCCACGACAGCTACGTGCACAGCTACCCGCACTGCTGGAGGACCGACACGCCGCTCATCTACAAGGCGGTGTCCTCGTGGTTCGTGCGGGTGACCCAGTTCAAGGACCGCATGCTGGAGCTGAACCAGACCATCACGTGGATCCCCGAGCACGTGCGCGACGGAGCTTTCGGCAAGTGGCTGGAGGGGGCCCGCGACTGGTCGATCAGCCGCAACCGGTTCTGGGGGGCACCGATACCGGTATGGAAGAGCGACGACCCCCGCTACCCTCGGATCGACGTCTACGGCAGCCTGGACGAGCTGGAGGCCGACTTCGGCGTGCGGCCGACCGACCTGCACCGCCCGGCCATCGACGAGCTGACCCGTCCCAACCCGGACGACCCGACCGGCGCCTCGACGATGCGTCGGGTCGAGGACGTGCTCGACTGCTGGTTCGAGTCGGGGTCGATGACCTTCGCCCAGGTCCACTACCCCTTCGAGAACCGTCAGTGGTTCGAGAGCCACTTCCCGGCCGACTTCATCGTCGAGTACATCGGCCAGACCCGGGGCTGGTTCTACACCCTCCATGTGCTAGCGACGGCCCTGTTCGACTGCCCTCCGTTCCGCACGTGCATGGCCCACGGCATCGTCCTCGGTGACGACGGCCAGAAGCTGTCCAAACGGCTGAAGAACTACCCCGACCCGGAGGAGGTGTTCGCCACCTACGGGGCCGACGCCATGCGCTGGTTCCTGCTCTCCTCGCCAGTGCTGAGGGGCGGGGACCTGGTGGTCGAGCGGCGGGGTGTCGGCGACGCCGTGCGCCAAGCCCTCAACCCGGTGTGGAACGCCTGGCACTTCTTCTCGCTCTACGCCAACATCGACAACCACCGGGGTCGGTGGCGGACCGACGCCGCCGGCGTGCTCGACCGCTACATCCTGGCCAAGACCCGCCAGCTGGTCGTCGACCTCACGGCGGCCATGGACGCATACGACCTCTCGGGCTCCTGCGGGCTGGTCACCGCCTTCCTCGACGCCCTCAACAACTGGTACATCCGGCGCAGCCGCGACCGGTTCTGGCGGCCGGTGGCAGGCGAGTCCTCCGCCGACCGCGACAAGGCCGACGCCTACGACACCCTCTACACGGCTCTGCACACCCTCTGCCGGGTGGCGGCCCCCCTGATGCCGCTGCTGACCGAGGCGGTGTTCAAGGGCCTGACCGGCGATCGCAGCGTCCACCTCGTCGATTGGCCGGATCCCTCCGAGCTCCCCGCCGACCCAGAGCTGGTGGCGGCCATGGACCGGGTGCGCGAGGTGTGCTCGTCGGGGCTGTCGGTTCGTAAGGCGGCCAATCTGCGGGTGCGCCTGCCCCTGGGCTCCCTCACCGTCACCGCGCCCTGGGCCGAGGACCTCACCCCCTTCGTGTCCCTGATCGCCGAGGAGGTGAACGTCAAGGAGGTCCACCTATCCACCGCCGTTTCGGACGTGGCCGACCACGTCCTACAGGTGAGCCCGGCCGTCCTCGGACCCCGGCTGGGCCCGGCCACCCAGCAGGTGCTGGCGGCGGTGCGCCGGGGGGAATGGACCCGGGACGCCTCCGGCTCGGTCCGGGTGGGCGAGCGGATCCTCCAAGACGACGAGTACACGCTCCGTCTGGCTCCCCGCCACGAGTCGACCAGCCGGGCGTTGCCGGGCGACGACGGGCTGGTGACCCTCGACGTGACGGTCACGCCCGAGCTGGAGGCCGAAGGCGCCGCCCGCGACGTCGTCCGCCTGGTCCAGCAGGCCCGCAAGGAGGAAGGGCTTCACGTCTCCGATCGGATCAGGCTGATGCTCGACCTACCCGACGACGTGGCGGCCGCCGTGCGGACCCACGAAGAGTCCGTCAAGTCCGAGACCCTCGCCGAGGAGCTCATCCTCGACGTGGCCCTGACGGAGGCCAGGCGGGGAGAGTTACCCGACGGGCGGGCCGTTCACATCGGCATCGCCCCCGTCAGGGGCTGACGGGAGACCTAACCGCTCAGCTGGTGCGGCGGTTGGGCGCCTTGGAGGTCTTGGAGGCGCTCTTGGCCGCCGACTTCGAGGGCTTCGAAGGCGACGCCTTGGCCGCCGACTTCGAACCCACCGACTTCGAACCCGCTTTCGACGCGGCCGACTTCGACCCGGCCGCCTTCGCCGAGCTCTTGGTCGACTTCGCTGACGTCTTGGCGGTCGACGAGGCACCCGCTTTGGCCGCGGTCTTGGAGGCCTTGGCCGCCGACCCGGCCTTGGCCGGTGCCTTCGCCGCCG
>JAJPHE010000041.1 GCA_021325435.1 Actinomycetota bacterium | reverse complement strand
GGCTTGGGCACCTTCGCCGGTCTAGTACCGGCAGCCGCCGAAGTTGGGGAAGTAACCATCACACCACTGTCCCACACACCAGCGGTATATTACGCGATCCTCTTTAGTTGGCCTGGCGCGCCCTCACTTCGCCACCCGAGACGCCGATCCGGAAGCAGAGGGAAGGATCCGGGCATGGCTGCGCAGAAGGTGCTGTTGGTCGACAACGAGGACGACTTCCGTTTCATGCTGCGGGCCTACCTCAGGGTCCGGGGCGGCACGGAGGTGGTGGCTGAGGCCTCCGACGGCAGCGCCGCCATCGCGCTGGCGCGGGACCTGCGCCCGGACCTGATCATCCTCGATCACCGCATGGAGCCCCTCGACGGCGAGGCCGCCCTGCCGTTCCTGCGCGAGGTGGCCACGGCGGCCGGGATAGTCGTGTACTCGGCGTACGTCCCCGACGACGGCAGCGCTCACCGCCTGATCGACCTGGGCGCCGACGCGGTGGTCGACAAGTCCGCCGACCTGGGTGGGATGGAAGTTGCCCTCCGCCGGGCGTCGCGACGGTGGATCAGCCGCCCCGGATCCTCCGTCCGCTGACCTCGTCGGGAGTCAACCGGACATAGACGTCCCGGCGACCGCCCGCCCACGGGTGGACGCCGAGCGGCTCGAGCTCCTCCAGCTCGACCGGATCGGTGACGGTCCGAGCCCGACCGGTGACGATGACGCTCCAGCCCTCGGAGAGAGCCTCGTCGATGTGATCCACCTCGAACGAGACCCTCACTTGGGCCGCCCGGGCGGCCAGGCTGGTGCCCTCGCCGGTGCGGAAGACGATGTCGTCGCCGAAGACTCGGTAGTTCACCGGCACCGCCACCGGCCCGCGCCCTTCGAGATAGACGAAGCGTCCCACCCCGCCGGGCGCCAGCAGGGCGGCGCACTCCTCACGGCTGAGGGCCTCCAACCGGGCCCCGGGGCGGGGGGGCCGACGCCCGGGTGGCACCAGCTGGTCGCCGCCCCGCAGCCCGGCCAACGTGGTGCCTAGGGCGTTGGCCAGCCGGACCAGGGTCGCCGCCGAGGGCTCCGGCTCCGGCGCCGCTTCGAGGTACTCCAGGTAGGCGGGGCTGATCGAGGACCCGGCCGCCACCTGCTCGATCGAGTAGCCCAGCTGGTGGCGCCTCTCGGCCAACCGCCGTCCCAGGTCCGAACGTGGCCCCGTCGACCGGGCTGCGGGCGACATTCCGGACCGGTGACGTTCGTCCTGACGCGACACGGCCCCACCATCCCGGCTGTCCGCCTCGCGGCGCTAGGGCCGATGGTCACCGCCCTCTGTCAGCCACGACCGTAGGGCCGAAGGGCCCGGGCCGTCTGCCGTTCGGCCCTGGTCCGCGCCCACCAATCGTCCCTACGGTCGCCGTGTGGCGCGTACCACTCCACCGCAGGTCGTCCATCGCACCTCGAAGGCCCGGTCCGGCCCGCCGGGCGACAAGCCCGTTCCCCCTGTCCAGCCACCGCCGCCGAGCCAGCCCTCCCCGTGGCGCATCGCCCTCGTGCTGGTGGGGCTGGGGCTGTCGGCGTGGTTGATCGTGGGCGGTATCGGGGCCCAGCGTTCGGCGTCCCAGACCATCAGCTTCAGCCAGGTGCTGAAGAAGGTGGACGCCCGCCAGGTCCAAGCGGTCACCGTCGACCCGAACGGCAAGCTCACCGGCAGCCTGCGTGACGGAACCAGCTTCACCAGTCAGGTGCCGACGGCCCTCGGCCAGAACGACCTCTACCGCCGCTTCGAGGCGGGCGGCGCCCGGATCGACGCCACCGGCCCGGGCTCGTCGTGGGGGACCGTTCTCGTCTCGTTGTTGCCGGTGGCGGCCATCTTCGGGCTGTTCCTCTGGTGGGGGCGCAAAGCCGGCAGCCAGGTGGGCGCCCTCGGCGCCATCGGCCGGTCCAAGGTGAAGGTCGTCGACACCGAGCGGCCGACGGTGCGATTCGAGGACGTGGCCGGCTACGAAGGGGTCAAGCGGGAGGTGGGGGAGATCATCGGCTTCCTCCGCAAGCCCGATCGCTACCGCCGGGCCGGGGCCGTCGGGCCTCACGGGGTGCTCATGGTCGGGCCCCCCGGCACCGGCAAGACGCTCCTCGCCCGGGCCATCGCCGGCGAGGCCAGCGTGCCCTTCCTGTCCGTCACCGGGTCGGCGTTCGTCGAGATGTTCGTGGGCGTCGGCGCCGCTCGGGTGCGCGACTTGTTCACCGAGGCCCGCAAGCTAGCGCCGTCCATCATCTTCATCGACGAGATCGACGCCATCGGCCAGCGTCGCGGCGGCGCGGTCGTGGCCAACGACGAACGCGAGCAGACCCTCAACCAGCTGCTGGCCGAGATGGACGGCTTCGACGCCGCCGAGGGCGTGGTGGTCCTCGCCGCCACCAACCGTCCCGACATCCTCGACCCCACCCTCCTGCGACCGGGGCGGTTTGACCGCCAGGTGGTCGTCCCCCTGCCCAACCAGGGGGAGCGCAAGGCGATCCTCGCCGTCCACTGCCGCGACAAGCGGCTGGCTTCGGACGTCGACCTCGACGCGGTCGCCCGCTCGACGCCGGGCTTCTCCGGCGCCGACCTGGCCAACCTGGCCAACGAGGCGGCCATCAACGCGGTGCGGGCCGGCCGGGTGCGCTTGACCCGGGATGACTTCCGCGATGCCCGTGACCGGATCCTCCTCGGCTTGCGCGAGGGTTCCAACGTCCTGCTGCCCGAGGAGAAGGTGGCGGTGGCGGTGCACGAGGCGGGCCACGCCCTCGTCGCCGCCCTCTCCGAGCACGCCGACCCCGTCGAGAAGATCACCATCCTCCCGGCGGGCCAATCGTTGGGAGCGACCGAGCAGCTGCCCCTGGCCGAACGTCATCTTCTGTCCGACAGCTGGATGCGCACCTTCCTCGCCGTCCGCATGGGCGGACGGGCGGCCGAGCTTGTCGTGTTCGGTGAAGGGTCCACGGGGGCGGCCAACGACCTGTCCGAGGCGACCCAGATGGCGACGCGGATGGTGAGGGAGTTCGGTCTGAGCCCGGCGCTGGGCCCGGTGGGCTACGCCCCGACCGGACCGATGTATCTGGGACGCGACCAGATTTCGATGCGGCAGTACTCGGAGGAGACCCAGCGGATGGTGGACGCCGAGGTCTCCCGTCTGCTGCGCGAGGCCGAGGCCTCGGCCGTCGAGATGCTCACTGTTCGCCGGCGCGAGCTCGACTCGCTCAGCGGGCGCTTGGTGGCCGAGGAGACCGTCGACGGGGTGTCGGTCTACGAGCTGGTCGGAAGGCCAGTGCCCGTCCGCCATCTCGACGGTGAGCACAACGAGACGAAAGATCCCCGCCACAGTGCCGCTTGAGCGGGCCGGTCACGAGCGCGGCGGCACCGCTTGCGGCCCGGCGGCGAGGGAGATCTCTCCTTCGGCGGCCAGCGCCGTCAGCCATCCGCTGAGCTGAGCGAGCACCACCCGGGCGGCCGACGGGCTCAGCTCCGCCGGTCTGCGTCCGACCAGCACCTCCAGCTCGTCGAGCAGCGGATCCGGCAGGGCGCTGCCCACCTCGGCGAGCAGGAGCGGCACCAGCCGGATGAGACGGCGCTCCTCGTCGCTGTCGGCCTCGACCGTGCGGAGCTCGTCCACCAACGCGGCCAGCGCCTGCTGGAGCCGGAGCACCTTGGCCCCGTTCACCGCCGGGCTCTCTCCTGCCATGTCGCGTACCGTAGGGATCGCCGGCTCGGTCGCCCAGAGCCGATGGCCCCTTATCGCCGGCCGGCTCTCCCCGGCTGTGACGTCGGCGGTCAGGCCGGCGGCTGTTCGCGCACCACGGCGGAGGCTGCCTTGTCGGGGCGGAGGCCCTCGAAGCGGGGATGGCGCAGGCGCCCGTCGCGGGTCCACTCGGTGAAGGCGATGTTGGCGACCAGACGGGGCTCGGCCCAGTGGGCGCCCCTCTCCTTCACCGGGTCGGAGAAAGGCGGATCGGCGCGCTCGAGGGACTGCAGTTGCTGGGCCAGGTCGCGCAGGGCGCTGGAAGTGAAGCCGCTGCCGACCTTGCCGGCATAGCGCAGGGCGTCGCCCTCGTAGTAGCCGACGAGAAGCGCGCCCAGGTGCGGGCGCGTTCCCCTCGGCTCGGTCCAGCCGCCGATGATCAGCTCCTGGCTGGCAGAGCACTTGAGCTTCACCCAGTCCGCCGATCGCCCAGGGCGGTAGCGGGAGTCGGCCCGCTTGCCGACCAGGCCCTCCCATCCCTGGCGGCAGGCGGTATCCAGCAGCGCTGCTGGCGCTCCGTCGAGAGGGTTGACCGGCGCCAAGTTCGGCCCCGCCACCCCCATGGCGGCCAGCAGGTCTTTGCGCTCGACCAAGGTAAGACCGGTGGTGTCGCGGCCCTCGAGGTGGAGGACGTCGAACACGCCGTACACGACTCTCAGTGTCGAGCCATGCTGCTGGAGCCGGCCGAAGCCGACGAAGTCGCGTCCGTCGTGGGCCACCACCTCCCCGTCGAGGGTAAACCGGGTCGGCGCCAGGGACACCAGGGAAGTGGCCACCTCGGGAAAGCGCCCGAGAAACGAGTTGTGGTTACGGGACCACAGCTCCAACCGGTCGCCGTGGCGGACGGCGACGCAGCGCAGGCCGTCGAGCTTGCGCTCGAAGATCCAACCGGGGAGGTCGGCGTCCAGCCACTTGGCCGGGTCCACCAGGGTGGCGAGCATCGGCTCCTGCCACCGGGGGGCGACCACGCCCGGACGTTACGTGGTCGTGGTCCCGAGTCGGTCCAATGGGGCCGAGGTGTAACGAACCGGGGGCCTGCCCCGATGTCTTGATGAAAGCGTCGCTTCGGCGGCGACGCTGATCGTCAGGAGGCGGCTGGGTGGAGACGACAAGGCCATGGAGGGTCCTGATCGTGGACGACGATCCGGAGGTCCACCTCCTCTCCCAGACCCTGCTCGAGCTGGACGGCAGGTTCACGGTCGTCGCCGGGGCGGCCAACGGGGTGGTGGCGGTCGCCCTGGCCCACCTCGATCCTCCGGACGCCATCGTGTTGGACCTGGCTATGCCGGGGATGGATGGATGGCGGGCTCTGCCGCTGCTGAGGCAGGCCTGCCCCCACGCGGCCATCGTCGTCCTGTCGGCGTTCCCCGACCCCCTGACGCTCGCCGGCGTTCTCCGCCTCGGCGCCGACGAGTACCTCGACAAGCAGAGCTCGTGGCAGGAGCTGCCCATGGTCCTGGGCACCCTGTGCGGCCAGGAGGCCCGCTCTGCCGGAGGGCTCGCCTCTCGCCCCCGAAGCTGACGCGACAGTCATCGAGCAGGCATGCCATCCCTCTGCCACACTGACCCTGCGATGGTTGGTGCCACCATTGTCCGAGATCCCGACCGCCTGGCTGCGGTGCGCCGCTTGCTCCTCTTGGACGCGCCCGGCAAGCCCAGCTTCGACCGGCTGACCGAGCTGGCCGCCCAGCTCATCGAGGCGCCGATCGCCCTGATGACCCTGGTGGACATCGACCGCCAGTGGTTCGTGAGCGCCACCGGTATCCCGGATGAGCTGCGGCAGAGGCGCCAGACGCCGCTGGAGTACTCCCTGTGCCAACACGCCCTGCGCTCGGCCAGCCCTCTGGTGGCGGTCGACGCCCGCCTCGACCCCGTCCTCAGGCACGTCAAGGCCGTCACCGAGTACGGGATCGTGGCCTACGCCGGCGCCCCCCTGCGCTTCGAGGGTCAGCCGGTGGGCACCCTGTGCGTGCTGGACAGGGAACCGCGCCAGTGGCGCCCCGACGAGATCGTCACCCTTCAGCGGTTGGGCGAAATCGCCGCCGACGAGTTGCGTCTCCACTTCCTCGACAAGCTGGCAGCCCGGCGCAAGGACTGGACCGGCGTGGTCGACCTGCGGGCCAAGCGACCCCCCTGGTAGCCGATCAGTAGGGGAAGACGCCCGTAGCCAGGGAGAGCTTGAGAAGGTCGATGGCCCGTCCCACGGCGTGGCCGTCGCCACGGTTCCTCAGCTGCTCGACAGCGGCGTCGATCGGAGGCCGGCGGGTCACGGTCTTGATCAGGACCCTCATCAGGTCCTCCAGGTTGCCGTCTTCCCGGGCGACCAGCAGCGCCTGGGCCTCGACGTCCTGAGCCGCCGCGTCCGCCAGAGCCAAGCCGGGCCGGTAAGTCGCCGTCACGGGCTGCATATCGCGGGACCGGCGGTCTTTGTTTCAGCCAAGTCACATATGACCCTCTCGCACTAGCCCACCCGGGGGATGATCTCAAGCTTCGAGCCGGGGAAGCCGATCCCATCGGATATGGCGAAGGTGAGACGCGCCATCCTGGTCGTGCTGGTGGTGGCGGTGGGGTACCTGGCCGCCGCCATCCTGATCGGCCCGCAGGGCCGGCTGGGCTTCCTGGTCGACCGGGGAGCGGTGGCCGCGGCGTCGCTGGTCGCCGCCCGGCTCTGCCTCCAGGTGGCCCGCCGGGGCTACGAACGCCTGGCGCCGGGGTGGCGGGCCATGGCCCTCACCGCGGCCTGTTGGGCCTTGTTCAACGGGGCGGCGGCAGGACAGGCCGAGCTTCCCCGGCAGGCGTCGACGCTCGGCTGGGTCATGCACGCTTCCGGCGCCCTCGCCGCCGTCCTCGCCCTCTTCTCGGTGTTGATGTTCCTCGGCGTGTGGATCTCGCGCACGGCGAGGATGCGGGTGCTGCTCGACGGTTGCCTGGTGGGGGCGTCGCTGCTGTTCTGCGGGTGGGCCTTGGTCCTCGAGCGGACCTACGCCTCCGGCGCCGGCACTCCCGAACGAGTGTGGAACCTGGCCTACCCGGTCTCCGATGTCATCCTCATCTCCCTCGTGCTCGTCCTCATCCTGCGGGTGCCGAGCGACGCCCGCACCGCCTGGGCCCTGTTGGCCATCGGAATCGCGGCCGTGGCCCTGGCCCACGCCACCTTCGCCTACCTGGAGCTGGCCCAGGCCTGGCGGCCCGGAAGCCCCGAGACCTTCCTCTGGGTGGTCGGGGCCGCCCTGGTCGGGGCGGCGGCGGCCAGCGCCCGCGACGACTGCCCTCCACCACCGAGCCCCGGCGAGGTCGAGCTGCGCACCTCGCTCGACGTGTGGTTGCCGTTCGTGCCGGTCCTGGCCGCCGGCATCGTCGGGGTCACCCGCGCTCGCCACGGCCAGCTGACGACCTTCCTGCAGTTCGACGGGTTGGTGATCGTCGTGCTGCTGCTGGCCCGCCAGGTCGTCGCCCAGAAGGACGCCTTCGATCTGGCCCGGCACATGGAGTTCCGCGTCCAGCAGCGCACCGAGGAGCTCGGTCGCCAGCAGCGCCAGTTCCGCGCCCTGGTCAAGAACGCGTCGGACATCGTCACCGTGGTCGACGCGTCCGGCCGGATCCAGTACCAGAGCGAGTCCGCCCGTCGCATACTCGGAGCGGACCCCGAGCGGGCCATGAGCAGGATGCTCCGGTCGTGGATCCATCCCGATGACGCTGACAACGTGATGGCCACGGTCCGGTCTGCTCCACCCCCGAGTGAGCAGCCCGCCGTCGTCGAGTGCCGGCTGCCGCGCGCCGATGGCCGTTGGTGCATCTGCGAGACGACCGTCACCAGCCTGCTGGCCGACGAGGACGTCCGCGGGGTGGTCCTCACCAGTCGCGACCTCTCCGAGCGCAAGCGCTTCGAGGAGGAGCTGCGCCAGCAAGGCCTCCACGACGGGCTCACCGGCTTGGCCAACCGTCAGCTGCTCCTCGACCGGCTGGAGCACGCCATCGCCCGGGGCGGGCGCACACCTCACTCCCTCGCCGTGCTCATGCTCGACCTGGACGGGTTCAAGCAGGTCAACGACTCCCTCGGCCACGAGGCCGGTGACCGCCTCCTCGTCGAGGTCAGCCGGCGCCTGCGGGCCTCGGTGCGCGAGGGCGACACCGTGGCCCGCCTCGGGGGTGACGAGTTCGCCGTCGTGCTCGACCCGGCCAACCAGGATCTCGCCGAGGTGGTGGCCCGCCGGATCATCGGTCGGCTGCGGGTGCCGGTCGACCTGGGCAAGTCGGTGGTGGTCCAGGGAAGCATCGGCATCGCCATGGGCTCGACGGCGGAGGTGAGCGCAGAGGAGATGATCCGCAACGCCGACCTGGCCATGTACCAGGCCAAGTCCCAGGGCAAGAACGGCGTGGTGACCTACCAGAGCACCATGCGCACCGCCGCCGTGGCCCGCATGGAGCTGGAGGCGGATCTCCGCCGGGCCATCAACCGGCGCGAGCTGACCGTCCACTACCAGCCGATCGTGGAGATCCCCTCGGGTCGCATCATCAGCGTCGAGGCCCTCTCGAGGTGGCAGCACCCCGAGCGGGGGACGGTGTCCCCGGCCGAGTTCATCCAGATCGCCGAGGAGAGCGACCTTGCCCTCTCCCTCGGGTCCTGGGTGCTGCGCGAGGCCTGCCACGCCGCCACCCGGTTCCAGGCCGCCTATCCGAGCGACCCTCCCCTCACCGTCAGCGTGAACCTGTCCACCCGGCAGCTGCGCAGCCCCACCCTCATCGAGGATCTCCATGCCGCCCTGGCCGACACAGGCATCGACCCGGCGACCCTCATCCTGGAGATCACCGAAGGCGCCCTGATGGGTGAAGGAGGGGCCACGGCCCGGACGCTGGACGCCATCCGCGATCTGGGGATCCGCCTCGCCATCGATGACTTCGGAACCGGCTGGTCCTCGCTCAGCCGGCTGCGAGAGTTCCCGGTAGACGAGCTCAAGATCGACCGCTCCTTCGTCCAGGAGATCACCTCCGGCCACGACGAGGCGCCGATCGTCGCCGCCGTCGTCGCCATGGCCCATTCGCTGGGGCTGTCGGTGGTGGCCGAGGGGGTCGAGACGATCGCCCAACTCACCGCGCTCACCCACTACGGGTGTGATTCGGTTCAGGGCTACCTGTTGGCCAAACCCCTGCCGGCCGACGTTCTCCTGGCGCTGCTCGCCGATCCTCACGGCCTTCTCGAGCCGGCTGAGGCCGCGCCCCACGGGAAGAAGAACGGGGGCCGGCGCGCCTCGGTGTCGGTCGAGCAGCTCGGCGCCGGGGAGACGGTGCACTACATCCTGGCCGAGCTGGCCCGCGTGGCGGACGCCGATGCCTCCTACATCAGCTTCGTGCACGAGGACGACCTGACCGAGGAGGTCCGCTGGGTCGTCGCCAACGGGGAGGCAACCCTGCCCGAGGGGATCACCCTGCCCTGGGTGGGCTCCCCCAGCCACGAGATGCTCCACGGTGGCCCCCGTGAGATCCCCTCCCTCGGTCACCGCGATCACGAGCTGGCCCGGACCTACGGCGTCCACGCCTGGGCTGGGGTTCCCATCACCGGGTTCCCCGAAGCCTCGAAGGCGGTCCTCGCCGTGGTGAACACCGGGCCGGGCGACCAGGCGGAGAACGTGGTCGCCCTGCTGGAGCTGTTCGGGCAGTTGCTGACCGAACACCTGGCCCAGGCGCTGCCGGCTTCCCCGTCCCGGTAGCCCGGGCCGGGCGGCCGCTTTTGGACTTCGTCTCGGCCATGGCCCAAGCTGGTGGCCGGTCTTCGGATCAGCTGGGGGACGGATGGGATCGTGGCGGCGACTCAGGATCGCCGGAGCGCTGGCCGCTCTGGTTGGAGCAGTGGTCCCTATCGGCGCAGCCCGAGCCACCCCGGCGCCCGTGCGCTTCGTCGACGGGGCCGGTCTCCACGTCCTGGGGGTGACCCGCTTCGACGACCGCGACTACAACGTCCGTGTTCTCTCCGCCGACCTCGGGCGCCCGGTGAACGTCCGGATCCTGGTGCCCAACGGCTACGCCGGGCAGGCGCCCCGGCGTTACCCGGTCCTGTACCTGTTCCATGGCACGGCCGGCTTCGCCTCGGACTGGGTAGAGCACGGAGGCGCCGAGCAGACGACCGCCCCCTACCCGTTGATCACGGTCATGCCCGATGTGGGCTTCAACGGGGACGGTGGCTTCTGGTTCACCAACTGGGTCGACCGCGCTACCACCCACGGCCCGTCGCAGTTCGAGGACTACCTCGTCAACCAGCTCGTCCCGTGGACGGACCTCAACCTGCGCACCATCGCCGCCCGCGACGGTCGGGCGGTGGCAGGTCTGTCGCAAGGGGGTTACGGGTCGACGGAGATGGCCGCTCGGCACCCTGACATGTTCGTGTCGATGGCCTCCTTCTCGGGGGCCCCGGAGATCGAGCGCGACCCCGAGGTCTTCGCCGGGGCCATCGGGGTCATCGAGGCCATCGAAGTGGGCGAGGACCAGGTGCCGCCGTTCTCCGAGCTCGGAAACCCCGCCCTCGACCTGATCAACTGGCAAGGGCACGACCCGGCGACCCTGCTCGAGAACCTGCGGGGGATGAGCATCGACCTGTGGACCGGCACCGGCGCCGACGGCCCCTACGACTCCGGGCCGAACCCGGGCGCCTCCGGCATCGAAGCGCTCGTCTACCAGTCGACCGAGCACTTCCACCAGCACCTCGTCGCCCAGGGGATCCCCGACTACTACGACAACTACGTCTACGGCACCCACAGCTTCCCGTACTGGGCCCGCGACCTGCGCCAGTACGTGCCCATGATGATGGGCGACTTCGCCCACCCCCGCCGACCGGCGGTGATCTCCTACACCACGATCGACGCCCGCTGGTCCCAGTGGGGCTACACCGTCACGTTGCGCCGATCGGCCGCCCAGGAGTTCAGCTCGCTCACCGGAGGGACCCCGTCCGGCTTCGTCCTCTCGGGCAGCGGCCACGCCACCGTGGTCACCCCGCCCGCTTACCGCCCGGGCACCAACGTGGTCGTCTCCGTGGCGGGGCCGGCGGGGGTCACGAGCGGGGTCGTGCCCGTCGACCAGTCGGGGCGGCTGACGGTGGGCGTCGATCTCGCCGGCGGGGGACAGGCCAGGGTCTCGATCCGACCGGAGTGACCATCGCCCCTTGCGTCGCGCCCGGCGCCGGGTTCAACGTGGCGGCATGGCTGAAACCCTCTACGACGACGGTCGCATCGTGTGCGACGACGACGGCCTGGTCATCCGCTGGTACTACCTGTGGGGCTCCAAGAGGATCCCCTACCGGTCGATCCGCTCGGTGGATCAGCGCCCGCTGACCCGGGTGCGGGGCAAATGGCGGATCTGGGGATCGGGCGACCTCCAGCACTGGTACAACCTCGACCCCCACCGGCCCAGCAAGGAAACGGCCCTCGAGCTCGACGTGGGCGGCCGGGTCCGTCCCACCATCACCCCCGACGATCCCGAGGCGGTCGGTCGCATCCTCGCCCAGCACGGGGCCGGGTAGACATCCCACGGCCCTAACTCGTCAAGCGGCAGCTGTGGATCGGTGTCCCCAGGCGAGGTGTTCGTCGTAGAGGGTGCCGTTTCGGAGGCAGCCGTGGAGGATGC
>JAJPHE010000130.1 GCA_021325435.1 Actinomycetota bacterium | reverse complement strand
GAGGCTGAACGGGCGTCACGCTCCTCCCGTACGGCCTCGGCCACGCTTCGCGCCAGGCCCGGCCGGCCGAGCGGGGCCCAGCCCGCCACCAGCTCGGCGAGCGAGCGCGCCGGGCGCACCGTGATGGCGTCGGGGCCGGCCTCGATCACGACCTCGTCGCCCTCGTGGATGTCGAGGCGCCGGGCAGCCTCGGCGGGGATGGTCACCACCAGCGACCCGCCATAGCGCTGCACCCGTCGCTTCATGGGGACAGCATACTCACATCCCGATACATTCATCGGGATAAGGGTCGCTGACCCGAGGCCCCGCCTGCTGAGAGCAGCCGGCTGGCCTGTCGCTTGGTCAGATGCGATGGCACCTGGACCCCCCGTCGCCACAGCGCCGCCCGCTGCCGCGGCGTGGCCGGCTCCAGCGCCTGAGCCGCGAAGGCGACGGTGAGGGCACCCGCGGCCTCTCCCCGGCTCATCCCCGGCTCCCACTCCAGTCTCCAGCGCTCTGCCGCACCCTGGACGTACTCCACTCCAGCCCATGGGATGCCCCCGGCACGTTGCCGGGAGTGGCGACGTTCCAAGGGACATCCTGTCCCTTGGTCACTCCTCATCATCCTGGTCCTCGTCCTCGTCGGGGACGCCCTCGCCGCCTTCCTCCCATGCCACCAGCCGCCGCATGGCTTCGATGACCTTGTCCCGGTCCAACGGCTCATCGGGTCGGACCGTCCCGATAGGCACCACCACATACCGCGCCCCGCGCTCCCGGGGCTCGATGGCTAGGGTGAAGTCGCCCTGACCGTCCAGCTCGACCTTGGCCTGAGTCGTGCGCCACCATGCCAACTCGGTTCGTATTCGCATCACAACTCCTCCTTCTCGGCCACGGCTACCGAGGGGCCACCAGCACCGCCTCGCACGGCGCCTCGGAGGTCTCAAGGACTTCGTGCGCCGCCCTCAAGGCGACCAGTTCGCCGGAGCAGGCCCACGCGGAGTCGAACTGCTGCCTCGCAGAAGTCCTCATCTCCGCAGCCCGGCCCTGGCGATCTCAACCAGCTCGCGATGCGCCGGGTGATCTGGTCCACCCAGGCGGCAGCTCCCGGTTGGATCGACCACCAGTTCCAACTTCCCGCAACAAGGGCACTCGGTAAGCGCGCAACCGCAACGCAAACCAAAACTGCCGTGCTGGCTGAGCCAGCGCTGCACTCCCAAACGCAGAGCCTCATCCGGATCGATACCTAGAGCGTGCACGAAACACCACCTGCCAGCCTGTTGCTCAGTCGCGGGGACGCCGCGAGCTACCGCCAAGGTGGTGCCGAAGCCGGTGAACAGGTCCAGAACGACGCACGGCACCGGCTCGCAACTTCCCGGGCCTGAATTGACCCCGGCTCCCAGAGACCCTGAGAGCCTCCAGGATGGCTCGGACCGGGCAGGGGCAACCCCGCCCTCTTGCCACCGATGAGCAGGATTGATCACCGCCACTCCTGGACTCGACCACGGGACAGCCAGGGAGTCGACGGGGCCCATCGGGAATGCCCCTCTTGCGCCCTGAGCGCCCCGTAGAGCCGCGATACGGGAAGGGGGCGGGGTGGCCAGAGGGGCCGGAGTCCTGCCGGCCCCCGGTAGGGGAATGACAGTCGAGATTGACGGAGCCGATGACCAGCCCCGGCAGTAGCGTAGCCGGAGAGTCGGAGTGGGGCAACTCCGGCGCCCGCCATCTTTGGCGGGATCAATACCCGATCAGACGAGGTCCAAGGAGAGCTGCAGACGCTGCTCGGCCCGCTGCTCCACCTGCGCCGGGGAACGGAGCGATCGGATGATGTCGTCGACGTCTGAGACCTCGGTGGCCCCGGGCCGGTCCAGGTAGCGTCGGGCCCACGGCCGATCGGTGACGAGACTGGCGAGGAGGAAGACCTGCTTGCCGTGCTCGATCGCCAGCCGGGCCTGCATCCTGGCGCCGCTGGTCTCGGACGCCTCGACCACGACCGTGCCCTGGCCCGTCCCCGACATGACCACGTTGCGCCGGGGGAACGTGGAGGAGGTGGGGCGGATGTCAGGCCAGAACTGGGAGACGACCGCGCCACCGGCCGCGATCCGCTCGGCGAGACCAGCGTTCTCGGGTGGGTAGACGCGACGGATCCCCGAGCCGAGGACGGCGATGGTGCGGCCGCCGGCGGCAAGGCAGCCCTCGTGCGCCGCGGTGTCGATGCCCCGGGCGAGCCCGGAGAGCACCGTCACCCCATGGGCGGCCAGGAGACCGGCCAGCTTCTGGGCCCGGGCCAGGCCCTCCGGGCTGGGCTGGCGAGTGCCGACCACGGCCACCGAGTGGGCGTCGTCGGGGCGCAGCTCACCGCGATAGAACTGGTCCAGTATCCCTCGGGCCGCTCCACGGCGGCCGCCGGCAGCCAGCGCGCCAGCCATTCGCGGTGATGAGCCCACTCGTTGGGGTCGCCGGGCCCGATCACCAGCAGCCGACCCTCTCGCTCCCGGACGTGGTATCCGGTCCCGGCGTCCAGCGTCATCGGCAGCATCGGCGTCAGCCAGTCGAAGGCGCCGACCTGGAAGACCCCGCGCTCCACCGGCGTCACCTCCGGGCGGACGTCCAGCCGGGCGCCTACCTCTCGCGACCAGGTCCCGGCGCACACCACCATCGCCTCCACCCTCAGCTCGCGGGGACCGGCCTGGACCCCATAGCGGAGCTCGACGCCGGCCGCGCGGGCCTCCTCGATCAAGCAGTCCAGGATCCGCGCCGGCAGGTAGACGCCGTCCAGTCGACAGAAGTTGGTGGCCAGCACCCGGCGCAGGGCCAGGCCGGGGACCAGCGCGCAGGGGTCGGGGTGCTCGATCGGCAGTCCGGCCGCGCGCTGCAGCTCCGCCCGACGCCCCGGCTCCCGGGCGGCCTCCTCGTCCTCGGCCACGTATCGGCCACGTAGAGGTAACCCACCGGGCGGAAGTCAATCCACTCGGCGCGGGCCGCGAAGAACGGGCGGGAGCGCAGCGAGAGCCCGATGTTGAGCGCGCTCTCGTGCTGGGTACGGAAGCCGCCCACGGCCCGGGCGTGGAGCCGGGGGCCCGCGGATTGAGCACCACCACGTCCCGGCGACCGCGCCGCGCCAGCCACCGGGCCAGCGCTACCCCGGCCACGCCCCCGCCCAGAATGGTGATCACGCCAGCCGGACCAACCCCAGCCGAAGCGGGCCACCAATAGGTCAGGCGCAGGTCTGTCACGCCCACTGGCAGGAAGAACATCCAGGCCGCACGGTCGGTGCTGGTCGTGATCATGGTCCGAGCCGAGTCCGCGGAGGGATTGCCGCAGAGCCCGGGGTCGTCGGCGACGCAGATCCGGTCGGCCACGTCACCCGCCAGCGGTTGATGTCCTCATACGCCTCCCCCTCCCGGCCCAGGCGAACGGTCAGCGGTCCCCGGACCATGGCGAGGTCGTAGAGCCCGACCGGGACCTGCAGGCGCAGGGAGACCAGGTTGGCCACGTCCACCAGGGAGTTGATGCGGGGCAGGGATTCGCCCCGGCACACCCGGCGCAGCAGAGCCTCGTTGGAGGGGCGATGGCGGGTAGGGTCGATGCCGAAGCATCGATAGAGTGGGCGGGGTCACCCACCCGGCCGGCCCGCACCGCTCGCTCGGCCGCCTCCACCTCGGGGTCGAAATCCGGCCGGGGGCCGGTCGCCTCGAGCTCATGGAGCTCGAGGACCGTGACCCCGATCGCCAGCTCGTCCCGTACGCCTACTCCCGCACCCACGAGATCAGGACCATGGGATCGACGAAGACGAAGCCGGGGCGGCGTCCGCGCGCTGAGGCGCCGCCCGCTCGGAGGCCCAGCGCTGTCGCACTCGCTTGGCCTCCTCGAGTAGCTCCACCAGGCAGCCATCCCCCGCCTCGACGTGGCGCCGCAGCTTGGCCAGCGACGCCTCGACCGCGGACAGGGAGCGCAGGATGGCCTCCCGGTTGGTGGCGACGACGGCGGCGTAGAACTCGGGGTCGCCGGCGGCGAGGCGGCTCATGTCTCGGAAGCCGGGGCCCACCAGCCGCATGAGCTCCCACTCCGGCTCCTCGGCCAGCGACCGCACGTAGGCGGCCGAGAGCAAAAAGGCGCTGTGGCTGACGCCGGCCACCAGTCGGTCGTGGAGCTCTGGGTCCATGACCAGCGGCGTCGCCCCCACCGCCCGCATCAGGTCGCCGACGCGCGGCTCGTCTCGGATCAGCACCCAGGGGGCGTCCAGGAACAGATCGGGGTCGGCGGCCTCGATGCCCGAACGCTCGCTGCCGCACATCGAGTGGCCGCCCACCAGGTCCACGCCGGCGGCCGCTGCCCAGCGCAGCACCCGCGTCTTGGTGCTGGCCATGTCGGTCACCACGCCCGGACACCCGGCCAGGTCGGGAAGGAGCTGGGGCAGGGCGGCGATCGGCGCCGCCAGCACCACCACGTCGACCCGGCGCGGGTCATCGCGGCCGATCAGGCCCCGCTCTCGGGCCCGGCGTTGGTGGCCGAGTCGACGTCGACGCCGGCCAGCGCGATCTCAGGACGGGTCCGCCGGAGGGCGAGCCCGAAGGAGGCGCCCATGAGGGCCAGACCGATGATGCCCACCCGCATGTCGGCAATTGTCGCCCGAGCGCCGCAAGGGCCGTCGCCGAACCCTCGGACGGTGGGCCGGAGCTCCGGGGCGCTCGTGGGCCCGGGAGGCGCCCCTCAGGGGGGCGCCTCCATGCGTGAAGGGGTAGAAAGTCGTGTCCCCATGGTGGGAGGCGCTGCTTGGAGATCCCTGTGAGGACGCCCAGACCTTGCTGAGCCCAAACCGCCGATTCCGCCCAACGGAAGGTCGAGTTCGGACCGGCGTGCAAACTTTGGGCTGATCTGCCGCGGACCGATCCAGGACCGGGATTGACAGTCCACCCCGCCCGTTGTGTAATTGGTCAAGCCCAGACCGGACGAGAACACCGGAGGCGCGTTAAGGAGGTGCCAATGGGGGGTATGATCCGTGGGATGTCCGCACGGATGAAGAACTGGGTCTTCGGGATCTGGTTCGCCGTCTGCTTCGTGTGCTCGCTCTTTCCGCCGCTCTATCTGGCGGCGAGTCGGCAGGGTCCCCAGATCCTGGCCCTGCCCTTCTCGGTCGCGTACATGATCTTCGTCGGGCTCTTGATCACGCTCTCCATCGTCGTCCTCTACCTGGTCGAGCGGACCCGAGGCGAGGTCGACTAAGCCGGTCGACCCACACATCAGGAGGGAGGGACATGGATCTCGTGATCACGTTCGGCATGGTGGGGGTCTTCTTCCTGGTCATCATCGGCGTCCTCTACCTCGCCCGGCTGCGGGACGCCAACTTCTCCGAGTATGCGGTTGGCGGCCGCTCGTTCAACGGCTTCTACGTGGCGATGTCGTTCCTGAACACCTGGTGGCCGGGGACGACCTTCATCGCCTTCGCCGGGCTGACGGCGGCCTCGGGCGTGATCGGCTTCTACGCGCTCCTCTACAGCCTGCTCACGGTCATCCTCATGTACCTGATCGCCAAGCGGGTCTGGGTATGGGGAGCCCGCAACGACGTCAAGACCCAGCCCGACCTGTTGGCGCTCCGCTTCGACTCCAAGCTGATCCGGCCGGTGGCGGCGATCATCAACGTCGTCTCCACCTTCCCCTGGGTGGTGCTCGGCATGCAGGCCCTGGGGCTAGTGTTCCGCTACCTCTCACTCGGCCATCTGACGGTGGTCGGGGCCATGCTCCTGGGCATCGGCCTGATCGGCGTGCGCCAGATCTGGACCATCCAAATGGGCATGCGGGGCGTCGTCATCACCGATATGATCCAGGGCTTGGTCGCCTACGTGATCGGCGCCCTGGTCATCATCGGCGTCCTCGTCTTCTTCTTCCACGGCTTCGGGCCACTGAACTCGCTCTCGCCCGCCATGTACCGGCTGCCCGGACCCGGCAGCGCGCTTGGCCCTCTCTACTTCTTCTCGCTGGTGGCGACCGGTGCCCTCGGCGGCTGGTCGTGGGGCTCCATCTTCGTGCGCCTCTTCACCAGCGATGGCGTCAAGAGCCTCAAGCACTCGGCCTTCGTGGGCCTGCCCCTCTCATTCGTCTTCTTCACGCTGCTGAGCCTGCTGGCGCTCTCCGGCGCCTCTTTGCCCGCCGTGGCCAAGGCCCCCCAAGAGGTCTGGTTCATCGTCAACCAGCAGGCGGGCGGGATCTGGCTTTTGGCACTGGCCGGGGTGATCGTCTTCGCCGCCACCATGGGCAACATCGATGGCAACATCCAGGCCCTGGGGGCGATCATGGCCAACGACATCGCGGGCGTTTACGTCAAGCTCTCGGACCACGCGCTGAGCACGGTGGCCAAGCTCTCCATGGCGGGCCTGGTGGTAGTCTCGGTGATCACCGCCGTCTTCACCTTCAACCTGCCCAACCTGGTGTCACTGGCCCAGATGTCCTATCAAGGGATCATCCAGCTCGCGGTGCCCCAGTTCGTGGGCATCTTCTGGAAGGGCGGCAACCGCTACGGAGCCAACGCCGGCCTCATCGTGGGATTCCTGAGTGCGGTCATCCTGACCTACATCTACCCGGACCTGGTGGTCCCGGGGCTGGGCGGCATCACGACCGGGGTCATCGGGCTGGTGCTCAACCTCTTGATCTACGTGGTGGTCGGGCTGCTGGTCCCGGCGACGTCCGGCGAGGTCTCCCGGGTGACCCGCCTCTTCCAGTCCGCTCGCCTGCCGCAGACAGTCGTGGTGCCCGATCCCGCAACCGGCAAATGACCGCCGCCGAAGCCAAAGGAGGAGCCGATGCCTGAGCCCAGTACCCCCCCAGATCGCGATGCCGCCGTGGCCCGGCGGTTCGACGATTGGATCCGACCCCGCCTGCGAGCGATGATCACCGACGAGCTGATCGCGGAGCACGAGCGGCAGCCCCTGGGCCAGCACAGCGACGCACTGGAGCGCGTCCTCAACTACTTCCGCCGCCAGCCTATTCCCGACAAGTACGCGATCGTCTGCACGGTGCCCGACCGCGAGTGGCGGATCTGCAGGCTCTCCGGCCGCCGCGGGGTGGGCCCCGCGCTGATCGACGACGAGGTCTTCAACTCCGAGGAGAAGGCCCACCACGCGGTGTTCCTGCGCCGGATCCGCGACCTGCGCGGGTCCTGAAGCCACACCCAGGAGACGAACCAGATGGAGGGCATGGCCAACCCCACGATCCTCGGCTACGCCGACCGGCTGAGCGTGGCCCCCGGTGATCGCATCCGCTTCATGGTCAGCTGCGAGGAGGGCGACCGCTACCGCGCCGACCTGGTGCAGCTGATCCACGGCTACACCGACCCGGCGGGCCCCGGCTTCAAAGAGCGCGTCGTCGAGCACCCGCTCAACGGCGAGCGCCCGGGCCGCCGGCAGCACCCACGCAGCGGCTCCTACGTAGTGGTCGACGGTGGGCCCGACCCGACGGGAAGCTTCAGCTTGGCTGCCCTGCTCTGGCCGACCACGCCCGCCAAGGGGGTCCAGGGCGTGCTGACCCGCTGGTCGGGCGAGGAGGCACCGGGCTGGGGCCTGTTCATCGACGAGCGCGGCCGTGCCGCGCTCTGGCTCTCCGACGGACGGACGGTGGGCCGGCTCAGCGCCGGCGCGGCCCTGCACCCCCGGGTCTGGCAGGCGGTGGTGGCCACGTTCGACGCCGATGGCGGCCGGGCGACCCTGGCCGTGCGGCCCCTGGTCAGCTCCACCAACGCCGCCTTCGGCCGCCTGGTGGAACTCGAGGCCCCCCCCGCCGCCGAGGCCCGGATCGCAGTGCGCCCCACCCCCTCCGCGGCCCCGCTCCTCATCGCTGCCCACGACGGCCCCCGGGGCGTGGTCGGCCATTACAACGGCAAGCTCGAGCGGCCGCGAATCGTCGGCCGCGCGCTCTCCCAGGCTGAGGTGGAGCGCCTGCTCGCCGACCCCTCGACCGATCTCGAGGGAGCGCTGGCCGACTGGGACTTCGCGGCCGAGATCAGGCCCGCCGGGGTCCCGAGCCTCCGGGTCTCGGACCGCTCCGGGAACGGCCACGGCGGCCGCTGCGTCAACCTTCCCACCCGAGCGGTGACCGGCCACGCCTGGGACGCCTCCGAAGAGCGTTACCTGCACGCTCCCCGCCTCTACGCCGCCATCCACTTCCACGACGACGACGTCGAGGACGTGGGCTGGGAGGAGGACTTCTCGCTCACGGTGCCCGAGGATCTGCCGAGCGGCGTCTTCGCCATGCGGCTGCGAGCGAGCAACGACGAGGACCATATCCCCTTCTTCGTCCGCCCCCGGCCAGGGCGCCCGACGGCCAAGATCGCCTTCCTGGCCCCGACCGCGAGCTACCTGGCCTACGCGAACGAAAAGATCGCCCAGGAAACAGCGGTCGGGCAGGCCATCCTCGCCCACACCCCGGTCCTGCAGCGAGGCGACGTCTTCGGGTACGAGCACCCGGAGTTCGGGCACTCCACCTACGATCTCCACTCGGATGGCAGCGGGGTCTGCTACTCCTCCTGCCGGCGGCCCATCTTCAACATGCGGCCCCGCCACAAGGCCTACACCGGGTCCTCGCTCTGGCAGTTCCCAGCCGACCTCTGCCTGATCGACTGGCTGGACCATTTCGGCTATCGCTACGACGTGCTCACGGACGAGGACCTGGACCGGGAGGGGGTCGATCTTCTGCAACCCTACCGGGTAGTACTCACCGGCACCCACCCCGAGTACGTCTCGACCCGGATGCTGGATGGCCTGGAGTCGTACCTGAACCTGGGTGGGCGCCTCATGTACCTGGGCGCCAACGGCTTCTACTGGATCATCGCATTCCACCCCGAGCGCTCGGGCGTCATCGAGGTGCGCAAGGCCGAGTCCGGCTCCCGGGCTTGGCAGGCACAGCCGGGCGAGTACTACCTGGCCACCACCGGCGAGCGCTCCGGCCTCTGGCGCAACCGCGGCCGGCCGCCCCAGAAGCTGGTCGGGGTTGGCTTCAGCGCCGAGGGCTTCGACGTCAGCTCCCCATACCGTCGCCTCCCCGACAGCTACCGGGAGGAGGCCGCGTTCATCTTCGCCGGCGTGGAGGAGGAGCTGATCGGCGACTTCGGCCTGGTCGGCGGCGGTGCCGCAGGCCTGGAAGTGGACCGCTACGACCTGGCCCTGGGCACGCCGCCCCACACGCTGCTCCTCGCCTCATCCGAGGGCCGGCACTCCGATGGCTACCAGCACGTGGTGGAGGAGGTCATGTTCATGTTCCCGGGGCTGGGCGGCACCCAGGACTACCAGGTGCGGGCCGACATGACGTACTTCACCACCCGGCGCGGGGGCGGCGTCTTCTCCACCGGATCCATCGCCTGGTGCGGGAGTCTCTCCCACGCCGGGTACGAGAACAACGTCTCCCGGATCACCCGCAACGTGCTCGACCGCTTCGCCCAGGATGACCCCCTGCCCCCGGTCCGCCGGGCCACCGCCTGACCAACCCTCGTCCTCAGTCATAGAAGTCGGGCGCTCGCTTCAGCGTCTGTCACTGCCTGCCATCGTGGCGGAAGACGACCAGGCTCGCCCGCTCCCTGGCCGCCAGGTCCAGGAGCTTGCTCGTGCTGGTCCGGACCTGCTCGAGGTCCTCGCCGGCGGGCCATTCCGGCCGCTCAATGCGTCGATGGCCAGCAGCACCGACCCCTGCTTGGGCAGACGGACCAGCACCGACTGGTGGCCCATCGCGTGGCCACTGGTCTCGATCAGGGCCAGGCCTGGCCGCAGCTGCCGCCGCGGGCATGTTCGTAGTGCCGGCGCTGCACCACCAGCTCGGCGTTGGGGAAGCCGTCCACGCGCCCGACGTGGTCGACGTCGAAATGCGTGCAGACCAGGACGCTCACGTCCGCGGGGCGGGCTCCGAGCTGGCCCAGCTGCTCGAGGACACCCCGGCCCCGCCGGCGATCCAGCACCTGCATCGGCATCTCGGGCATCCCCTCCGGCGGCTCCCCGCTGTCGACCAGCACGTTCTCCCCATCGCTCATCTGGACCAGGTAGCAGCCGTGGGACAGCTCGAGCGGCCCGTTCGGTCCGGCAAGCCGAACGCTTCCCAGCTGGAGCAAGTAGAGGCGGCTCGGCGTGGCCACGCTCTGGCCCACGGCGCCTAGACGGGCTGGCCGCCGTCGCTTCCACCATCCGGTGGAGGTCCCGCATTAGCCGGCCAAAGTTCTCGAAGTCCAGCGACTGGGCGCCGTCGCTGAGGGCCTCGTTGAGAGAGGGATGGATCTCCACGATGAGCCCCTGGGCTCCAGCGGCGACCGCGGTCAGCGACATCGGCCGCACCAGTGACCATCGGCCGGTCTCCTGCGAGGGATCGACGGTCACCGGGAGGTGGGAGAGCTGGCGGGCCAGCGGCACCGAGTTGAGGTCCAGGGTGAAGCGGGTGGAGGTCTCGAACATCCGGATGCCACGCTCGCAGAGCACGACCGAGCCGTTGCCCTGATCGAGGATGTACTCGGCGGCCAGCAGCCCAGGCTGGGTGGCCGTGGTCCTGCACCTTCTCCAGGATCACCCGGCCGTCGGGCGGTGGGTTCAGGGATAGCTCTCCGGACCGACGGGCCCTAGGTGCGATCCCGCGCGCGAGGTTCATGGCCTCACCTCCCGGCAGCCCTGGCACCACCAGCCGCGGCCGTCCCGCTCCCACTCCTGGACCCGGCCGCGATGGACGGCGATCTCGTGGTGTTGCTTCTGCGCGAAGGTCCGGACCGGGATCGAAACCCCCAGATCTCTTCCATCGACTGGGGGTGCCTGATGACGCGGCGCGTCAGGCTCAGAGGTAATGTCGCCAGTGTCGCCAGCGACATTTCCGGGGGTCGAATTCAGCTCACTTACTTTTGGTAGCCGTGGATGGGGGGCGGGTGGCTCATTATGAATCGGAGAGGGGATCGCCGGCGACAACCTCGTGGCGACATTGGCGACATTGGCCTCGGGGGCTCCTTCTTTGACGCAGAGCCATTGGGAGAAGGGGTTTGATCCGGGAGTCGACGGGGGTCGTAGGCTACGAGAATGCTTCCCCGAGGGTCTGCTCAGGCACCAAGCAACCCGGGTAGGTCTCGCCGTACCGGGTCATCAGCGCTCGGGCTTCGTCGGGAGTTCTGGTCCCGCCGACGTGAGCCCTTTGGACGTCTCGCACGGTCATCCGGCCGGTTGGGTGGGCGCGTAAGCTTCTCTAGGAGCTGGACGACCGCCCGATCTTGATCGCGTAGGGCCGGCGCGACCATCAGGTTCGGCTCGGACGGGGTGAGGCACCGCCGTTGGGCGACGAAGTAGTTGAAGACCTGCAAGGCCCAATCGAGGTGATCACCGAGGATCACTGTGTCCTGCCCCACCTGTCCATCGTGGACCGCCCACGCCTCGGCGACCACCAGCGCCAGGCGCGCGAGATATCGTGGCCCCTTGTCGTACAGTTCGACCACGTGCGCGGGATCGTCGCCGCTGGCTGCCGATCGCCGGAGCTGGTTGACCAGCTCCGTGAACCTCGGCTGGGCCGAAGGGGCGAACTCCCAGCACCTCACTTGCTCACGGACCTCCAAGAGTGCGCTCACCAGCCGATCCCATCCTTGGTGCTCCCCCGCCCCCCAAAGGGGTCTCCGTGCTCGGGTGCCCGGTCGGCTCGGGCCAGCAACCACCGCGTCCGCAGCCCGTCCTCCCCGGAGAGGACGTCGAGGCGCTCTGGTTGGATGCCGCCGAGGATCGAGAGTGTGGGCCGCGCGATCGAGAGGTAGATCTCATCGGTGACCCGCTCGTAGCGCCACCTCTCGCCCGACCAGAGTGCAAGGAACCGATCGCGGTCGGACCCGCCGCCGCGCTTGTACTGGCCCAGGCTTCGCAACAACCCGTGCAGCTCGTCTGCGAGGAACCGTTGCCGCCGAGTACGCAGTAGCACTCACGCGGCACCCCTCACGGGGTTGCCCTTGCGGGCTTCGCGCTTCCTCGCCGCGTGCCCGGGAAGCCCGGGTCTTACCGGGGTCCCCACGAGGCCAGCCTCGTGGGGTCCCCTTACCGCGGCTCTGCGCTTCACGAAGGCTCCAACTGAGCCTACGGGCGGGGCCCCCACAAAGCTGGCTTCGTGGGGTGCCCCGGGCGAGTACCTCGCCAGGTTGATCGCGGCGTTCTCATCGCGCTGGTGGCGCGCCCCACAGCCGTCGCACGTCCAGTGCTCGGCCCAGCCGAGGT
>JAJPHE010000157.1 GCA_021325435.1 Actinomycetota bacterium | reverse complement strand
GCGATGTGGAGCTCTTGGGCAGTGAGAGGCCGGCCGACGAGGGGCGCGAACGGCTGAGCGGACTCGTCGCCCATGCCAGTCGACGCTACAGGTGGCGCAGGTCGATCACGTGGTGAGGCACGAGACAGTCAGATTCGACGCACCCCCACCTGCCGTGCTCCTGGCAGGCGGCGGGGGCGGGGGCCCGCCTCAGCTCCACGAGCGGTGGGCGCGCCTCGGCTTCAGTGGTGGTGGTCTCGGTGGTGGTGGTCATGGCGTCCCCTAGCTGGTCGGCGCGCAGGATCTACCCCGGGTTCGGAGGTCCTAACCGCCGAACCCGGCTCCTCACCGGGCCAGAGCCCGAGCCAGCTGCTGCTTGTTCATTCCCGACCGGCCCGAAATGCCGGCGTCGCGGGCGAGCTGATAGAGCTCCTCGCGGGACTTGTCCGTCAGATCGACGACCTTCCCTCCCGCCCGTGACCGGGCCGCCGGTGCCGAGCGGCGGCCCGCCGACGAACTACGGCCCGTCGTCCCCGAGGAGCGGGCGGTCCGGCGTCGGTACCCGGCCTTGGACGGACCGTTGCTGTCGTGGCGGCCGGCCGTGGCGAACCCGACGGCCAGGGCCAGGGCCACGCCGGCCAGGGACGGCAGTCGGCGCCGGTGGCGGCGAGGAGGAGGACTCACTCCCGGTACCAAACCCTCGGCGGCCTGGAGAGCCCGTTGTGCGGTGGTGCCGACGAACGTCCCGGTCCGCCAGGCGAGTCGTTTGATCATGGTTCTCTCCTTCCTTCTGCCGGCAGGTGGCCGGCCTACATGAGGCGCCCCAGCGGACCGAGATCGAGGTTGAGATCCTCGGGGGTCAGTCCGAAGTGACTCCTCAGCTCCTCCATCCGCTCGGCGAGGCGCATGAACGTCAGCCCCAGCCGCTCCTCCTGCTCGTCGGTGAGAGTTCCGGACTCCATCCGACGGATCGCCTGCCGCTCCATCAGCTGTCGCAACAGCTCGACGATGGTTAGTACCAGCTGAGCCAGTCCCCGCCCCACGTCCTCCGGATCGAGCTCGACTCGGCTCCGGGGCCCGGGGGCGGCGGCGGCGTCTCCGAGCTCGGCAGCCAGGTCGACCAGCTCGCGCAGGCCCTCGGTCACCGGCCGAGCCTCTGCAGCGTGTCGACGGCCCCCAGCAGGAGGCTGAGGTCGAGTTTCACCAGCTCCACCTCCGCCACCGACAGGACCAGCTGACCACGGATGACCGCTCCCTTCTCGAGGATCCGGTCGACCAGGTCGAGTAGCGCGACCTGACGCTGGAGGTCGGCCGAGCGCGTGTCAGCAGTGGGCGCCAGCGACATCGATCGAAGCGAACGAGTAGGGCGGCCATGGGCCGGTCAGCTCGATGAGACACGGATGGGACCGGCCGAGGGCGTCCGCCCGCTCGCAGAACCGGTCAACCTCCCCGACCGGCACCAGATAGGAGGCGGTGAGAATCACCGACGGGTCGGAGCGTCGCGGCTCGAGGAGGGAAGCCTCCTCGGCGCCTTCGGCCAGCGCCGCGTGCAACCGCCCCGCCAGCTCACCGGCCGCCGCGCTGGCCTCGCCGGCTGCCCGCAGCTCCGCCTGGCGGCGGCGGAGGTAGTCGCGGCCGCTTCCAGGTGGGCCGGGCCGGTCAGGATCGGACCCGGACCGGGTCTTCCTGACCGTCACCCCGAGTTCGACCCGGCCCCGCAAACGGTCCAGCAGCCCGGACAGAGTGGCGGCGTTCTCCTCGAGCATCGCCCGGAGGCCGCGCTCGTCGGAGAAGATCGACCCGAAGCGCATGGGGAGAACGGAGCCCTCTGCCGCCAGTGCCTCCACCACGTCCTCGTGGGCCCGGACCACCTCTTCGAGCCAGCCGGAGCGGGCGAGGTTCCTCTCCAGGGCGTCACCCTCAAAATCGCCCACCTCCACGGGCCCGGCCACCGCCGCCACCCGACCAGCGGCCACCAGCCTGAGCGGCCCCCGCCCGATCCCCTCCGCCAAGGGGAGAGCTCGGTGGGCGTCGACCACCGCGTAGGCGTAGACGGCGGTGCTCACGACTCAGCCTCTTCCGACGAGGAACCATTGCCGGCGAGTGCTTCGAGGGCCGCCTCGATGCGCTCGAGACGGTCCGCGACAGAGGGGTCGGATGATCCCAGCGAGTCCGATCTGCTGCCGGCGGGCAGGCTGGGCCGGTCGTCACCGGTCAGGAACGGATCGTTCCGCCACCAGTCGATCCCCATCTGGCGGGCAGTGTCCGCCGAGGCGATCAGGAGTCGCAGCTTTATCGTCAGCAGCTCGATGTCGAGAAGGTTCACCCGGATGTCCCCCGCCACCACGATCCCCTTGTCGAGAACTCGTTCGAGGATGTCAGCGAGGTTGCCGGTGCCCCCGGGGGTCGGGTTGTAGCCGCGGCGTTCGATCTGCATCTGTCAGTCCTCGTCGGCCTGGCCACGCACGTAACGACGGGCCCGGACCATGTCGACCAGCTCACCGGACGCGTCCAGTGAGACCTCATAGGTGGCCAGCAGGTCGGTCGAGGGCGGAACGCGGGACAGCTCGACGACGTCGACGGCCACCGTCCAGCCGCCGTCCTCGGAGGAGGAAGCGCCCGAGACGCTCTCTGGCTGCTTGCCGGCCAGCTCCTCTACGAGCGAACGCGCCTGGCGGATTGCATCGCCCACACTGAGCCTGCCGTTGGATCGTCCCTCGGCCACCTAAAGAGGATCGCGTAATATACCGCTGGTGTGTGGGACAGTGGTGTGATGGTTACTTCCCCAACTTCGGCGGCTGCCGGTACTAGACCGGCGAAGGTGCCCAAG
>JAJPHE010000160.1 GCA_021325435.1 Actinomycetota bacterium | reverse complement strand
GCGGTGCAGGAACGCGGCGGCCACATAGCCGTCGGTGTCGACCTGGCACAGGCCCCCCCGGCCCCTGCGGGTGAACCCGGCGTGATCCTGCAAATACTCCAATGCTTCGCGGGCGGCGGCCACATGGGCCTGTCCGACCTGGTCGGACACCGCCTCATCCCCCACCGCCCACAGGACCGACACCGACTTGGGCGGGGAGAACGTGAGCGCGTAGCCGGCCACCGCCGTCTCCGACTCCGGACACCAGCCCCGCCCCAGAGACTTACCGTCACGGGGGTCGGCCCCGGAGCCGAACAGCCTGTCGAAGCCGACCTCGTCGACCCGGCCCTCCAGGCCCATCGCCTCCGCCCCCCGCCCGATCCAGATCCCTTGCAGTTCGGGGTTCTCCGCCCAGTAGCCCGGTCCCGCCATCTCGACCTGCGGGCCGCCGAGTTCGCGTTTGTAGTAGTGCCGCCCGCTCGGCCGCAGCTTCGTCAAACTCAACACGGCCGACGCTCCGCACGAAACGGCACGGCCCGGAAGGGCACCTCGGGTGCAGAGGTGTCTGGGCTGTAGGGGTTCGATGTTGGGGCGGGGTGATGGTGGGTTGGTGGAGGTGGTGGAGGGGTGGTGTGGAAGGTGGAGAGGGTGATCGAGGGATGGGCGGAGAAGGTGACGGTGAGCGTTGAGGAGATGAGCCGCGCGTTCGTCATCGCGCCCGATCCTGCGACCCGGCAGTGACAGCGACCTCAACGTCGAACAGCTGGCCCTGTGAGCCATCCTGCGGCCCCAACACCCGCTCGTGCGGTCGACGACGCTGAACGTCGCCGGCGGAGCTCTGGCGGCCATTGAGCGGCGCGGCGGGCCCGTCCGGCTGATGCCTGCTGTCACGAGCGCCACTGAGGTCGCCGGCGGCGGCGTCGCCGTGCTCGAGCGCGCCCGTGCCTACCTCGGCTGCATCTCGGCTGTCGCGCGTGCCTCCACGTTGTGTATCCCGCGGCGCGCCACCGCCGTTCCGATCTGCGAACGGCACGCCTCTGTCCGAAGCGCCCGGACGAACGCCGCCCGATCCGGCGACCGGTTGTTCGGGAAGCGAGACGGCGTCCCAGACGGTCGGACACAGCTCGAGCCCGGCAGGCAGACCGAGCCGGTAGACGGACCGGCGGCCGCCCGGGCCGTGAGCCCGCTCCCGCACAACCAGCCCGGCCGCGGTCAGCGCCGCCAGGGCCCGGGCCGCGGTGTCCTTGTTCACCCCGGCGCTGGCCGCGATCTCACGGACCCCGACCGGCGCCGCCCAGCCGTCCGGGTCTGGCAGGGCCGACGCCGCCACGTCACACAGCACCGCCCAGGCCACCGGCCCCAGGTCGCGCCACGGCCGGCCACGTCCGCCGTCCACCACCAGCCGGGGCCCGGCCCCGGCGGCCGCCGGGTCGTTCACGCCGCCGGAGGCGGCAGCTCCAGCAGCGCCAGCAGCCCCTGCCGCGGGACTCGCAGCAGGCGGCCCAGGCGGACCACCGGCAGACCTTCCCGGCCGCCGGTCGCCTCGTAGCGGCGGGCCAGCTCATACGCGCAGGTCCGCCCGATCCGCAGAAAGGCCGCAGCCTCCTCCACGCTCAACACCACCGGAAGCTCCCCCGGCTCCGGCCCGCCTCGCTCTACCCACACAGCCATGACGGACTTCTCCTCAATCTCCGAACCGACACAGACCGCCTCACGACAAAGACGCGCTCGCCGCCAGCAACAACCCGGCACCACGGGGCTGCGGCTGGCCGGACACCGGGCAGGCCCGCCGGCGGACAGCTGGGCGCTCGCCCCGCCGCGAGGATCGACCGCGAACCTTGACGCCGACCTCGACGAGAACCTTGACCACGGCCCTTGTCGCGCGTTCCTCGCCGAGCCCTGCCGGACCCAGCGATCCCTCAGCCATGGGTGAGGAGATACACCGAGGCGTCACCAGTTCTTTACCAACGCGGGCCCGGTCCGCCGCGACGCGCCGCCTGCGAGTCCCCCGACCGCTTACCAAATCGATTACTTATCAGTAATCAGCGACCGTTGCCGCCCCAGGTCACCACAGGTGCCCGTTCAGAACGCGATCACCAAACTGATAGCTAATAAGCTATCGTGACCTGATGGCCACCCCGCCGACCCTCGCCGGCCAAATCCTGACCCTCGCCCGCCACGAAAGGGGCCTCTCCCAACGCCAGCTCGCCGAGCGGGCCGGGGTCTCCCAGTCCGAGATAGCCAGGATCGAGACCGGACAAAGAGAGCCGAGCATCCCCACCATCGACCGCATCCTGGCCGGGGCCGGCATCGAGCTGCGGTTCCGGCTCGTACGGGTCGAAGACACAAACCCGGCGCTCCCCGCCGACGAGACACCAAGAGTGCGAGTCCAGCGGGGACGACCAATACCACCCCCGAGTCGGCAGCGCCGCGGCTGAACTCGCCGCCCGCACCGCTCGGCTATCCGGTGGCCGCGACAGGGCCCAGGGCGGCGTCTCAGCTCGCCTGCGGAGCGGCTGGTGCCTCGGCCTCGCTCACCTGCTCGAAGTGCACCTGCCCGTCAGGGTCGACTCGGCGGATCCGCACCCAGGACCAGAACCTCTCGGTTCCGGCCACTACGACCGAGCCGGGCACTATCCGGGCTGGGTCCGGCGAGTTCCGAAGGAGTGCCCAGTTGAGGCCCTCGTCGTCCTCGTTGTTGAGGTTGGCCGGCAGGTCGATGCGTGGGGCTGTCATAGGACACCTCCACCCAGGCTGGGATTGCGGATGATCCTGTGGAGGGTCGAGACGATTCGCATCACCAACTCGTCCAGATCCTCGTGGACTACATCGTAATGAGGGCTCTGGCCGGTGTCCCACAGGTCGAGGCCGGCGGCCAGGAGGTCACCGGCCCGGTAGACAGCGAGCCACTCGGCCCGCGCCAGCTTGTTCTCTGCGATCCAAGCCAGGTCGACGCCGCCGACCTCGGCAAACACCGAGATGCCCCAATATCCGTAGATCTCCTCGTTATCGACGGCATCCGCTCGCAACGCCCGGGGATCTAGGAGGTCACCCCGGACCACGAGGGCCGCTCCTGCGGGCACGGGCTCGCCGCGCCGAGCCCGCTGCTTACGGGGCGGCAATTACTGATCCCGCGGTGGCACGAGTAGCCCGGCGGCCACCTCCCCGGCCCGCCGGTTCGACGCCGCCCGGCCGTGCCCGTACACCCGCAGCATGATCGACGGATCGTGGCCGGTCCTCTCGGCCAGGGTCGGGATGGCGACCCCGGCGTCGAGGGCGTGGGTCACGACGAAGTGGCGGAGGTCGTGGAAGCGAACCGTGTTGTCCAAACCCAGTCTCTCCCGGGCCCGCGAGAATGCGTGGGTGACCCGGTCGAGGTGCCAGGGCTCCGATCCGTCCGGCGCGTCGGAGAAGCAGTAGCCATCTAGGGCCAGCTCGACGTCGCATGAGATGGCCCGGGCCTCCATGGCGGCCCGCTGGTCCTCGAGCACCGCCAGGGTGGCCGGGTCGAGCTCGATGCGCCGGCGACCCCGGCGGCTCTTGGTGTTCTTCTCCGCGATCGGGCGGCCGGGCAGATCCAGGATCGACCGGGAGATCGACATGGTCCCCGTCGTCCAGTCGATGTCGGGCCAGCGCAGCCCGCACAGCTCCGCCCGACGGGCCCCCGTCGTGGCGGCGACGAAGAACAGCCGCGACATCTCGACCCCGCCCCGCTCCTTGGCGACCTCGGCGATGAGCTGGCGGACGAGAGCCTCATCCGGCACCTTGATCTCGTCCGGCTCATGTTCCGGGGGCCGGGCCCACTTCACCGGGTTGCGCTCGATCCAGCCCCAGCGGATGGCTTCGTTGAACGCCGCCCGGCCGACGACGTGCACGTGCCGTATTGAAGCGGGCGACAGCCCTGCGTCGGCCAGGCGCCCGTACAGGCGGTTCAGGTCGGTCGTCGTGACTCGCGACACCGTCTTTTCGCCGAGGTACCGGTCGATGTGGTTCCACTTGGATCGGTAGCCATGGATGGTGTTCGGGCTCTTGCCCCGCCGCTCGAGATCAGCGAGCCACCGCTTGCCCAGCTCGGCCACCGTCGCCGCCGACGGCTTCGGTGTCGCTCCGGCAGACAGCAGCAACTGCGCCCGGGCCTTGCGCGCCTCGTGGATGCTGCCGTGAACGACCCGACTCCGCTGGACCACCCGGCCGGTCTCGTCGCGCCCGACACCGACGCGCACCTCGTAGGTGCGGTCCGCCAACTGGCGGATCCCCGGCTCCACCGTCTTCCCAGCCATGAGAGGGACTTTGACAGCCCCCGTGATGGGATTTCAAGGGGTTTGATGGGATGGATGGGATAGCGATGGGCCCGGCCCGCTGGATCAGGGGGTTAAATCTGTGCTCTGACCTGGGGCTAGAGGTGCCCGGGGTGGGATTCGAACCCACATGAGGGTTGCCCCTCAGGGGGGTTTAAGCCCCCCGCGCCTACCGGTTACGCCACCCGGGCCCCGACCAGTATCGCCTCCTGCGCCGGGGCGCTCGGGTTGGGAGCGGCGGAGCGGGGCTCAATCCGAGCCGGCGCCCAGCCGCTTGCGCTCGTACATGGCTTGATCGGCCCGGGCGATCAACGACTCCGGGGTGTCACCGGGGAGCGAGCTCACCGCCCCGACGCTCACTCCGAGGACGACCTCGGCGTTCTGGACTGGGAAAGGCACGGCCATGGCATCCTCGATGCGCCGGCACAGGGCCCCCGAATCCGGCATGCCGCCGGCGGGCACCACGACCACGAACTCGTCACCCCCGTAGCGGGCGGTCACGTCACCGTCGCGCATGACGCCTCGCAGCCGGTCGGCAACAGCCCGCAGCAACCGGTCGCCGACCAGGTGGCCCATGGCGTCGTTGACCGCCTTGAACCCGTCGAGGTCCACGAATGCCACCACCACCCGCCGCGAGGCGCCGGCGGCCAGCAACCGTCCGAGGTGATGGTCGAGCGAGGATCGGTTGGCCAGGCCCGTCAACGGATCGCGGTTGGCCATGTCGGTCAGGGCTTCCTGGGTCGCCCGCAGCTGGGTGATGTCGTGGCCGGACACCACCAGAGCGCCCACGGTCGGGTCGTCCACCAGGTTGACCAGGCTCAGTTCGAAGGGCACGGCACGCCCCATGGCGTGCATCATCGACACCTCGACCGTCGTGGGAGGTGATTGCCAGACCGGCGCGCTCAGCGACCGCTCCATGGCCGCTCGCAGGGCCGGGCGGTCCTCCTCCACCACCAGCCCCTCGAGCGGGTGACCCTCGACCCTCTCCGGATCGTGGCCGAGCATGCGGCTGAGTGCACCAGACACCGACTCGACCTGTCCCGAGGGCTTCAACATCATGGTGAGGCTGGCGGCGTTCTGAACGAGGGACCGGAACCGCTCGGTCTGGTTGGCCGCCACCTCCCACCGGCGTCGTTCGGTCACGTCCCGGATCGACAGCACCAGACCGGCAATCTCGGGGTCGTCCAGCCGGTTGGCGGCGATGACCTCCACCATCTTCCACCCGCCGTCGACAACCACCCTCAGCTCGAGGGGCGTGCCCACCGTCTTGTTCTGGACGCTCGCCATGGAGAGCAGGGCGATCTGCAGGTCCTCCGGGTGGACCAGGTCGATCACGTTCGAACCCAGCCAGTCACCCGCCCGGCGGCCCGTCAGCCGGACCACCCCAGCACTGACCCAGCGGACCTGCCCGGCGGCGTCGATGACGACGATGACATCAGGGTTGGCGTCGAGCACTGCCCGGGCCGACACGGCGTCCACGGCGGCACCGCCGTCGCCTGCCAGATCGGACTCCGGTCGGCCCGGTCCATTGCGTCCGGGTCGAGCCATTCCGCCCCTTGGCGCTAATTCAACACGGGGAGTCGCGTTGAATCCACGCAGAGTGGCAGGTCAGGAAGGTGTCGTCAATCGCCTTGACGAGCCATTTCCTGCCATGCCTGGTCGTGGCGCGGGCACCCGGTCGGCCGCAGCCCCCGCCCGGTCCCCCCTGGCGCGCCCACCGATACGATGACCGGGTGACGGGGCGAGACGAAGTGGCCAATCTCACCCGGCGTGGCGAGCTGGTCCCCCTGCGCCGCCCCGAGGAGGCCCCGCCCCCCACAGCGGATCCCCGGCTGTCCGACGTCGACGACTGGGGTCGATCGGAGCACATGCGCGAGATCGCCCGCACCCTCTACGACCCGATCTACCAGCACTGGTTCCGGGCCGAGTGGGAGGGGCTCGGGAAGATCCCGACCGACGGCGGGGCACTCATCGTCGCCAACCACGCCGCCGCCATCCCCTCGGACGCTCCAGTGATCATGCACGGCATCGAAAAGGAGCTCCGCCGGCCCGTCTACGGCCTGGCGGACCACATCTTCAAGGCCATGCCCGTGGTCGGCACGATGTGGTCGCGGGTCGGCGGTGTCGCCGCCCACCCGGAGAACGCCTACCGGCTGCTGCGCGAGGAGCAACAGCTCGTGCTGGTGTTCCCCGAGGGCTCGAAGGGGCCGGGCAAGACCCTCAACGAGCGCTACCAGCTGCGCCGCTTCGGACGAGGCGGGTTCGTGGAGATCGCCATGCGGGCCGGAGTGCCGGTCGTGCCCATCGCCGTGGTCGGCGCCGAGGAGTCCATGCCCATCCTGTTCAAGGTGCCGGGCCTGGCCCGCATGATGGGCATCCCCTACCTGCCGATCACCGCCAACATGCTGCTGTTCGGGCCGCTGCTCGGGCTGATCGCCTACCTGCCGGCCAAGTTCCGTCTCAAGGTTCTCGATCCGGTGCATTTCGACGTGCCACCCGACCAAGAGCGCTACTCGCGCAGCCGGGTCATGGACGCGGCCGAGGACATCCGCCAGAGCCTGCAGGAGACGCTCTACGAGATGCTGCGCGACCGGCGCAGCGTCTGGTTCGGGTAGATGGGCAAGCGGATCCTCATCACCGGGCTCGGCAGCTTCTGGGGCGGCCGCATGGCCCAGGCCCTGGAGTCGGACCCGAACGTCGAGACGATCATCGGAGTCGACGTCACCGAACCGCAGGTCCCCCTCGAGCGCACGGAGTACGTCCGGGCCGACCAGAGCTACTCGATCCTCTCGCGCATCGTTAAGGCCACCCAGGTCGACACGATCGTTCACACCTTCCTGATCGTCGACTCGACTCGCACCAGCGCCCGCAACCTGCACGAGACCAACGTGATCGGCACCATGAACCTTCTCGCCGCCGCCGGAGCGGCGGAGAGCTCGGTGCGCCACATCATCGTCAAGTCCTCGTCCCTCGTCTACGGGTCCTCGTTCCAGGACCCGGCGTGGTTCCGCGAGTCGATGAGCCGAACCCAGCCGCCCAAGACGCGCGTCGAGCGCTCCCTGCTCGAGGTGGAGGACTACCTGCGCGACTTCGCCGACGACAACCCCCACGTAGTCGTCACCCTGCTGCGCTTCACCAACGTGCTGGGCCACGACCTGGTGACGCCGATCACCTCCGCCCTCGAGCGGGGTGTCGCCCCGTGGGTCTTCGGATTCGACCCTCTCCTGCAGTTCGTCGAGGAGGACGACGTCATCCGGGCCCTTCATTTTGTGCTCGACCGCCAGCTGCCCGGGGTCTACAACGTCGCCGGGGACGGACGCATCCCTTGGAGCGAGGTGGCCAGCATCTGCGGGGCCCGGCTGGTGGCCCTGCCCCCGGTCCTGACCGGCTGGTCGGCGGCGGCTCTCGGCGCCATGCGGCTGGTGGATCTGCCCGGCGAGCTCCTCGACCTGCTGCGCTACGGGCGGGGCATCGACAACCGCCGTCTGAAGCAGGCGGGCTTCCAGTACCGGTTCACTTCGGCGGGGGCGGTGGACGCCTTCGCCCGCTCGCGCCGCCTACAGCGGGTGATCGGCCAGACCCGTCCCAACTACCGCTACGAACGCGACGTCGAGCAGTTCTTCCGCCGCTCCCCCGCGGTGGTCCGGCCCACGGAGGCCTGAGGCGGTGCCCGACGCCGTCCGCGTCGACACGGTTGAGGCCGACGGGGCATCAGTCGCCGTTCTGACCCTGGACGACCCCGAACGGCGCAACGCCCTGTCGGAGGCCATGGTCGCCGACCTGGTCGCCATCTTCGACCGACTGGAGGAGGGCACCTCCGTGGGGGCGGTGGTGATCACCGGGGCGCCTCCGGCCTTCTGCGCCGGCGCCAACCTGTCGAACCTGGGCCGGGCCGGCGAGGCCGCCCGGGGCTCGGGCGGCTCCGGTCAGGGCGAGTCGATGCGCTCGATCTACGAGGGCTTCCTACGCGTCTCGCGCTCGACACTGCCGACGGTGGCGGCTGTCAACGGTGCCGCCGTGGGCGCCGGCATGAACCTGGCCCTGGCCTGTGACCTGCGCATCGCCGGCCGGTCGGCGAAGTTCGACACCCGCTTTCTCGATCTCGGCCTTCACCCGGGTGGAGGCCACACGTGGATGCTGTCGCGCCTGGTCGGCCCGCAGACCGCCGCCGCCCTTGTCCTGTTCGGGCAGGCTCTGGACGGCGAGCAGGCCGCGGCCCGCGGTTTGGTCTGGGAGTGCGTGGCCGACGACGCCTTGCGCGACACGGCGGTAGCTGTCGCCGGGCGGGCGGCGGCGGGGCCCCCCGAGCTGGTCCGGCGGGTAAAGCACACCCTGCGGGCGGCGTCGGTCCTCGACGACCACGAGCCGGCCGTGGACCTCGAGCTCGAGGCGCAGCTGTGGTCCCTCTCACAGCCCTTCTTCGCCGAGCGGCTCGAGGCGATCCGACGGCGGGTGTCCGGGTCCGGCAAGGGCTGACAGCAGGGGCCGAGCGGCCATTCAGCCGTTCAGCCGTTGAGCCATTCGCCGACCAACTGGTCGCGCCGGTCGAGCCACTCCTCGGCGGTGATGGCGTAGCGGAGGTGGTCCTCCCAGACGCCGTTGATCTCGACCAGGCGCACGGCCAGCCCCTCCTCGCGCAGGTTCAGCTTCTCCACCACCCGTCGGCTGCGAAGGTTGCGGGGGATGATGGAGATCTGCAGCCGGTGCAGGGCCAGGTCCTCGAAGGCGAACCGGGCCAGGAGGACCACCGCCTCGGACATGTACGAGTGTCCGGCCCGGCGGCGGTCAATCCAGTAGCCGATGTCGGCCGTCTGTAGCGGGCCCCGCTGGACCGAGGACAGGTTGATCTCGCCCGAGAAGCGGTCGTCGACGAAGATGCCGAAGCCGTAGGCGGTGCCGAACTGCGCCTCGCGGGCGCGGGCCCCGCAGCGCGAGGCGAAGGCCCGGGCGTCGCGGACGACGTCGGGACGCCCGGGCACCGGCCGGGGCTCCCACGGCGTGAGCCAGCTCTCGTTGTGGAGTCGCACCTCGCGCCACTCCTCGAAGTCGCCGGCAACGAGGGGCCTGAGCCGGATGCGCCGCCCGACCAGGACTGCGCCGGCAGGATCCCCGACCGACCGGGCGCTCACCGGCCCAGGATCTCGCCGAGGGCCCCGAGCAGGAGGGTTACGTTGCGGGGCCGGGCGGTGTGGCCCATGCAGCCGATCCTCCACATCCGGCCGGCATATTCGCCGAGTCCCCCACCGACCTCGATCCCGTAGCGCTCGAGGAGCAGCCGGCGGGCGCCGGCCTCGTCGAGGCCTCCGGGCAGGAGACCGTCGGGGATCAACACCGTCGTCAGCTGGGGTAGCCGGTGACCCTCGGCGGCGAACAGCTCGAAGCCCAGCTCCTGCAGCCCTTTCTGCAGGAGTCGGCCGCACTCCTCGTGGCGGGCCCACGCCCCCGCCAGCCCCTCCTCGAGGATGGCGCCCAGGCCGGCGTGAAGGGCGTTGATCATCGTCACCGGGGCGGTGTGGTGGTAGCGGCGAGTCGCCCCCCCGCTCGTCGAACCGGTGTACTGGGAGATCATGCCGAGGTCGAGATACCACGACTGGGGTCGCTCCACCCGGCGCTCGACGGCGCCCGGTGACATCGTCAGCGGGGCCAGCCCGGGGGGAACTCCGAGGCACTTCTGGGTGCCGCTGTAGGCGACGTCGACCCCCCAGCCGTCGGTGGCGAACGGGATGCCCCCTAGGGAGGTGACGCAATCGGCCACCAGCAGGGCGTCGCCCTTGCCGGCGCCAAGCGCCTCCACCTCGTTGCGCACCCCGGTGGAGGTCTCGGCGTGGACGACCGCGATGAGCTTCGGATGGGGATGCGCCGCGAGCAACCGTTCAGGGTCGATCGGGTTCCCCCACCGTTCGTCGACCCGGACGACCTCGGCTCCGCACCGGGCGGCGACGTCGCACATGCGTTCCCCGAACACGCCGTTGACTCCGACGACCACCGTGTCGCCGGGGGCCACCAGATTGACGAACGAGGCCTCCATGCCCGCGGAGCCGGTGCCGCTGATCGGCAGCGTCAGCGGGTTCGCCGTCGAGAAGACCGTGCGCAGCCGGTCGCACGTCTCGTCGAGAACGGCGAGGAAGTCGGGGTCGAGGTGCCCGACGAGTGGCCGCTGCAGCGCCTCGGTGACCTCCGGGTAGAGGTTCGAGGGGCCGGGGCCCATGAGCACGCGATCGGAGCGGGGCATCCCCTCCGACATTAGGGGACGGCGCCGGTCACCGATCCAGCAGGCTCATCACCAAGCCGTCGAGGATGTCGGACTCGGAGACCAGGCACTCGGCGAAGCCGAGGTCGGCGAGGACGGCGTCGAGGACGACGAGCCCGCCGACGATCACGTCGGCCCGCCCGGGCTCGACACCTGGCCGCCGGGCCCGCTCCTCGAGGGGGAGGGCGGCCAGTTCGTGGAGGATGCCGGCGACGACGGGGGCGGTGAGACGGTGATGGTGGACCCGCTCGCGGTCATAACGCTCGAGGCCCAGGTCGACCATGGCGGCGGTGCTCACCGTGCCAGCCAGCCCGACGAGGGTCCGGGCCCCGGCCAGGCCGCCCATCGCTTCGACGGCGGCGGCGAGGACGGTCGAAACGTGGGCCCGGGCCCGTTCGAGCTCGGGGCCGGCGGGAGGGTCCTTCTGGAGGAAGCGCTCGGAGACCCGGACACAGCCCACGTCGGCCGACCACACCGCCTTCACGGTTGCCTCGCCCACCACCAGTTCGGTGGATCCGCCCCCGATGTCCACCACGAGGAACGGGCCCTGGCCAACGGGCAGCCCGGCCGTGGCCCCGGCGAAGGACAGGCGCCCTTCTTCGTCTCCCGCCAGCAACTCAGGCGTCACTCCGGTGACCTGCCGGGCGGCGTCAAAGAACTCGTCGCGGTCCGCGGCGTCGCGGGCCGCCGAGGTGGCGACCAGCCGGGCGGCCCCGACACCGTGAGCGTCCATGGCCTTCCGATAAGAGCGCAACGTCTCGATGGTGCGCTCGACGCCGGCCGGCGAGAGCCGGCGTTGGGCATCGACCCCCTGGCCGAGTCGGGTGATCACCATGCGTCGATCGAGAGTCCGCCCGGCCCGGTCGGCAATGAGAAGACGGGTGGAGTTGGTGCCACAGTCGATGGCGGCGACGGTGTCAGTCACCCGTTCCCTCGGCGAGGCGAGCGGCCACCCAGCGCCCCACCGGATCGTCTCCCCCGGCGAGGTGCCAGGCGTAGTGGGCGTGAAGGCACTTGACGCCCCGGCGGGTTCCGCCCACCCCTCCGGTGGGGCGGGGCCCGTTCCAACCGGGGGGCAGGGCGGCGTCACGCTCGGCCGCGTAACGCCGATGGGCGTCCTCGAGGTCGACCGGGTCGACATCCGCCTCGGCCCGGCGGACCCCGCCGGCCGACTCCAACCGACTGACGGCTTGGCGCTCCTCGTCGCCGACCAGCCAGTAGCGGGTCGGCATAGGGGCGCCGTCCTCCATCAGCGGCGCGTTGCGGATGACCACCGGGCGCCCGCCTGCGTCGGCGACCACCACCTCGAACTCGGCCCGGGGTCGGCGCCCGAGCAGCCCGCCCACCACGTCGGGGTCGGCGGGCGAAGGTCCCCTCACCGGCGGCGGAACCACCGCCAGACAAGCAGGGACACGACCGCGACGGCGAGGACCGGGACGGCCCGCTTGGCCACAGAGCCGCCCGCCGCCTCGAGCAGGTCGACGGGCTCGGCCGGGGCCGACCGGATGGGCCGCACCTGGGCGCCGACCCGGCCGTCTCCGCCGACGCCGTTGCCGGAGGGGGTGGTGGTCGGCACGGCGGCATGGTCGGCTCCGGGGCCGGACCCGCCCGACGGCCCGCCACCACCCGATCCGGAGATGACATCCGCCTCGAGCTTCTCGACGAACTGGCCCAGCAACTTGCTGCTGACGTCGGCCAGCACCCCCCTGCCGAACTGGGCCACCTTGCCGGTCACGGACAGGTCGGTGACGATCGAGACACTGGTGCCGGCGCCGTCCGGCGCCAGCACGGCGGTGATGGTCGCGCTGGCGTTGCCCTGGCCACGGGTGTCGCGACCCTCGGCCTTGAGCACCGCCTTCTTGGCCGTGTCGTCACGCTCGACGAAGCGGGCGGCCCCCTTGTACTGGGCGCTGATGGGCCCCACCTTCACCTTGACGACCCCGCGGTACTCCTCACCCTCTACCTCCTGCAGCTCGGCGCCGGGCATGCAGGGAGCGATCCGCTCCACGTCGGTGAGGACGGCCCACGCCTCGTCGACGGGCACGGATACCCGGAACTCGTTGGTCAGCTCCATCGGACGAGGTCCTCCACGGTGTCGACGTCGGCTGGCGTTCCCGGGCACGCTACCTCGCCCACCAGGTCCGGCCGAGAGGCGATCAGCTCGCGGGCCCCCACGTCGCCCCCCACCGGCAGCAGCGGCCAGACCTGGCGGTCCAGCTTCACCGGTGGTCGGCGACGCCCTTCGAAGGAGGCCACGGCGATGGGGTGCGGGTCGGCGGCCACGGCAGTCCACGCCGCGGCGGGGATCAGCGGCTGGTCGCCCAGGCCCACGATGACGGCCCGGTGGCCGCGGTGCTCGGCCCAGTCGACCGCGGCCCGCAAGGAGGTCGCCTGCCCCTCGGCCCAGGCGTGGTTCTCGATGACGGTGACGTCGTCAGGCAGCTGACCGGCCAGGTCGACGGCGCCGGTGATGACCACCGTCTCGTCCAGGCCGGCAGCCCGGGCGGCGTCCACGGACCACAGGACCAGCGGACGGCCGCGGAACGACGCCAGCAGCTTGTGGGTGGCCCCGGCGAAGCGGGCGCCGCCGCCCGCGGCCAGCACCACGGCGGCGGCGGTCAGACCGCCGGTCCGTTCAAGCGTCGCGCCACTCGACCGGGTAAGCGGTCTGGGGCGCGCTCATGCCCTTCAAGATCACCTGACGGGCCTCGCCGAAGCGGAACTCGCGCGACGAGTCGGTGAGCTCACGCAGCAGGGAGGAGACCAGGATCTCGCCCGGGCCGGCGATACCGGTCAGCCGGCTGGCCACGATGACGGTGCGGCCGAGGAAGTCGCCCCCGTCGCGGACGGCCTCACCGGTGTGCAGCCCGACGTGGACCCGGATGGGCTCGTCGGGATTCTCCAGGCCGTACTTCTCGAACGCCTTCTGGATGCCGATGGCGCACCGCAGCGCTCGGGCCGCGCTGGAGAACGCCACCATGAAGCCGTCGCCCTGCGCCTTCACCTCGTAACCGGCGTGGGTGACGAGAAGGTCACGCACGATCCGGTTGTGCTCACGCAGCAGGTCGTGGGCGGCTAGATCCCCCAGACGCTCGGTGATCTCGGCGTAGCCGGCGATGTCGCTGAACATGATGGTGACGGTGCCGTCGAGAGTGCCGGGGAGGTCGCCGGCGACGTCGGTCTCGAGCGGCTCGTCATCGGCGGGCCGGCCCAAGCCGGTCGCCGCTTGCGGGGCGGCGGGCGGAGTGGTGCCCGACGCCGGCGACACAGGCACCGGGGCCGGGCGGGTGAACAAGACGTCGTAGAGGTCGGCGAGGTCGATGGCCTGGCCCCCACGGTGGCGGCGTTCGAGCTCGCGGGCTTTGCCCCTGATCTCGTCGCGGATCTCCTTACGCCGTTGGCGCAGCTCCTCACGTGTCCGGTCGCGCTGTTCGGCCATCTCCGCCTGCTGGGCCCGCCATTGGTCGCCCATCTGTCGTTGTTGCTGCTGCCACTCCACCTGGGCGTCGCGCCAGTGCTGGTGGTGATGGCTGGAGTCGCGGCGGCGGTCGCCAGCCGGCCCGGGCTCGTCCCCCTTGTCCGGGCGGGAGCGGACGTGCACGCCTCCCATGATGGGAAAGGCGTGCACCACGATCCGGGGAGAGCCGGGCAGCACCGGGACGTCAGCCAGCTTCATGTGCTTGCCGCCCATGATGGGCAGCCCGGTCAGCTCCACGTCGATGCCTTCCGGAACGACGATGTCGATGCCGCCCATGACGGCCACGGCCGTCACCACCACTTCGTCGAAGTCGATCTCCGCCCGGCGGAAGTCGAGATGGCAGCTGCCCATGACGGCGATGCAGGTGACCGACCGTCCGGTGCGCCACCTTCCCTTGGCCGTCGCCCCGCTCATCACCGCCACCAGCAGCCGGCGGGCCTTCTTGCGCCGGGTTTCCGGCACGGGCTCGGGGGCGCGGGGAAGGTCGGCGGTGACGGCCTCGAGATCGGAACGGGTGCGGGCGGCCAGGGCCACGCCGACCCGTTCAGCGAACTCGTCGAGGGTCAGGCGCCCGTCGGCCGTGTGACGTCGCAGCAGCTCGGTGACCTGCTGGCGATCGTCGTCAGAAATGCGCAGGTCGGGCGAGCCGCCACCCGTGCCCCCCTCCATCCCCTCAGTCTGGCCCAGGTTCGCCCCGGCCGTCACGATGTATCGGTCCACCCCGGTCACGCAGGGACGGGACCTCGCTCCGCGACCCGGAACCCACCCGCAGGGCGATGATCTCGGCGCAGATGGATATCGCCGTCTCCTCCGGGGTCCGGGCGCCGATGTCGAGGCCGACCGGCGCCATCAGGCGCTCGAGGGCAGCCTCGTCCACCCCCGCCTCCTTGAGCCGGGCCAACCGGTCGGCGTTGGTCCGCCGCGAGCCCATGGCGCCCAGGTAGCCCACCCTCGTCGGCAGGGCGGCGACGATGGCTGGAACGTCGAACTTCGGGTCGTGGGTGAGCACGCACACCGCGTCGCGGGGTCCGAGGTCGGGCCCGACCTTGGCCAGATGCCGGTCCGGCCAGTCGACGACCACCTCGTCGGCCATGGGGAAGCGGGCCGGGGTGGCGAAAACCGGCCGGGCGTCGCACACCGTCACCCGGTAGCCGAGGATCTTGGCCACCTTGGCCAGGGCGGCGGTGAAGTCGACGGCGCCGAAGATGACCATCTGGGGGGGCGGGGCGAACGCCTCGACGAAGACGGAGACCTCGCGCCGGCGGGCCTGGCCCCGCCGCCCGTAGTGGCGGGTGTCGGACAGGCCGGACTCGAGAGCCCCGAGGGCGTCGCGGGCCACGACCGTGTCGAGCCCTTCGTGGCCCAGGCTCCCCTGACGGGGATGACCGGGGCGCACCACTAGCTTGGCCCCGAGCGCCACGCCTGGGTCGTCGGGGAACTCCCACTCCTCGCGGGGGACGACCTCCACCACCGTGGCCATGGCCACCGGATCCTCGGCCCGCAGGGCGTCGCGCACGGTCTCATAGAGGCTCACCAGTCCAGCGGCTCCACGAACACGTGGATGGTGCCGCCGCACGTGAGCCCCACGGCGAAGGCCTCATCGTCGGAGTACCCGAACGTGCACAGCTTGGCCTCCCCCCGGGCCAGCACGTCGAGCGCCTCGGTCACCACCGCCCCCTCGACACAGCCTCCGGAGACCGAGCCGGCCACCTCGCCGTCTTCGCTCACCGCCATGGTCGCCCCCGGGTCGCGGGGACCGGAGCCTTCGACGCCCACCACCCGGGCCAGCGCCACCCGCCGGCCGGCCGACCGCCACCGCTCGATGTCGCCCAGTACCTCTTTCATGCGCCGATGACCTCCGAAAGCTCCTCGAGGGAGGCCAGCGAGTGGCCCTCCACGAAGTTGTCAACGTACGGGAGGGCCGCTGCCATCCCTCTGGCCAGCGGGGCGTAACCGGGTGTGGCCTTCAGAGGGTTGACCCAGACCACGCGGTGGGCCACCCGGCTCAGGCGGGCCATCTCCGCCCCGAGGACAGCCGGGTCGCCCCGGTCCCAGCCATCCGACAGGATGACGACGACCGCCCCCCGGGCCATGCCCCGGGCGCCGAAGCGGTCATTGAAGGCTCTCAGCCCGTCCCCGAGCCGGGTGCCCCCCGACCAGTCCGCCACCGCCCCGGCCGCGGCGGCCAGGGCCACGTCCGGGTCGTGGCCGGAGAGCTGGCGGGTCAGCCGGGTGAGGCGGGTGCCGAGGGCGAAGGCCTCGACCCGGCCCCGGCCCATGACGGCCACATGCAGGAAGCGCAGCAGGGCCCGGGCGTAGGGCTCCATCGACCCGCTGACGTCGCACAGAAGAACCACCCGGCGGGGCCGCCACGACGGCTCGAGGTGGGCCCGGCGAACGGGTTCGGCGCCGGTGCGCAGGGCCATCCGCACCGTGCGGCGGGGATCGGGGCGCCCGCGGCGCCGGCGGGAGCGGCGCAGCCGGCGGGTCCGGCGCAGGGCGGCGGTCAGGCGGAGATCGCTCATCATCCGGCGGGTCTCGGCCAGCTCCTCGGGGCTGCAGGCGCCGAAGTCCTTGTGGCGGAGGACCTCCGTCGGGCTGTAGCGCACGACCAAGGAGGGGCGCTGGTCCTCGTCCTCGCCGGCCTCGGGCCCGGCGTCACCCTCAGCGTCGTCCTCGACGATGAGCACCTCCTCCACCGGCGGCGGGGCGTCGACCGTCATCGGGCGACCCAGCCAGAAGGCGGCGAACACGCGGTCGTAGGCCGGGCGGTCTTCGGGGCGGCGCAGCAGGGTGGCCCGACCGGCCCAGTACACCGGACCTTGCTGGTCGATGCCGACCTCCGCCAGCGCCTGGGCGTAGGTGACGGCGCTGCCGGGCGGCACCGACAGCCCGGCCCGACGCAGCACGCGCACGAAGGCCACGGCGATCCGCTCCGGGGCGGTGACCAGGCCGTCAGACGCCACGGGCGACTGCCTCGGCGACCAGCGGTCCGAGGCCGCCGGCCCCCACCCGCTCGGCGTCCTCGCGGTACTTGAGCACGGTGCCGAGGGTCACCTCGATAGTGGACTCGTCGAGGTCGGTTCGGCCCAGGGCGGCGAGGGCCTGGGCCCAGTCGATGGTCTCGGCCACTCCCGGGGGCTTGTACAGGCCCATCGCCCGCATGGCCTGCACGGCGGCCGCCACCTGGCGGGCCAGCCGCTCCCCCACCTCCGGGGCCCGCAGCCGCACGATGGCGACCTCCCGCTCGAAGTCCGGATGCTCGACCCAGTGGTAGAGGCACCGCCGCTTGAGGGCGTCGTGGACGTCGCGGGTGCGGTTGGAGGTCAGCACCACGACGGGGGGCGTGTCGGCCCGGAAGGTGCCGAGCTCGGGCACGGTGACGGCGTAGTCGGAGAGGATCTCGAGCAGGAACGCCTCGAACTCGTCGTCGGCCCGGTCCACCTCGTCGATCAGCAGCACCGGTGGGGCGACCTTGGCATCGCCGTTGCCGGCGATGGCCTGCAGCAGGGGACGGCGGACGAGGAAGCGCTCGGAGAACAGCTCGTCCTCCACCGCCGCGGCCATCTCGGCTCCCGCCCCCCGCAGCTCGGCGGCCCGCAGGTGCAGCAGCTGGCGGGAGTAGTCCCACTCGTAGACCGCCTGGGTGACGTCGATCCCCTAGTAGCACTGGAGGCGCAGCAGCTCCCCGCCCGTCCAGCGGGCGAGCACCTTGGCCACCTCGGTCTTGCCCACACCGGCCTCGCCCTCGAGCAGCAGCGGCCGGCGGAGGGTGAGGGCGAGGAAGACGGCGGTGGCCAACCCCTCGTCGGCTAGGTAGCCGTGGGCGGCGAGGGCGGAGCGGACCTCGTCAGGGGAGGCGGTCAGACGCCCGCCTCCTCGAGGCCCCGCCGCACCAGCACCCGGGCCAGGTGGCGGCGGAACTCGGCCGACGCCTGGATGTCGCTCGACGGGTCGGCGCCCTCGGCCGCCGACTCGGCCGCCTCCGCCGGGCTGGCACCAGCGGCGAGGGCGGACTCAACGGCGGCCGCCCGCAGCGGCGTGGCACCCATGTTCACGAGAGCAACGGCGGGGGTGCCGTCGGTCCGGGCCACCGCCACCCCGACGGTGGCCCAATCCTGGGCCCGCCGGTTGAACTTCTGGTACGACCAGCCCCCCTGCGTCTTGCGCAGGCGGATCTCGACGAGAAGCTCGTCCGGGCCGATGGCGGTCTCGAGGAAGCCGTGGAAGAACTCCGACGCCGGCACCACCCGCTCCCCCGCCGGGCCCCGGATGACCAGCTCGCCGTCGAGGGCGAGCACCACGGCCGGCAGGTCCGAGGCGGGGTCGCCGTGGGCCACCGACCCGCCGATGGTCCCCCGGTGGCGGACCTGGGGGTCGCCCACCAGACCGGCGACGTGGGAGACGATCGGCGCCGACCGGGCCAACTCGTCGGACACCTGCAGATCGCGGTGGCGGGTGAGGGCCCCGATGGCGATGCGGTCGCCGGCGTCGCGCACGTACGACAGCTCCTGCAGGCGGCCCACGTCGATGAGCGCCGACGGCGTGGCGAGGCGCAGCTTCATCAGCGGCAACAGCGAGTGGCCGCCGGCCAGGACCTTGGCGTCCTCGCCGTGCTCGGAGAGAAGCGAGATGGCCTCGTCGACCGATCCGGCCCGGGCGTACTCGAAGGCGGCGGGGATCACTTCGGCCCCCCGGGGGCCGACGCCGCCGCCAGCACCGCCTTGACGATGTTGTGGTAGCCGGTGCAGCGACAGAGGTTCCCCTCGAGGCCTTCGCGCACCTCGGCCTCGGTCGGGCTGGGGTTCTCCTGCAGCAGCGACACCGCCGCCATCACCATCCCCGGGGTGCAGTAGCCACACTGCAAGGCGTGGTTCTCGCGAAAGGCCTCCTGCATGGGGTGCATCGGTCCGTCGGGCTCGGCGAGCCCCTCGATGGTGGTGATGCTGGCTCCGTCGGCTTGGACGGCGAGGACGGTGCACGACTTCACCGACTCGCCGTCCATCAGGATCGTGCACGCCCCGCAGTTGGTCGTGTCGCACCCGACGTTGGTGCCGGTGAGACCGACGTCGTTTCGGATGAAGTGGACGAGCAGGGTCCGCGGCTCGACGTCCGCGTCGACCGACCTGCCGTTGATCGTCATGGATACCTTCAACTGTTCCCTCCTGCGCGGGACTCGGCGATGGCCCGCCACACCCGCTCGGGGGTGGCCGGCATCGGTACGTGGCGGACGCCGAGGTGAGCCAGGGCGTCGACCACCGCGTTCTGGACGGCGGGCGTGGAACCGATCGTCCCCGACTCGCCGATCCCCTTGGCACCGAGCTCGTTGAGCGGCGTCGGCGTCTCCATATGGATCGTCTCGAAGGCGGGCAGCTCGGCGGCCGACACGAACTCGTAGTCGGCCAGGTTGGAGGTGACCGGGTTGCCGTCCTCGTCGTAGACGACCTCCTCCATGAGGGCCTGGGCGACCCCCTGGGCGATCCCGCCGTGGATCTGGCCCTCGGCCAGCAACGGGTTGAGGATCCGCCCGGCGTCGTCCACCGCCACCACCCGCGAGATCCTCACCCGGCCGGTCTCGGTGTCCACCTCGGCCACCACCACGTGGGCTCCGAAGGGGAACGTGGGCCCGGGGGCGGTGAAGTCGGTCTCGGCGGACAGGCCGCCTTCCCCGGCCGCCTGGGCCAGCTCGGACCACGTCCTTCCCACCGCCGGGGTGCCGGCCACGTGGAAGCGTCCCCCGGCCTTGTCGAGCACGACGTCGTCGGGGCTGGCTTCGAGCAGGTCGGCGGCGAGCTGACGGGCTTTCTCCACCACCTGCCCGGCGGCCTGGTTGACCGCCACCCCGCCGGTCTGCAGCGAGCGCGACCCATAGGTGCCGACACCGCGGGGAACGACGTCGGTGTCGCCGTGGACCACCTCGATGTCGTCTACCGCCACGCCGAGCTGCTCGGAGACCAGCATCGCCCACGACGTGACGTGGCCCTGCCCGTGCGGCGAGGTGCCGGTGCGCACCGTCACCTTCCCATCCGGACGGACCTGGACGGACCCGAACTCGGATCCGGGCAGGCCGTTGGTGATCTCGACGTACACCGAAAGCCCGATGCCGAGCTGTGACGCGTCGCCCGACTGGCGCCGCCGGGCCTGCTCTTTGCGCAGAGACTTGTAGTCGGCCGCCTCGAGCACGAGATCGAGGGCCCGCTCGTAGTCCCCGACGTCGTAGACGGTGCCGGTTGGGGTGGTGAACGGGAAGCGGTCCTTGCCGACCAGGTTGCGGCGGCGCACGTCGGCGGGGTCCATGCCTATCTCCGCCGCGAACAGGTCGATGGCCCGCTCGATGGCGGCGGTCGCCTCGGGGCGGCCCGCCCCCCGGTAGGCGACGGTGGGGGTGGTGTTGGTGGCCACCGAACGGGCCTTGAAGTACACCTTGGGTACGTCGTAGACGCCGGTGAGCATGGTGCGGGTGAACATGGGCAGGAACGCACCGATGGCCGGGTAGGCCCCGGAGTCCTGAATCACGTCAAGCCGGTAGGCGAGGATCCGACCGTCCCTCGTCCCGCCGATGCGCACGTCCTGGACCTGGGCCCGGCCGTGCCCGAGGTTCGTCATGCTCTCGCTGCGAGTCTCCACCCAGCGGGTGGGACGCCCCAGGGCGCGCGATATCCACGCCAGGAAGAGCTCCTCGGGGTAGGCGCCGATCTTGGCGCCGAAGCCGCCTCCCACGTCGGGCGAGACCACCCGGACCGCGGTCGGGTCGACGCCGAGGGACTGGGCCAGCGTGTCGCGCACACCGTGGGGGGCCTGGGTCGTGGCCCACTGCGTCAGTCGCCCTTCCGTCCACGAAGCGGCGCCGGCCCGGACCTCGAGCGGACAAGGGGCCACCCGCTGGTTGACGATGCGCCGGGCGACCACCACCTCGCAGTCGTCGAAGATCCCCTCGTCCTGGTCGGCCGCCTCCGCCGGAAGCATGATGCCGGCCAGGGCGTCGGGAAAGGTCATCACCAGGTTGGTGCCGGCCTCCGGGAAGAGCAGGGTCTCGTCACGCAGGGCGGCCTCCGGATCCACGACCGCCGGTAGCGGGTCGTAGTCGACGATGACCATCTCGGCCGCGTCCACCGCCTGGGCCCGGGTCTGGGCGACCACGGCGGCGACCGGTTCACCGACGTAGCGCACGACGCCGTCGGCCAGCCACGGTCGGGTCATGGCCGGGTTCCCGAAGGGGGCACCGTTCGGGATCGGGGCGAGGTCGATGTCGGCCGCGGTGTAGACGGCCAGGACCCCCGGAGCCGCCTCCGCCTCGGACTTGTCGACCCCCCCGATGCGGGCGTGGGCCATCGTCGAGCGGGCGTACACCACGTGCACGGCTCCCTCGAGCGGCAGGTCGTCGACGTAGCTGCCGCCGACGGTGAGGAACTTGGGGTCCTCCTTCCTCAACACCCGGTTACCGAGGATGCTCATGGGTCGACTCCCGGTCTTGTGCGCTGGCGGCGGCTTCGGTCGGAGGGTAGTCGAGCGCGGTCCGGCGCCCCCCCACGACCCTTCAGCGGCTCGGGTCGGGCGGTTCGGTCCTCAGCGCCAGAAGGTGAGCTCGTGCACGAACCGGGTGAAGAACCCCGGGTCCGGCGCCGGGGCGGCGACCGTGTGCCGGGCCGGCGCCGGGCGGGCGGTGCCGGTGCGGGCGGCGACGGGGGCCGGCAGGATGGCGTACGCCTCCTGTCCCGGGCGTACCAGGCCGTAGTCCTGGCGGGCCAGCCGCTCGATCTCGGCGTCGGTGTTGAGCAGGGCGACCTGCTGGGAGAGCTGCCGGTTCTGCACCGACAGCATGGTCACCTGCTGCGACTCTTTGGCCAGGCTGGCCCGTTGGCCGAGATAGGTGCGGGTGGGGAAGACGAAGAGGAACATGGCCGCCACCGCCACCACCGACACCACCAGGGGCCACAGGGCGCGCCGCATCATCCCCCGCCCGGGCGGCGACGGTGCTGGGCGAGAGCAGCGGCGCCTTCGTAGGCGGCCGACTCGCCGAGGTCCTCCTCGATGCGCAACAACTGGTTGTACTTCGCCACCCGGTCGGAGCGGGCCGGCGCCCCCGTCTTGATCTGGCCGCAGTTGGTCGCCACCGCCAGGTCGGAGATCGTCACGTCCTCGGTCTCGCCGGAACGGTGGGACATGACGCTGGCGAAGGCGGCGGTGTGGGCCATGCGCACGGTAGTGAGCGTCTCGGTGGGGGTGCCGATCTGGTTGACCTTGACGAGGATGGCGTTGGCCACGCCGTCGCCGATGCCCCGGCCGAGCCGGGTCGGGTTGGTGACGAACAGGTCGTCGCCGACGAGCTGCACCCGGGCGCCGAGGGCGGCGGTGAGGGCGCCCCACCCGTCCCAGTCCTCTTCAGCCATGCCGTCCTCGATGGAGATGATCGGATAGCGCGACACCAGATCCACCCAGTAGCCGACCATCTCCTCGGCCGACAGCTGTCGGCCCTCCCCGGCCAGGTGGTAGCGGCCGTCGCGCCACAGCTCGGTCGTCGCCGGGTCGAGGGCGATGGCCACCTCGTCGCCCGGAGTCCGGCCGGCGGCCTCGATCGCCTCGAGGAGGACCCGTACCGCGTCCTCGTTGGAGGCGAGGTCGGGGGCGAATCCACCTTCGTCGCCGACCGCGGTCGACAACCCCCGGTCGTGGAGGATCGCTTTCAGCCGGTGATAGATCTCGGCTCCCCAACGCAACGCCTCGGAGAACGACGCCGCCCCGATGGGGGCGATCATGAACTCCTGCAGGTCCACGTTGTTGTCGGCGTGGGCCCCCCCGTTCAGCACGTTCATCAGCGGCACCGGCAGGACGTGGGCGTCGGCTCCGCCGACGTAGCGGTACAGCGGCATCTCCAGCTCGTCGGCCGCCGCTTTGGCCACCGCCAGCGACACGCCGAGGATGGCGTTGGCCCCGAGCCGGCCCTTGTTGTCGGTGCCGTCCAGGTCGATCAGGGCGAGGTCCACGGCGCGCTGGTCGAGCGCCTCCATGTCCTCGATGCCGTCGGCGATCTCGCCGTTGACGTGGGCGACGGCCTGCAGGACGCCCTTGCCGCCGAAGCGGTCGCCTCCGTCGCGCAGCTCGACGGCCTCGAACGTGCCGGTCGAGGCACCGGAGGGGACGATGGCTCGGCCCCGCGCCCCGGACTCGAGGGCGACCTCGCATTCGACGGTGGGGTTGCCGCGGGAGTCGAGCACCTCCCGCCCGACGACCCGCACGATCGCGCTCAAAACTCTGTGACTCCTGTGGTCGCTGTTGAAGAAGTTACAGGTTGGTGAACGCCATGGGTGTCATTGTCGGTTGTCGGCCTTCTTCTCCTCCCGAGGCGCGACGGCTCCCTCGGCCTCCTTGGCCTCGTCCCACAATCCGTCGAGCACCTCGATTCCGGCGCCGTGCACGTCGATGCCGCGCTCGGCGGCCAGCCGCTCGACTTCGGCGAAGCGGGATCGGAACACCGACGTCGACGCGCGCAGGGCGGCTTCTGGGTCCACCCCCACGTGCCGGGCCACGTTCACCACCGCGAAGAGGAGATCACCGACCTCATGGGTGAGCCGGGCCGAGGCGGTCGCCGCCGGGCCGGCCGCGTCGCCGCCGGCGGTGATCTCGGCGCGAACCTCGTCGGCCTCCTCGGCCACCTTGGCCAGGGGGCCGTCGACCGACGGCCAGTCGAAGCCCACCGAGGCCGCCTTGCGCTGCACCTTGTTGGCGTAATGGAGCGCCGGCAGGTGGGCGGGAATCCCGTCCATCAGGCTGGACCGGCCCTTCTCGTCGCGCTTGATCCGCTCCCAGTTGCTCATCACCTGGTCGGGCGTGTCGACCTTCACGTCGCCGAAGACGTGGGGGTGGCGGACCACGAGCTTGTCGTGGATGCCGCGGGCGACGTCGGAGAGGTCGAAGTGGCCCTCCTCGGAGGCGAGGGTGGCGTGGAAGTAGACCTGGAACAGCAGGTCACCCAGCTCCTCCTCCAGATGGGAGAAGGCGTCGGGATCGGTGGAGCCGTCCGGTCGCTCGAGCGCCTCGATCGCCTCGAGCACCTCGTAGGACTCCTCGAGCAGGTGGCGGGTCAGGCTTTGGTGGGTCTGGGCCCGGTCCCACGGGCAGCGCTGGCGCAGGGCCCTGACCAGCTCGGCGAGGCGGAGCATCTCGACCCCGACGGGGGCGGCCAGTCTCGGCACCCACAACGTCGTCAGGTGGTCGGCCTCGACGCTGCGGTCGATGTCCTCCCACGCGACCGAGCGCACCACCTCGTCGGGCAGCCCGAGGTGGTGGAGGATCACCGCCGACTCGGGGGCCTCGTCGGTCACCGCCAGCTTGATGTCGGAGAGGACCTGGCGCGACCAGCACTGCCCGACCACCAACGGGCCCCGCTCGCCGGCGGCGTCGACGGCAAAGGCGCCCCCGTCGACCAGGCGGGCGCCGGCGGTGACCGGGTCGACCCCGAGCCGGTCCCAGACCAGGTCCAGGAAGGACAGGCCCGGCACCACCTCGAGCTCGACGCGGGGATCTTCCTGGAGGGCGGCGACCGTGGCCTCCGCCACCCGGGGAGAGCCGGGCACGGCGTAGAGGACCCGGCCGTGCTCGGCGGCCGCGGCGGCCAGGGCGTCGACGATGGCCCCGTACACCTCGGGGAACGTCTCGGCCCGGTCGTAGAGGTCGTCGAAGCTGGTGGCGTCGGGCACGGCGACGGCCGAGGGATGCCGGGCGGTGCGCAGGTAGCGCCGGGGGATCTCCTCGATGGCCGCCCTCGCCGCCGCCGTCAGCAGCTCAGGCCCGGCCGGGCCGAGCCCCACGGCGACGACCACGGCGGTCACGGGCCCGACGGACCCGACGGACCTGACGGACCCGGTGGGCCCGAGGGCCCGCCGGACGGACCCGACGACTGACCCCCGGAGCCGGGGCCGTCGGAGCGGACGTTCGGAGCCTGAGGGGGCTGAACCCCGGGGCCGTTCGGCCCGGAGCGGACCCAGGTCCCGTAGCGGGCGTTGACCACGATGTCGGCCCGGGCCGACGCCTGCTGGAGGAAGCCGTTGAGCGACTGTGAGGCGTTCGACAGCAGCTGCTGGCGGATCTGGCTTTCGACGGCGGAAAGCGGCTGCTGGGTCCGGGCCGTCACCTCGATGATGTGCCAGCCGAACTGGCTCTGCACCGGATCGCTCACCACGCCGACCGGCAGGGTCTCCACCGCGTGGGCGAACGGCGCCACGTACTGGTTGGCCGGGCCACAGCCGAGCCGGCCGCCGTTGGCCGCCGAGCCGGTGTCGGTCGACTTGGCCGCCGCCTCCTGGTCGAAGGGCTTCCCCGCCGCCAGGTCCGCCTTCACCTGGGCGGCCTCGGCCTGGGTCGCCACCAGGATGTGCTGCACGCACGCCTCCACGTACTCGGCACGGTGGGCGGCGTAGTAGGCGGCGATGGCGGCGGCGCCGAGATGGACCCGGCCGATGGCGGCGGCCAGGGCGTTGGCGTCGGCCGAGCGGTGGACGAGGACGTCCTGGTAGTAGCCGGGGAGCGACTGGAACTCTCCGGGGCTGCCGAACTCGGCCGCCGCGTCCTGGCGGGCCGAGGCCAGGTCGGCGCCGGTGACGGTCAGGCGGCGGCGGACGACCTCCTGGTGGATGAGGGCGTAGAAGATCTCGCCCCGGAGCACCTGGGCGGCGAAGTCGGAGCTGAACGTCTCCTGTCCGGCCCCGGTGACGGCCAGCTGGTTCTGGGCGAGGGTCTGCATCACCTGGGGGCTGGACCGGACCGCTTCGAGTTCCTGGTTCAGGGCGGTCTGGGTGATGGCCTGCCCGTTCACTAGGGCGGCGTAGGGCTCGATGGGGTTGCAGGCGGCGGCGGTCAGGGACAACCCGACGGCAGCCGCGCCAAGAAACAGGGCTTTCCTCACGGTGGGTCGAGACTCTACGCGGGGATCAGCTCGGTGAGCAGTTCGGTCAGGGCCTCGGCCGGGTCGGCCTTGGGTCCCAGGGGGACGACCACCAGCGACTGGTCCTCCTTCACCACCGACTTGGGGGCGAGGCGCTGGAGGCGCAGCTTCTCGCTCACCTTGAGACTGACCGGCGCCAGCCGGGCGGTCGGGGGGCTCCCCGGGCGGCCCCGCACCACCGTCACCTCGGTGACCCCGGTGCGGACGCACTCGGCCCGCAGGCGGCCGACGCGCAGGAGGGCCCGGGCCGGCTCGGGCAGGGGACCGAAGCGGTCCTGCCACTCGGCGGCGATGTCGTCCACCTCGGCCGGGTCGGTGATGTTGGCCAGCCGGCGGTAGGCCTCCAGGCGCAGGTCCTCGCGTCCGACGTAGTCGGTGGGGAGGTGGGCTTCGATAGGCAGGTCGAGCTTGATCTCGGCCGGAGGCCGGATCTCCTCCCCCTTCAGCTCGGCCACCGCTTCGCTCACCATCCGCACGTACAGGTCGTAGCCCACGGCGGCGATGTGCCCCGACTGGTCCTGGCCGAGGAGGTTGCCGGCGCCGCGGATCTCGAGGTCGCGCATGGCGATCTTGAACCCCGACCCGAGCTCGGTGTGCTCGCCGATGGTGCGCAGGCGCTCGTAGGCCTCCTCAGACAGGACCCGCTCGGGCGGGTAGAAGAGGTAGGCGTAGGCCCGCTGCCCGGCCCGTCCCACCCGGCCGCGCAGCTGGTGCAGCTGCCCGAGGCCGAGAGCGTCGGCCCGGTCGACCACCAAGGTGTTGACGGTAGGCATGTCGATGCCGGACTCGATGATCGTGGTGCATACCAGGACGTCGTAGGCGCCGTCCCAGAAGTCGAGCACCACCCGCTCGAGGCTGCCCTCGTCCAACTGCCCGTGGGCCACAGCCACCCTGGCCTCCGGAACCAGCTGGCGGACCCGGGCGGCGACCTGCTCGATGTCGGCGACGCGATTGTGCACGAAGAACACCTGACCCTCGCGCAGCAGCTCGCGCCGGATCGACTCCGACACGGCTCGCTCGTCGTATTCGCCCACGAAGGTGAGGATCGGCTGGCGCTCGGCCGGCGGCGTGTTGAGCAGGGTGAGGTCGCGGATGCCCGTCAGGCTCATCTCGAGAGTGCGCGGTATCGGCGTGGCCGTGAGCGTCAACACGTCGACGTCGGTCCGCAGGGCCTTGATCGCCTCCTTGTGGGTCACACCGAAGCGCTGCTCTTCGTCGACCACGAGCAGGCCGAGATCGTGGAAGCGGATGTCACCGGAGAGGAGCCGGTGGGTGCCGATGACCACGTCGACGGCGCCCGTCGCCAGTCCCTCGGCCACCTGCTTGGCCTGGCCGGCGGTGAGGAAACGCGACAGCACCTCGACGCGCACGGGGTAGCCGGCGAACCGTTCGGAGAACGTCTGGTAGTGCTGCTGGGCCAGGAGGGTGGTGGGCACGAGCACCGCCGCCTGCTTGCCGTCCTGCACCGCCTTGAACACGGCGCGGATGGCGACCTCGGTCTTGCCGAACCCGACGTCCCCGCAGAGAAGGCGGTCCATGGGCACGGCCTGCTCCATGTCCGCCTTGACGTCGGTGATCGCCTTGGCCTGGTCGGGCGTCTCGGTGAAGGGGAAGGCGCTCTCCATCTCGGCCTGCCAGGGAGTGTCCGGCGGAAAGGCGTGGCCGGTGGAGGTGACCCTCCGCCGGTAGAGGACGACGAGCTCCTGGGCGATCTCGCGCACGGCGGCCCGGACTTTGGAGCGGGTGCGCTGCCAGTCGGAGCCCCCCAGCCGGTTGAGGCTCGGCGTCTCACCGCCGGTGTAGGGAGTGACGGCGTCGATCTGGTCGGACGGCACGTACAGCTTGTCGCCACCGCGGTAGTCGAGCAGGAGGTAGTCGCGCTCGGAGCCGCCGATGGCCCGCTTCACCATCCCGCCGTAACGGGCGACGCCGTGGTGGTGGTGGACCACGTAGTCGCCCACCTTGAGATCGTCGAAGAAGCCCTCGCCGGCCCGGGCCCGGGGGCGGGGCCGCCGGTGCGGCCGGCGCCGGCCGGTCACGTCGGACTCGGCCAGCACGGCCAGCTTGGCGGCGGCGAGGACACAGCCCCGTTCGAGGGGCTGCACGGCGACGGTGATGCCGGGGGCCGGAAGCTCGTCGGGCTGGGCGGAGGCCACGACGAGGCCCTCCTCGCGCAGCGACGACGCGATGCGGGCGGCGCTCCCCTCGCCGTCGGCGCAGATGACCACGCGGTGGCCGTCGCGGGCCAGCGACCCGATGTTGCGGGCCAGCCGGGCGGGGTCGCCGATCACCGGGTCCCAGCCCCGGGCGTCCACGGCTGGCGTGTCGGGGCCCTCGGCCACCGACGTGACCGACAGCACGCCGGAGTCGGTGCGCTCGAGGAGCCGCTCGAAGGGAACATGAAGGCGGGGGAACTCCTCGTTGGCCGGCGCCCCCCACGTCTGGGCGAGGGTCGCGGCCAGCGCCGCCTCCTCGTCGAGGACCTCGGCGGCCCGGTCGCGCATCCGCCGGGGATCGACCAGGACGACCTGGGCCTCGGGGCCGAGCAGGTCGGTCAGCACCGCGTCGTCTTCGGCCAGCCACGGAAGCCACGACTCCATCCCGTCGAAGAACAGCCCCTCGGAGAGCCGCTCCCACTGGTCCCGGGCCCACGGCTGGGCTCCGATGAGGGAGCCCGCCCGCCGCCGCACGGTGTCGGTCGGCAGCACCTCGCGGCAGGCGAACACCTCGACCTGCTCGCGCTCGGCCGTGGAGCGCTGGTCGAACACGTCGAAGTCGGTGAGCCGATCGACCTCGTCACCCCACAGGTCGATGCGGACGGGGCCGTCGTCGGTCGAGGGGAACACGTCGACGATGCCGCCGCGGACGGCCACCTCGCCCCGGTGCTCGACCTGGTACTCGCGCCGGTAGCCCATGGTGACCAGTCGGGTCACCAGCTCCTCCGGGTCGAGCTGCTCGCCGGCCCGCACGACCAGCGGCTCGGACCGGGTGGCGCCGGGGCCGAGCCGCTGCAGCAGTGACTTAACGGTGGCGACCATGACCGAAGGACCGGCGTCGTCGCCCGCCGCCCGCCGCCGGAGATGCCAGATGGCCCGCAGCCGACGACCCATGGTCTCCACCCCGGGGCTCACCCGCTCGAAGGGGAGGGTCTCCCACGCCGGGAAGGGGTCGACCCGTTCCGGCCCGAGGAAGGCCTCGAGGTCGGCGACCAGCCGATCGGCGTCGGCGTGGGTGGGCACCGCCACCACGATGGGGCGGCGGTCCGACAGATGACACAAGCCGGCCACGGTGATCGCCCGGGCGGGCTCGGGCACGGCCAGCACGGCGCTGGAAGCCCCCGCCACCGCCACCAGGGCCGGGTCGTGGCGGAGGAGAGGCGGCAGCTGCTTGAGGGTCATCAGGCAGCTCTCACAGACCGTTGAACCGGTTCATGGCGGCGGGCACGCCGTCCACGAGGATCGACTCGACGGCGTCGGCGGCCACCTGCACCGCCACCTCCAGCTCGGTCCGCTCGGACTTCGACGGAGGTCGCAGGACGTGGTCGGCCCCGAACTGCTTGCCCGGGGGCTTGCCCACGCCGATCCGGACCCGGGCGAAACCGTTGTCGCGGAGGTGGGCCTGGATGGAGCGCAGCCCGTTGTGTCCGGCCGTTCCCCCGCCCAGCTTCACCCTCACCTTGGCGACCGGCAGGTCAAGCTCGTCGTGCACCACGACCAGACGGGCGAGGTCCACGATCCCGTGGCGGCGCACCAGTCGACCGACGGCGCTACCGGACTCGTTCATGTAGGTCTGGGGGAAGGCGAGGGCGACCCGGCGGCCGTCGATGCGGACCTCCGACACCAGCGAGCGGTCGGCCTTCGACATCCGTAGCCGGTCGCCGTGGCGCGAGGCCAGGAGGGCGACGGTGTCGGCGCCGAGGTTGTGACGGGTGTGCTCGTACTCGCGGCCCGGATTGCCCAGCCCGACGACCAGCAGGTCGGCCGGCGTGCCGGTACGCGCACGAAGCAGCGGCTAACCCTCGTCGGAGCTCTCGGCGGCCCCGTCGGCGGCCTCGCCGCCCTCGGCGCTCGCCTCCACGACCTCCTCGCCGGCGGCCTCCGCCCCTTCGGGGGTCTCGGCGGCCGCTTCGGCCAGGGCCTCGGCCGCCGCCTCCTCGATGGCGGCCGCCTCGGCGGCGGCCTGCGGGGGCTGGCCCACCACAACCGCCTGGTCGGGGTCGACGTCGGTGCTTACGCCCTGGGCCAGGCGCAGGTCCCCCACCCGGATGGTGGAGCCGACCTCCAGGGCGGAGATGTCGACCTCGATGGCGTGGGGGATGCGGTCAGGTGTCGCCTTGACCGACAGGGTGTGGAGCTGCTGGTCGACGACGCCGTCGTCGCGCTGGACCGCCTCGGCCTCGCCGACCAGGTGGACGGGCACGTCGGCGCTGATCACCTCGTCGCGCCGCACGACCTGGAAGTCCACGTGGACGACGGTGTGACGCACCGGGTGGCGTTGGATGACCCGGGCCATGGCCAGGTGGCTGGTGCCGTCCACCTTCAACGACAGCAGGGCGTTGAGCCCGGCGTCGGAGGACAGGGCCGAGCGAAGCTCACGACCGTCGACGGCCACCGGGATGGGCTCGATGCCGTGGCCGTAGATGACCCCGGGGATCTGGCCGGCGGCCCGCAGTCGGCCGCTGGGGCGGGTACCGGCCTTGCGGCCCGTCTGGGCGTTCAGGGTGATCTCGGGCATGACGGCGCGCTCCGGCGGGGGTGCGGGTTACCAGGACCGCAGGATTCTACTCGGTCAGAACTGGTTCTCGCCCCCGAAGATCTCCGAGACGGAGGTGTCCTCGAACACGGCGTCGATGGCGTCGGCGACCACGCTGGCGACGGACAGGACCTCGAGCTTGTCGAACTGGCGGTCGGGCGGCACGGGGAGGGTGTTGGTGACCACCACCCGCGAGATGGCCGAGTTCTTGAGCCGGTCGATGGCCGGGTCGGAGAGGACCCCGTGGGTGGCCATGGTCCAGACGTCGGTGGCGCCCTTGGCCAGGAGCAGCTCGGCGGCGGCGCAGACGGTGCCGGCGGTGTCGATCATGTCGTCCACCAGCACGCAGCAACGTCCGTCCACCGCTCCCACGACGTCCAACGCCTCGACCACGTTCGCCGAGCCCCGGGGGCGGCGCTTGTGGACGATGGCGATGTCGGCGTCGAGATGCTGGCCGAAGCGCTCGGCGACCTTCACCCGCCCGGCGTCGGGGGCCACCATCAGCAGATCGCCCACGCCTGTCGCCTTCAGGTAGTCGATGAGGACCGGCATGGCGGTCAGGTGGTCCACCGGCCCGTCGAAGAAACCCTGGATCTGACCGGAGTGGAGGTCGACGCTGACGATCCGCTCGGCGCCGGCGGTGCGGAACATGTCGGCGATCAGCTTGGCGGTGATCGGCTCGCGTCCGGACGCCTTTCGATCCTGACGCGAGTAGCCGTAGTAGGGGCACACGGCCGTGATCCGCTTGGCCGAACCCCGCTTGGCCGCGTCGATCATGATGAGCTGCTCCATGATCGAGTGGTTCACCTCGCGGCCGTGGGTCTGCAGGATGAACACGTCCGTGCCCCGCACCGACTCGCTGAACCGGCAGTGGATCTCGCCGTTGGCGAACTCACGCAGCTGGGGCTCGCCGAGATCGACGCCGAGGCGCTCGGCGATCTCCGCGGCCAGCTCGGGATGATTTCGACCGGCGTACAGCCGGAGCCGTTTCTTGGTCACCAGCTCCACAGCTGCTATCCCCCTTCGGCCTGACGGCGATGGAACGGACCGGTGACCTCGCCCGGCCCGACATGGGACCCGGGCTCGAGCACGGCGAACGGTCCGACCTGGGCCTCGTCGCCGATGTAGGCCCGCCTGGCCACGGTCTGCTCGACCAGCGCCCCCCGTCCGACCCGGCAGTCGACCAGCCGGCTGTCGGGGCCGATCACCGACCCCTCCCCGACCGTGGTGGCCCCCTGGAGGAGGGTGCCGGGGAACAGGGTGACGTCCTCGGAGAGCTGCACGGAGGCGTCGACGTAGGTCCGCTCCGGGTCGACCATGGTGACCCCGCGGCGCATCCAGCGCTCGTTGGTCCGGTCGCGCAGCTCGGCCTCGGCCACGGCCAGCTGGGCCCGGTCGTTGACACCGGCGGCCTCCATCGGGTCGGCCACGACCATGGAGACGACGTTGTAGCCAGCGTCGTGAACGACCGACACCACGTCGGTCAGGTAGTACTCCCCCTGGGCGTTCTCCGGCGACAGGCGGCGAAGGGCCGGGGCCAGCACCCCCCGTCGGAAGCAGTAGATGCTGGTGCAGACCTCGTTGATCTGACGCTCCTCGTCGGTCGCGTCGGGCTCCTCCACGACCCGGGCGATCCTGCCGTCCTTGGAGCGGACGATGCGCCCGTAGCCGTAGGGGTTGTCGAGACGGGCGGTGAGCAGGGTCGCCGCCGCGTCAGAGGACCGGTGCGTCCGCACCAGGGCGGCGAGGGTCGGCGGGCGCAGCAGCGGCGTGTCGCCGGGCAGGACGACGACGTCGAGGTCCTCTTCGTCCTCGAGGTCGCTCGGCAGCCCGGTGAGTCCCACGGCGGCGGCGTCGCCCGTGCCCCGCTGCACCCGCTGCTCGACGAACTCGATGGTCAGGTCGGGGCGGGCCAGCTCCTGGAGGGCCTTGGCCACCCGCTCGCCGGAGTGGCCGACCACCACCACCACCCGCTCCACCGAAACCTCGGCCAGGGCGTCGACCACGTAGGCGACCATGGGTCGGCCGCACAGGAGGTGCAGCGGCTTGGGCCGCGCCGAGCGCATCCGGGTCCCCTCGCCGGCCGCCAGCACCACGGCATTCAGACGGCGAGAGCTCACGCAGTCTTTTCTACAGCAAGCAGGCGGTCAGGCGGTCTATTTCCGGTGCCACCGGCACGGACATCGACACCCCCGCCCGGCCCGCCGAGTTGGGCGCCCGTTGGGAAGGGTCGACCCGCCCCGGCCCCGAACCCTTCGAGCACAACGAAGGGACGGACCAAGCGATGAACTTCCTGCTGCTGTTTGTGCTGATCTTCGCCGGATTGCTCTCTTTGGCCAAGATGGCGTGGGAGTTCTGAGCGGCGGACGGCTCGGGGGGGAGGGCTCGAACCTCCATTAGCGGATCCAAAGTCCGCTGTCCTGCCGTTGGACGACCCCCGATCGGGCACGGAGCCTCCAGGGCGACGATAGTTGCCGGGTTCGCAGGGGTTTGTGACCAGCCAGTAGCCTGCGGCCGGTCATGGGCTCTCTGATCAAAAAGCGCCGTAAGCGGATGCGCAAGAAGAAGCACAAGAAGATGCTGAAGGCCACCCGCTGGCAGCGGCGGGCGGGCAAGTAGCCCGACCGGACTCAGCCGTTCTCCGGCCGCCCCGAGGGGCGGCCGTTTCGCGTCAGGCCGACGGCGGCGCCGGCTGGCTATGGCAGACCACAACGTGGCCGGCCTGGCGCTGGCCGCCCGGCGGGGGGAACGACCCCGCCAAGCCGGCGTAGGCCCCCTCCACGAACCAGGTGGACCCGCTGCCGGCCAGCACGGGGCGGGCCCCTGTCGCCTGGCCCAGGGCGTCACGCCAGGCGGCGAGGCGGGGCTCGGCCTCCAGGGCGGGGGTCTCGAGGTCGTTCGGACCCTCCCCGACCGGGCCTCCGAGGGCATCCCAGCGTTGGTACACCTCCGCCGTCGACACACCGAAGGGAAGCAGCAGCAAGGTGAAGCTCAGCGGAGCGAACGGCAGGGGGCTGACCTGCTCGCCGATGCCAGCGACCTCGGCCCTTCCTCCCACCAGGCAGAAGGGCACGTCGGCGCCCAGGGAGGCGGCCAACGACAGCCCCTCCCCTTCGGGGGTGACGCCCGCCCAGCGCAGCACGGCGGCGGCGTCGGATGAGCCACCCCCCAGCCCGGCGCCGGCGGGCACCCGCTTGTGGAGTCGGACCCGGGCCGTGCGCCCCACCGCCGCCAGGGCCCGGGCCACCAGGTTCTCGCCGCCCGCCTCGACGGGAAGCCCGATCTGTCGCCCGGGCGATAGGGCGGTCTCGTCGACGACCTCGAGGCCGTCGCCGGCGGAGAGGTCGATGCGGTCGGCCAGATCGAGCGAGACCATCTCGGCCTCGATCAGGTGCAGGCCGTCTGGGCGGGTCCCCACCACCCGCAGCCAGCGGGTGAGCTTGGCCGGGGCGGTCAGCAGGGCGGGGAGCTGCCCGGCGGCGCTCACCGGGCGCCCTGGGGGGTGGCCCGGCCGGCGGCGGCCCGGCGGGCGGCGGCCAGTCGGCCCCAGGAGGACACGTCCAGGTCCTCGGCCCGGTCCTCCGGTCGGACGCCGGCCGCGGCCCAGGCGGCGGCATCGAGGGTCGGTTCGAGTCCGGCCAGGGCCCGGCGCAGCATCTTGCGACGCTGGGCGAACCCGGCTTCGACGAGGGAGACGATCTCGGCGTAGGAGGCCACCGAGGCGGGGACGGCGGGCGCCGGGCGGCGGACTAGGGATACGAGGGCCGACTCGACGGCCGGCTGCGGTATGAAGACGGTGGGGGGCACGTGGCCGACCACCCGGGCCTCGGCGAAGTAGGCGACCTTCACCGACACCGCCCCGTAGGAGGAGGAGCCGGGGCCGGCGGCCAGGCGCTCGGCGACCTCGCGCTGGACCATGACCTGCATGCGCTGAAGGTCGGGCTCTCCCTCCAGCAGCTCGACCACCAGAGGGGTGGCGATGTTGTAGGGGAGGTTGGCCACCAACACCCATCGGCCCCCTCCGAGAAGGGCTCCCCAGTCGACGCTCAGGGCGTCCGCCTCGACCACTTCGACGTTGTAGCCGGAGGTGACCTCGCGCAGGGCGGCGGCCAGCCGTCGGTCCACCTCGACCGCCGTCACCCGGGCCCCGGCGGCGGCCAGGGGAAGGGTGAGGGACCCGAGGCCGGCGCCGATCTCGACCACCCGGTCGCCGGCCCCGACACCGGACAGGCGGACGAGGCGGCGGGCGGTGTTGGGATCGGCGAGGAAGTTCTGCCCGAGGGCTCGGCTCGGCCGGATTCCGTGCTGGCGCAGCAGGGCGCTCAGGCGGGCGCGACCGACGGCGCCCGCCTTCGGCTCACCACTGGATGCGGACGTTGATGACACCCTGCGACGGCGACGCGATCTGCGAGAAGGTGGCCTCGGTCAGGTCGATGATCCTGCCGCCCTCGTAGGGGCCGCGGCTCTCCACCGTGCACTGGGTGCTCGCCCCGTTGGCCAGGTTGGTCACGGTGACGACGGTACCGAAGGGGATCGAGTTGTTGGCGCACTGGCCGGCAGGCCCGTTGTACCAGGAGGCCTGACCGGTCTCGGAGTGGCCGGGCGGCGCGGTGGTCGTGGTGGTGGGGGCCTCGGTCGTGGTGGTGGTGGGCCGGGGCCGGGTGGTCGTGGTCGTGCTGGCCGGCGTCACCCGCCGAACGACGGCGTGGGGGGTGGTGGTGGGGGTGGGGGTGGCCGCCGTCGGGACCACGACCACCGAAGCCCGGCCACCGGCGGCGATGGCCTGAATCTGCTCGGCGTCGAGCATCCCGAGACGCGACCGGCTGGCCCGCTCGGCCACCAGCCGGTCGGGCCGGCCCACCGTGCTCACCACGACCCGGGCGGCGGCATGGCCCGAGGGCACGACCAGCGTGCCCAGCACCGCCAGCGTGCCCATGGTCAGGGGCACGACGAACATCCGGCGCAGCCTGCGCAGCCGGCGGAGTCGGCGCCGTCGCCACGCGACGAGAGCGGCGTCGTGGTACGTCAGGGTGTGGTCCTTCCTCTCGGTTGTCGGGAGGAGGGGCCAGGTGCAAGAGAGCCCCTCGAGCGCCGGCCCCAGCGCCGGCGGGAGTCAGGGCAGGCTAAGGGACTCCGCTTACCCCTGCAAGCGGAGCGCTAACTATCGCGAGCGCCCTGGAGGCCGAAAGCCTGGGCCGCCGCCCCGCTCGACGTCTCGGCCAACACCTCGGGCGCCTCGCCCCGGGCGGCGGCCACCGCCCGGCCCACCAGGGGCAGGTAGGCGGGGGTGTTGGGCCGCCCCCGGTGGGGTGCCGGGGTGAGGAAGGGCGAGTCGGTCTCCAGGAGCAACCGGTCGGCAGGGCAGAGCTTGGCCGCCTCGCGCACGTCACCGGCGCTGGCGAAGCTGGCGATGCCCGAGAAGGAGAGGTAGGCGCCCAGGTCGAGGCACCGGCGGGCCTCGTCGGGGCCGCCGGTGAAGCAGTGGAACACCGTCCGCTCCGGCACTCCCTCGGCCTGGAGCACCCCGAAGGTGTCCGCCCACGCCTCGCGGGTGTGGATCACGAGCGTGAGCCGGTGGTGGGCGGCCAGGACCACCTGCTCAGCGAACGCCCGCCGCTGCTCGGGGCGGGGCGAGTTGTCGTAGTGGTAGTCGAGACCGCACTCCCCCACCCCGACCAAACGGGGATCCCCGGCCAGCTCCCCGACCATGGCCGCCACCTCGGAGGTGCCGGCCGATGCCTCGTGGGGATGCAGCCCGACGGTGGCGTAGACGCCGGGGCCGAGCCGGTCGGCCAGCTCGAGGGCCCGGCGCGACCAGGCGGCGTTGGTGCCCACGCAGACGAGGCGCTCGACGCCGGCGGCCCTCGCCGCCGCCCACGCCCCCTCCGGGTCGGCCTCGTCCTGCAGGTGGCAGTGGCTATCGGTCCACACGGGCCCGCCCACGACCGATCCCTCGGCGGGGCCCGGGCGGCCGGTCAATCCTGCTTGCGGGGGAACAGGGGATCCCCCCGGATCACCTGCAGCCCACCCGGGTAGCCGCCCCAGCGCACCGCATCCGGCAGCCGCTGGTCCTCGGGGCGTCCCTCGAGCCCCAGGCGGCGCCAGATCTCCGCGGCGGCGTAGGGCACCGCCGGCGAGGCCAGGATGGACACCACCCGCAGCGCCTCGAGGGCGTCCCCCAGGACGGCGTCGACCTCAGGGCCGGGCTCGGCCCTCCACGGCTCGGCCGCCTCCAACAGGGAGTTCGTCTCGCGCACGATGCGCCAGGTCGCCTCGAGCGCCTCGCTGGGCGCCACCCGCCGCCAGGCGTCGTCGGCGTGGGCGTGGGCGGCCGCCACCACCTCGGCCAGCGGCGAGTCCGCGCGGGGCGCCGGCCCGACACCCCCGCACTTGCGGTCCACGACCGTGGCCACCCGGGCCTGGAGGTTTCCCAGGTTGTTGGCCAGGTCGGAGTTGTAGCGGGCGACCATGCCCTCATAGGAGAAGTCTCCGTCGGGCCCGAACGGGGCGTCGCGCAGGAAGTGGTGGCGGAACCCGTCGACGCCGAAATCGGCGACCAGGTCGGCCGGGTGTATCTGGTTGAGCCGGGTCTTGGACATCTTCTCCCCGCCGACCAGCAGGTAGCCGTGGACCGAGATGCGCGCCGGGGGATCGATGCCTGCGGCCAGGCACATCGCCGGCCAGTAGACGCAGTGGAAGCGAAGGATGTCCTTGCCGATGATGTGGTGGACCGCCGGCCACCAGGCGTCGAACCGATCGGGCTTCTCGCCGTAGCCGATCGCCGTGGCGTAGTTGATGAGGGCGTCGAACCACACGTAGAAGACGTGGGCGGGATCCCAGGGGACGCGCACCCCCCAGTCCAGCGAGGTTCGGGTGATCGACACGTCGTCGAGCCCCTGGCGGATGATGCCGAGCGCCTCGTTGCGCTTCGACTCCGGCTGCACGGCGTCGGGGTGGGCGGCGTACCAGTCGAGAAGGGGCTGCTGGTACCGGGAGAGGCGGAAGAAGTAGTTCTGCTCCGACATGTGCTCCACCGGGCGCCCGTGGATGGGACAGGTGAGGCCGGGGCCGAGCTCGGACTCGTTGTAGTACCCCTCGCAGGCCACGCAGTAGAGACCCTCGTAGGTGTCGGGCTCGATGTCGCCGCCGTCGTAGATCCTCTGGAGGAACGCCTGGACGGACTGGTGGTGCCGGGGCTCGGTGGTGCGGATGAAATCGTCGTAGGCGATGTCGAGCAGCTTCCAGGTCTCGAGAAAGCGGGCCGCGGTGCGGTCGGCGTGCTCGCTCGGGGACAGCCCGTTGGCCTCGGCCGCCCGCTGGACCTTGAGCCCGTGCTCGTCCGTGCCGGTCAGGAAGAAGACCTCGTCCCCCCGCAGTCGGTGCCACCGGGCCACCGCGTCGGCGATGACGGTGGTGTAGGCATGGCCGATATGGGGCAGGTCATTTACGTAATAAATGGGAGTCGTCAGAAAGAGGCGGCCCATCGCGTAGAACCCTACAGATAGCGAAGGGGGTGCCACTCAGTGAATTCGACCGGAGTCCCCCGGCGGATCGACCACCTGGGCCGCATCGTGGTCCCGGTGGAGCTGCGAAGGATGCTCGGAATCAGCCCTGGTGACGAGTTGGAGGTCGCCGTCAAAGGCGACTCGGTGACGCTCACCAAGGTCCGCCAGGGCTGCGTCTTCTGCGGCACCGAGGACGATCTGCGGTCGTTCCGCGAGCGGCTCATCTGCCGTGAATGCACGACAGGCGTCAGCGAGGTGGGGCCGTCCTTCTCGGCCGGCTCCCCCTAGGGCCACCCGGCCCAGGGCTCATCGCAGCCTGAGGGCGGCCTCGTAGGCCCGGCGGCGACCGACCGCCAGCTTCTCCGCCACCACCCGAGCGGCGTCGCGCGCTGACATTCCGGCCGACATGTGCTGGCGCAGGGCGGTGTCGAGGCGGTCGTCGTCCACCGGTTCGGTTGACGGCCCCCCCGCCAGCACGATCACGTGCTCCCCGCGCGGCTCGGCCGCCGCGGCCAAGGCCGCCGCCTCTCCCAGACTGCCGCGCCACACCTCTTCGTGCCGCTTGGTCAGCTCGCGGGCGACCACCACCGCCCGCCCGGCGCCACACGCCCCGGCCAGGTCGGCGAGGGTGGCGGCCACCCGGGGAGGCGCCTCGTAGAGGACCGTGGTGCGCTCCTCGGCGGCCACGGAGGTCAGCCGGGCCCGCCGCTCCGCGCCCTTGCGAGGCAGGAACCCCTCGAAGCAGAAGCGGTCGGTCGCCAGGCCGCTGACCACCAGCGCGGCCAACAGCGCCGAGGGCCCGGGGACGGCCTCGACCCGGTAGCCCTCGCAGGTGGCGGCCGACACCAGTCGGGCGCCGGGGTCGGACACGGCCGGGGTGCCGGCGTCGCTGACCAGGGCCACGGTCTTCCCCTCCCCCAGCCAGGCGACCAGCTGGGCGACCCCGGACGCCTCGCGGGGGGCGGGGAGGGCGACGAGCCGCTTGCCGGTCACACCGGCGTGGGAGAGCAACGCACGCGTGCGGCGGGTGTCCTCGCACACGATGACATCCGCGCCCCGCAGGGCGGCGACGGCCCGCGAGGACAGATCGCCGAGGTTGCCGATGGGCGTGGCGACCACCACGAGCAGCCCCTCGCGGGGGGCCGTCAGCCCTTCACCTCCAGCTGGTCCCCGGCCCGAAGACCCCACCGCCCGAACGAGCCCGCCTCGGCCTCGATCACACAGCTGGCCTTGAGGCGCGGCATCGACAACCGGAGGGGACGAACGTTGGTGATGGTCGCCACCACCTTCATGTCCGAGGTGCAGAAGGCGACGTCGATGGGGAAGCGCATGCCGACGGTGTGGATGGCCCGCGTCCGGGGCAACAGGACGGCGCAGTCGACTCTGTCACGGCCGATGAGCCCCTTCATCCGGCTGGGCACGGAGTCGAGCACCTCCAGCGACGCCAGCACCTCGCCCTCTCGCAGCAGCCACGCCACCACTCGCCCCGTTCAGACGTTGAACCTGATCTCGAGGACGTCCCCGTCGGCGACCTCGTATTCCTTCCCCTCGACCCGCAGCTTGCCGGCCTCGCGGGCGTGGGACCAGGAGCCCAGCTCCAACAGATCCTCCCAGCCGATCACCTCGGCTCGGATGAAGCCGCGCTGGAGGTCGGAATGGATCACGCCCGCGCACTCCGGCGCCCGGGCCCCCTGGCGGAAGGCCCACGCCCGCGACTCCTTGTCGCCGGTCGTGAAGAACATGCGCCGACCGAGGACGTGGTAGGCGCCCCGCGCCACCCGGGGCAGGGCCCCCTCCCCCAGTCCCAGCCCCTCGAGCAGCTCGGCCCGCTCGGACGGGTCGAGGCGCGCCGCCTCCGCCTCGAGCTGCACGCACACCCCGAGCACGTCGCCGGCGCCGCCCAGCTCGTCGGCGACGGGTTTGACGACGGCGTCGGCGTCGAGCAGCTGCTCCTCGCCCAGGTTGACCACGGCGAGAATCGGCTTGTTGGTCAGGAGGAAGAACGGGCGCAGGGCGACCCGGGTGCCCTGCCCCAGGGTGGACCGGTAGACCGGCGTCCCGCCCTGCAGCACCTCGACGGCGGCGTCCAGGGCTTCGACCTCCCCGACCAGCGACTTGTCGGACTTGGCCGCCTTGCGACGCCGTTCCGCCTGTTGCTCGGCCGAGGCCAGGTCGGCCAGCACCAGCTCGAGCTCGAGGGTCGACAGATCCTCCACCGGATCGGCGCCGCCAACGACGTTCGGATCCTCGAAGGCCCGCAGGACGTAGAGCAGGGCGTCGACCTCGCGGATGCCGGCTAGGAACCGGTTGCCCAGGCCCTCGCCGGCGGCAGACCCGGCCACCAGCCCGGCGATGTCGACCAGCTCGACGGTGGCGTGCACGGTCTTGCGGCTGTGGCTCATCTGCGACAGAGCGTCGAGGCGGGGGTCGGGGACCTGGGCCACCCCGACATTCGTCTCGGTGGTGGAGAACGGATGGGGCGCCACCACGGCCGTGCCCCCCGTCAACGCGTTGAACAGCGAAGACTTGCCTGAGTTCGGCAGGCCGACGATGCCAAGCCGCTCCGACGCCACGGCCGCGAGGCTACCTGCCACCGGAATAGGCTCCTCGCCCATGTCGAAGCGAACGGTCAAGCGAAAGGCCCGGCGCAAGAAGTCGGCCAACCACGGCAAGAAGCCCAACTGCGGGCGCGGTTAGCAACCGGGCTGGCCGCGCCCCGGCCACCCGGCTGATGCCCTCGGTGACCGCCATGGCGGTGACCGACCCCCCCGCGCTGTGGGAGGACCTCGGCTTCGCGGTAGAGGGGGGCACCTGCCACATCGGCTCGGTCCGGGTCGACCTCGGCGCCACGCCGCCCGAAGGCGCATCGACCGGCATCGCCTGGTGGACGCTGAGCGGTCTGGGCGGACCGGCTGACCTCGACGGGCTGCCCACCCGCCTGGTCGACGGCGACGGACCCCCCGACCCGGCATCCGCCTCCCACCCCAACGGCGCAGTGGCGATCGACCACATCGTGGTGAGCAGCCCCCGATTCGAGCGGACCGTCGAGCTGTTGCAGGACGCCGGGCTGCTGCTGCGACGCCGCCGCTCGCCCGACGGGGCCCGACCCATGTCGATGGCCTTCTTCCGGATCGGCGAGACGATCCTCGAGGTGGTCGAAGCGGGCGGGGACGGCCCGCCCCGGTTCTGGGGCCTGGCCATAACCGTGGGCGACATAGAGGCGACGGCCGCCCTCCTGGGCGACCGCCTCCGCCCGGTACGCCCCGCCCTCCAGCCCGGGCGCTCGATCGCCACCGTCGACCGGGCGTGCGGGTCCTCGGTGGAGCTGGCCTTCATGAGCCAGCCGGGTACGGCGTGACGGACAGCTGGCAGCCTGAGGTCGACGAGCTCGCCCGCCGGGTGGAGCTGGCCCAGCGCATGGGGGGACCCGACAAGGTCGCCCGCCAGCACGCCGGCGGCAAGCTGACCGTGCGCCAGCGGATCGACGCCCTCCTCGACCCGGGCAGCTTCCACGAGATCGGCGCCCTGGCCGGCAAGGCCACCTACGAGGGGTCCCAACTGACGGACTTCATGCCGGCGAACTTCGTGATGGGCCGCGGCCGTATCGACGGGCGCCCGGTTGTGGTGGGAGGCGACGACTTCACGGTGCGGGGCGGAGCGGCCGACGCCTCCATCTTCCAGAAGCAGGTGATGGCCGAGCAGATGGCCAACGAGCTGCGCATACCGATCGTACGCCTCGTGGACGGCACGGGAGGCGGGGGCTCGGTCAAGTCGCTCGACCAGACGGGACGGACCTACGTGCCGGCCAATCCCGGATGGGAGTGGGTGGTCGACAACCTGGCGTCGGTTCCGGTCGTGGCCCTGGCCCTCGGTTCGGTGGCCGGGTTGGGGGCGGCCCGGGTGGTCAGCAGCCACTACTCGGTGATGGTCCGGGGGACGTCCCAGGTCTTCGTGGCCGGTCCGCCCGTGGTGGCCCGCCTCGGCGAGCAGGTCGACAAGGAACAGCTCGGCGGCAGCCACATCCACGCCCGCAACGGCGCGGTGGACGACGAGGTCTCCTCGGAGGACGAAGCTTTCGCCGCCACCCGGCGCTTCCTCTCCTACCTGCCCCCATCAGTCTGGGAGCTGCCCCCCCGGGCGGAGCCGACCGACGACCCCCAGCGGGGCGACGAGTGGCTGATCGGGGCCGTTCCCCGCTCGCGGCGCCAGGCCTACAAGATCCGCCCGATCATCGAGGCCTTGTTCGACCGGGGCTCCTTTCTCGAGATGGGACGGTTGTGGGGGCGGTCGGCCGTCACCGGGCTGGCCCGGCTGGACGGCTGGCCGGTGGCCCTACTGGCCTCTGACCCCTACCAGTACGGCGGCGGCTGGACGGCGTCCGCCTCCGAGAAGGTCACCCGCTTCGTGGACCTGGCCGACACCTTCCACCTGCCCGTCGTCCACCTGGTGGACCAGCCGGGGTTCGTGATCGGCACCCAGGCCGAGCAGGCCGCCACCATCCGTTACGGCTCGCGCGCCCTCGCCGCCGTCTACCAAGCGCGGGTCCCGTGGTGCTCGGTCATCCTGCGCCGGGTGTTCGGGGTGGCCGGCGCCGCCCACCAGAACGCCTCGCGGCTGTCCTACCGGTACGCGTGGCCCTCGGGCGACTGGGGCTCGCTGCCCCTCGAGGGAGGGATCGAAGCGGCCTTCCGGGCCCAGCTGGAGGAGGCGGAGGACCCCGACGCCCTCCGCGCCGAGATCGAGGAGCGCATGAACCTGGTCCGCTCCCCCTTCCGGACGGCGGAGGCCTTCCTCGTCGAGGAGATCATCGACCCCCGCGACACCAGGCGGCTGCTGTGCGAGTTCGCCGGGCTGGCCGCGCCGCTGCGGGCCCCGGGGCCCACGGCGCGGGGGCTGCGTCCCTAACGGAGCTCCTCACCGCCCGGCGCGGAAGGTGGCCCCCCGGTCGTCCAGGACCTTGGCCAGCACCGACGGGACGTCGGACATGATGCCGTCGACGCCGAGGTCGACGAGGCGGCCCATCTCGTCGGGGTCGTCGATGGTCCACACGTGCACAGCCAGCCCGTGGGCGTGGGCGCCGCCCACGAACTCCTCGTCGACGATGACGGTCGTCCCGAACCGGACGGGAACCTGCAGGGCGCGAAAACTCTCAACCGCCGGTGGCTCGACCCCCTTGCGCACGGCGGCGAAGAAGGCGCCGACGCCGAGCGTGCCGGGCGACGTTCCCACCTGAGGCGAGACTGCCGAGAAGGCCTGGGTGGCGGCGTCATGGAAGGAGGCGACGATGACGTCGTCGGTCCGGTCGTGCTCGGCGAGGAGGCGGGCCAGGGCCGCCTCGTAGGGGGACACGTTCGGCGCCGTCTGTTTGATGTCCAGGTTGAGGAAGGTGGTCGGGAACTCCTCCAACACCTCACGGAGGGTCGGGATCCGCAGCTGGGCGTCGTCAGGCGCCCGGCCCCGCAACGGGTAGTCGGTCGCTGGTCGGCCCCGCACCGCCACCTCGCCCGGAACGAACCAGTAGGCGTTGTCCAGCCGCCGCAGAGCGTCGAGGGTCAGTGCGGCGATGGGGCCGGTTCCGTCGGTCGTGCGGTCGACGGTCGAGTCGTGGCACACGACCAGCTCCCCGTCGGCGGTGGCGTGCACGTCCATCTCGAGGGCCGTCGCCCCGGCCTCGAGGGCGCGGTGCATGGCGTAGAGCGTGCTGGAAGGCGCCTCGCGGGCACCGCCTTGGTGGGCGTAGGCGAGGACCCGGCGCTCGAGCCACGGGTTGGCGGCGGTCACCGGCTCACCGTACCGGGCCCCCGCCGCCGGGGGCAGCAGACCTGGGCCGCCGCTCAGACCAGCCCGGACTTGGCGGCCAGGTCGGCCAGCCTCGCATGGGGCCGGCCGCCGAGGACGGAGATGACCTCGGCCGCGGCCAGCCCGCCCAGCCGGGCGCAGGCCTCGGGGGGCAGGTGGCGGCACATCCCGTACAGGAAGCCGGCGGCGTAGAGGTCTCCGGCGCCGGTGGTGTCCACCACCCGCCGGGGCGGATGGGCCGGTACCGCGGTGGTTCCGGCGGCGGTGACGACCACCGAGCCGAGCTCGCCCCGGGTCAGGGCGGCGACCGGGCACAGGCGTCCGACCTCCTCGACGGCAGAGTCGAAGCCATCGGCGCCGAGGAGCTCGACGATCTCCGCCTCGTTGGCGAAGAGCACGTCGACGGCGCCGGCGGTGAGCAACTCGGACAGCTCCTCGCGATGGCGCTCCACACAACCCGGATCCGACAGCGAAAGGGCCAGTTGCGCCCCCGAGCGCCTGGAGAGCGAGATGGCCCGCCCCACGGCGGCGGCGGCCGAGGCCGCATCCCAGAGGTAACCCTCGAGATACACCAGGCGAGCACCGCCGATGAGAGCCTCGTCGACACAGTCCTCGCCAATGTGGGGGCCGGCGCCGAGATAGGTGCGCATGGTGCGCTCACCGTCGGGGGTGACGAAGACGATGCAGCGCCCGGTGCCGTCCACATCGGCCGCCGGAGGGGTGTCGAAGTCGACGCCGACGGCGGCCAGATCGTCGACGAAGACCTTGCCCAGCCGGTCGTCGCCCACCCGACCGACGAAGGCCGCCGACCCACCGAGGGAGGCCACGCCGACGGCCGTGTTGGCGGCCGACCCACCGGCGACCTCGCGGCCCGCCGCCCCGGCGGCGTACAGCCGCTCGGCTTCCTCTTCCCCGATCAGGGTCATCGTCCCGGGCGTCAGCCCGGTGGCGGCCAGTTCCTCCGCCTCCACGGCGACGACCACGTCGACGATGGCGTGCCCGACGGCGACCACGTCGTAGGGAGGGGACACGGGCGGGGACGCTAGCGGCAGCCGCCGCCCTCTCCGAGCCTTCCGCCGGCGGGCACCCGGTGCCACTATCGGGCACGTCCGGACGGAACCCGCCGCCGCAAATTAGCTTGAGGGTGCCATGACCGACACCCCGCCCTACCGGCTCCCGCGCACGATCGAGCCGGACCGCTACGAGATCGAGATCGTCCCCGACCTCGACCGTGCGACCTTCACGGGCACCGAACGAGTGTCGCTGCAGATCCACGAACCGACCGGCGAGCTCGTCCTCAACGCGGCCGAGCTCGAGGTCGCCCAAGCCCGCCTGGTCTGCCAAGACGGTGCCCAGCTGGACGCCTCCGTCGCCTTCGACGAGGACGAGGAACGAGTCATCCTCCGCCTCGAGGGGGAGGCCCCGGCCGGCCCCGCCACCCTGCTGCTCTCCTTCGCCGGGTCGATCAACGACAAGCTCCGTGGCCTGTACCGCAGCACCTACCAGGACGCCGACGGCGATGAACGGGTGATCGCCGCCACCCAGTTCGAGGCGACCGACGCCCGCCGGGCCTTCCCGTGCTGGGACGAGCCCGACCGCAAGGCGGTGTTCTCCATAACCCTCAGCGTCGGGCCGGGGCTGACGGCGGTGTCCAACTCACCCGAGGTCGGGCGCGACCGCCGCCCCGACGGGGGCTCGGTCATCCGCTTCGCCGACACCATGAAGATGTCCACCTACCTGGTGGCGTTCATCATCGGACCGCTGGAGACCTGCGACCCGGTCGACGTCGACGGGGTGAGCCTTCGCGTCGTGCACGTTCCGGGCAAGGGACATCTGTGCGACTTCGCCCTCGAGGTCGGCGCCCACGCCCTGCGCTTCTTCGCCAACTGGTTCGGCATCCCATATCCGGCGTCCAAGCTCGACCTGGTGGCGCTACCCGACTTCGCCTTCGGCGCCATGGAGAATCTGGGGGCGGTCACCTTCCGCGAGTCGCTGCTGCTCATCGACCGCAACGCCGCCTCCCACATCGAGCTCGAGCGGGTCGCCGACGTCATCGCCCACGAGATCGCCCACATGTGGTTCGGCGATCTGGTGACGATGAGATGGTGGAACGGGTTGTGGCTCAACGAGGCGTTCGCCACCTTCATGGAGCTGCTCTGCGTCGACGCCTACCGGCCGGAGTGGGACCGCTGGGTGACCTTCGGGCTGAGCCGGGGGGCGGCCATGTCGATCGACGGCTTGCCGTCGACGCGGGCCATCGAGTTCCCCGTGGCCCGCCCCGAGGAGGCGGAGGGCATGTTCGACACCCTCACCTACCAGAAGGGCGCCGGGGTGCTGCGCATGATGGAGCGCTACCTGGGCGAGGACGACTTTCGGCGGGGCATCAACCGCTACCTGACCGCCCACAGCCACGGCAACGCCGAGACCACCGACCTCTGGGACGCCATCGAGGAGGCCACCGGAGAACCGGTGCGCTCGACGATGGACAGCTGGATCTTCCAGGCCGGCAACCCCTTGGTGTCGGGGGCGGCGACCGAGCGGGGGCTGTCCCTGTCCCAGCAGCGCTTCGCCTACCTGGGCGGTGATGACGCCACCCGCTGGAGCGTCCCCGTCCTGGTCCGGGCCTCGGTCGGCGGCCGGGTCGGCGACCACCGGGTCCTGTTGTCCGGGACCTCGGCCGAGATCGATCTGGGCGGGCGGCCCGACTGGGCGGTCGTCAACTCGGGGGGATGGGGCTTCTACCGCGTCCGCTACGGCGCCGACCTGTTCACCGCCCTCGCCGGGCAACTCGACCAGCTCGACCCGTTGGAGCGCTTCAACCTCCTGTCCGACAGCTGGGCTTTGGCCCTGGCCGACGCCGCCCCGCTGGGGGACTTCCTGGCCCTGACCGCCCGCATCGGTGCGGACGACGACCCCTCGGTCTGGAGCGCGGCGCTCAACCCGCTCGACTTCCTGCACCGGGTGACCGACGGCCCCGAGCGGGCGGCGGTCGAAGCCTTCATCCGCCGGGTGGCGGGGCCGGCCCTCGACCGCCTCGGCTGGGACACCCGTCCGGGCGAGGCCGACAAGGTCGGCACCCTGCGAGCGACGCTGGTGGGGGCGCTGGGCACGACCGGCGCCGACGACGAGGTGCGGGGACGCTGCGCCGAGCTCCACAAGCGGGCCCTGATCGACCGCTCCGCCATCGACCCCGACCTGTTGGCCGCGGTGGTGTCGGTGGTGGCCTGGACCGGCTCGGCCAGCGAGTACGAGGACTTCCTCGACCGGTTCCGGCACCCGGCCACCCCTCAAGAGGAGGTGCGCTACCTCTACGCCCTCGGCGGCTTCCAGGACCTCGGGCTGGTGGGGCGGACGCTGCGCATGTCCCTCGACGAGGTGCGCACCCAGAACGCGCCGTACCTGCTGTCGGTGCTGCTGGCCAACCGGGTGGGCGGTCCCGAAGCTTGGTCCTTCCTCAAGCAGAACTGGGACCCGATCGTCGAGCGCCTGCCCCAGAACTCGATCGTGCGCATGCTCGAGGGGCTCTCCGCCCTGTGCCAGTCCGCCCTGGCCACCGACATCCGCGGGTTCTTCGACGCCCACCCGATCCGGTCGGGGCAGCAGACCCTCGCCCAGATCCTCGACCGGCTCGACGTGAACGTGGCCTTCGCCCGCCGTCAGTCCGGCCGCATCGCCGCTCAGCTCCCCGACTGATCCGATCTGAGGCGATCGATTCGGGCCTGCACCGCCTCGAGGCGGTCGGCCGCCGCCCGGTAGACCTGACCGGCCCGCTCGTAGAGGTCGGCGGCCTCCTCGATGCCCACATCGCCGGTGGCCATCTGGGCGGTGAGGGACTCGAGCTCCTCGAGCAGCTGCTCGAAGGTGAGCGATCCGAGGTCGGGGCGGGGCTCGGTCATGCCTGCCCCCGGACCACGGCGTCGAGGCGGCCTTCGGCCAACTCGACCTCGAGGGGATCGCCCGCCGTCACCTGCTGGGCCGAACGGACCACCGCGCCACCGGAGCGGACCACGGCGTAGCCGCGCTGCAGCACCCGAGCGGGGTCGAGGGCGTGCAGCGTCCGGCCCCGGTCGGCCAGCTGGGCCCGGGCCCGACGCAGCCGGTGGGTCATGCCGGACTGGCGGTCGATGCGGGCCAGCAGGCGAGCGGCGTCGGTGACCCGCCGGCCGGGGTCGGCCATCAGCAGGCGTCGACCGGCCGCGTCCATCCGGCCCCGGGCCAGGACCAGGGCGGCGTCGAGGGCGGCCGACGGATCGGCTGCCGCCACCCGCTGCCGGGCGGCGACCGACGCCGCGTCCACCGCCGACCCGGCCCGGGCGGCCAGGTCCTCGAGACGGGCCTGCAGGCCACGGCGGTCGGGTATCACCGCCGCCGCCGCCAGCGACGGTGTCGGGAAGCGCAGGTCGGCCACCTCGTCGCACAACGGACGGTCACCCTCGTGGCCGATGGCGGTCACGACGGGCACCCGCGCCGCCCCGATCGCCCGACAGAGCTCCTCGTCGCTGAACGGGAGCAGCTGGGCGGCGTCACCGCCGCCGCGGGCGAGGATCACCACCTCCACGTCGGGGTCGCCCTGCAGGGCCCGCAGGGCGGAGGCGATCGAATCGGCAGCCATGGGGCCCGACACGCTGACCTCGGCGAAGCGGACGGGGTAGCCGGGGAACCGGTCGGCCACCACCGACTCGATGTCGCCCCGCACGGCGGCGTCGGCCCCGCACACCACGCCCACCGCCGCCGGCAGGGCCGGCAACGGGCGGCGGGGCCGGTCGAGGAGGCCGGCGGCGGCCAGCCGGGCCCGGACGTCGGCGAGGTGGGCGGCGATGGCGCCGGCGCCGACCGGCACCACCTCCTCGGCGGCGAGGAAGAGCTGTCCTCGCTCCGGCGAGTAGGAGACCGAGGCGGTGACGGCCACCCGCTCCCCGTGCACCACCCGGGCCCGGGCCGCCCGCCCACCCGGGACGGTCACGCTGATCTGGGCCGCCCGGTCGCGCAGCGTGAACCAGGTGCGCCCGGACGGTAGGGTCCTCGGCCGCACCACCTCGCCCTCCACCGATACCCGCCCGAGCCCGGCGGCCGAGCGGGCCAACTCACTGGAGAGACGGACCAGGCTGAGCCGGCGTACCGACGCCGGCTCCGGAAACAGCGTCACCGGCCCATCGTAGGGAGGAGCAGTGACCGACGACGAAGGTCAGGTGATCGACCCGTTCCTCCTGTCGTGCGCCCGGGCGGCCAAGGGGTTCATGCCCGACGACGAGGGCGCCGCCCTCTACCGAGCCGGGTTGCGGGCGGCCCGGGGGGGCCTGGGGCCGCTGCTGGAGGTGGGCACCTACTGCGGCAAGTCGGCCATCTACCTGGGGGCGGCGGCCCGGTCCGGGGGGTCGGTGCTGTTCACCGTCGACCACCATCGGGGCTCGGAGGAGAACCAGGCCGGATGGGAGCACCATGACCCCACCCTGGTCGACTCTCGCACCGGGCGGATGGACACCCTGCCCACCTTTCGCCGCACCATGGAGGAGGCCCGGCTCGAGGACGTGGTGGTGGCGGTCGTCGGGGACTCACCGGCGATCGCCGCCCATTGGGCCACCCCCCTGTCGCTGCTGTTCATCGACGGCGGCCACGGGGAGGAGCCGGCCTGGGCCGATTATCACGGCTGGACCCCCCATCTGGCCGTCGGCGGCCTGCTGGCCATCCACGACGTGTTCGAGGATCCCGCCCAGGGCGGTCGGCCCCCCTGGGAGCTGTTCACCCGGGCCCGCTCCTCCGGTGGGTTCGAGGAGGAGCCGGGGTGCGGAAGCCTGCGGGTGCTGCGCCGGGTGGGACCGGGCCAGTAGGCCGGGCCCGACCGCCCGTCGGGAGACCAGCGACTAGGGGTGCTGGGCCGGGTCGGCTTCCGAGCCGTCGAGGGCCGGCTCGAGGAACTCGACCCCGACCGGCAGCTGCTCGCCGCGGAACAGACCGGCGGCCGGCCCGCTGCCCCCGAGGGCGTTGGCGGCCAGCACGATGGCGGCGGCGGTGTAGGTGCTGCGCTCGCCGCCGGGGAAGTTGGCCCGCTCGGGGTAGACCCGTCCCGTCCAGTACGACCCGTCGACGTCGCGCAGGCTCTGGACCCAGGACAGGAGACGGACGGCGTCCTCGCGCCACCCGAGGGCGTCCAGCGTCAGGACACACTCGGCGGTCTCCGCCGCCGTCACCCAGGGCCGGTCCGACACACAGCGCACCCCCCGGTCGTTCATCACGAACTCACCCCAGCGCTCCGAGATGCGGGCTCGGCCGGCGGCGCCGGACAGGGCGCCGCACAGCACCGGGTAATACCAGTCCATCGCCCAACGCTCCTTGGGCTCGAAGGCGTCGGGACGGCGGGCCACGGAGTGGGCCAGCCGGCCGGCGGCCAGCTCCCACTCGGGCTGGTCGTCGCCGAGCTCCTCGGCGATGGCGATGGCGCAGCGCACGCTGAAGTAGGCCGAGGCCGTGCCGGTGAGCAGGGCGAAACGGCCGGGGGTGCCGTCGGGGTCGACCGACCAGATGAGCTCGCCCCCGGGAAGCTGGTAGCGCAGAGCGAAGCTGACGGCGGAACGGACCATGGGCCACGCCCACTCGAGGAACCCGCGGTCGCCGGTCGACAGGTAGTGGTGCCAGCAGCCGGTGGCCACGTAGGAGATCACGTTGGTGTCGCGGCGGGGCTCCTCCACCCCCTCGGCCAGGTAGTAGGTGCACCACCAGCCGTCGGCGTGTTGGGCGTCGCGCAGCCAGGCGTAGGCGTCCTCGGCCTCGGCCAGGCGCCCGGCGACGGTGAGCGCCATCGCCGCTTCGACGTGGTTCCACGGATCGGCGTGGCCGCCAGGGAACCAGGGGATCATGCCGGACGGCAGTTGCACGGCGGCGATCGAGTCGGCGGTCTGGGCCACCTGGTCGGCGCTGATGACGCCGGGCACGGCCGGCAGCGGCGGCCGGCTCATGCCGGCTTCTCCACGTAGACCACGAGGCTCTTGCCCATCAGCGGATTCAGCAGCCGGTCGGCCACCCGGGTGACGGGCGGGGCCGACACGATGTCCCAGACCAACAGCCGGTGGTAGGCCGACACTACGGGGTGATCGGCCCGGTCGACCCCGACCGCGCACCGCAGCCACCAGTACGGGGTGTGCAGGGCGTGGGCGTGGTGGGAGCCGGTGACCCGCAGACCGGCCGCCGCCAGCCGGGCGCCGAGGGCCGAGCGCCGGTAGATGCGGACGTGACCACCCTCGACCGAGTGGTAAGCGTCCGACAGAACCCAGTTCACCAGCTCGGGACCGAAGCGGGGCACGGTGACGGCCATGGTGCCGCCGGGACGCAGGACGCGGGCCAGCTCGCCGATGGCGCCGGTGTCGGCGGGGATGTGCTCGAGCACCTCAGCGGCGATGATCCGGTCGAAGGAGGAGTCGGGGAACGGCAGGTGCAGCCCGTCACCGTTGACCACCCCTCCCCCACCCGGGCCCTCACCCTGCTCGATGAGGGCCGCCATGGTGCCGGCGACGTCTTTGAGCTCGGAGTCGCTGGCGTCGAGAGCGATGACGGTCGCCCCCCGGCGCATCGACTCGTAGGCGTGGCGGCCGGCCCCGCAACCAAGGTCGAGGACGCGATCGCCGGGCCGCAATCCCAGCCGGTCGTAGCGCACGGTCAGCACGCCGCCGCCCGCTCCTCCATCATCTCGGCGTATATCTCGGCGGTGCCGGCGGCGGTAGCCCGCCACGTGAAGCGCTCGAGGACCCGGGCCCGACCGGCCGCCCCCAGCCGGGCCCGCAGCTCGGGCTCGTCCAGCACCCGACTGAGCGCCAGAGCCAGCGCTCCCGGGTCGCCGGGGGGAACCAGCAGGCCGGTCTCGCCGCTGCGCCCGACCACCTCGGGCAGGGCGCCGCCCGTCGTCGCCACCAGGCACACGCCGCAGGCCATGGCCTCGACGGCGGGCAGGGAGAAACCCTCGTACAGCGAGGGGACCACGGCGGCCTCCGCCTCGGCGTACAGCCGGACGAGCTCCTCGTCGCTCACCCCGCTGACGAAGCGAACGGCGTCGTGCAGCCCGAGCCGGTCGATGGTCTCGCCGACCCGGCTCTCCGGACGGGGCGAGCCGATCACAACCAGCTCGGCGTGGCGCTCGGTGCGCACCTTGGCCAACGCCTCGAGCAGGGGCACCAGGCCCTTGAGCGGCACGTCGGCGCTGGCGGTGGTCATGAGCCGGCCCGGCACCCGAGCCACCTGCGGCATGGGCCGGAAGCGTTGGTGGTCTACGCCGACAGGGACGATCGACAGGCGATCGCCCGCCACGCCCATCTGGGAGGCGATGTCGTTCCTCGACGACTCGGACACGGTGACGATACGGGGGAGCTGGCGAGCGACCCGGCACTGCATGCCGAGGAACCCGTACCAGCGCCGCAGGGTCAGCTTGCGGCGGAGGGTGCGGGCGTGGGCCAGCTCCAGATCGCGGTCGACGGTGATCGGATGGTGCAGGGTGGCCAAGAGAGGCCAACCGTCGTCCAGCATGCCGAGCAACCCGCGTCCCAGGCACTGGTTGTCGTGCACCAGGTCGAACTCGTGGCGGCGGGCGGCCAGCACCTTGCGGGCCCGCAGGCTGAAGGTGAGCGGTTCGGGAAAGCCGGCGGTGCACATCAGGCCGAACTCCAGAAAGTCCACGCCCTGGCGGAACTCGTGGGGGCGGGGGATGCGGAAGGGGTCCGGCTTGCGGTAGAGGTCCAGGCTCGGCACCGGCACCAGTCGCACCCCGTCCTCGAGGACCGGGTAGGGCTGGCCGCCGAACACCTCGACGTGGTGGCCGAGGGCGGTGAGCTCGGAGGTCAGGTAGCGGGTGTAGACGCCCTGTCCGCCGGAATGGGGGTTCCCCCGATAGGCGAGGAAGGCGATGCGCAGCCCCTCCCCCGTCCGTTTCATGGCCGGGAAGCCTCCTCCGAAGTTGACTCCCCGGTCAAGCGGGCTCGGTGGCCGCCGAGGCCGCGTCAGTGGACCAGTCCTAGCCAGCCGAGCACCGTCTGGCCGAGGAGCACCAGGGACAGGCCGCCCACGGCCAGGACCGTCACGAAGGCCACCTTTCGGAAAGTTCGACCGTTGGCCGCATCGCCGAGGACGTCTCGGCGGTTGGCCAGGACGAGGATGAACGTCAGGAAGACCGGGGTCACCAATCCCTGGAGGACCTGGGTTCCGATCAGCAGGTGGATCAGGTTGAACGGGATCAGGGCGACCGCTGCTCCCACCACGATTTGCCCGGTGAACAGGCCGAGGAGCACCGGCGCCTCGTTGAACCTGCGCGACACGGAGCGTTCGGCGCCGACCGCTTCGGACACGGCGTAGGCCGTCGAGAGGGGCACCACCGCCCCGGCCAGGGCCGAGGCGCCGAGCAGGCCCATGCCGAACAGCAGCGTCGCCCCGGGCCCGGCCACAGGACGCAACGCCTGGGCCGCCTCCTTGGCCGAGTTGAGGGGTCCGTGCCCCCCGATGGCGGCGGCGGTGGCGATGATGATGAACATGGACACGACGTTGGCGAAAATGGCGCCGGACACGGCGTCGATGCGCTCGTAGCGGTACTCGTCGGGGCCGATGCCGCGGTCGACGACTCCGGCGGCGGCGTAAAGCTGCATGTAAGGGCTGATCGTGGTACCGATGAGCGCCACCCCCAGCAGGACGAAGTCGCGGCTGCCGAGGAAGTGGGGCAGAACGGTGTCGGACGCCACCTGCCCCCAATGCGGGTGGCCGAGGACAGCGGCGATCGGGTAGGTGAGAAACGCCAGCGAGAGCACCAGGAAGATCCGCTCGGCGTAGCGGTAGGAACCGAACAGGACGAGGGCCCAGATGGCGACGGCGGCGATCGGCACGGTGAGGTAGCGCGGCACTCCGAACAACTCGAAGGCGGCGCCGACGCCGGCGAACTCGGTGACGACCAAGCCGAGGTTGGCCAGCAGAAGGCAGCCAAGGGCGAAGGTGGCCAGCCGGATGGAGAACTCCTCGCGGATGAGGGCGGCCAGCCCCTTGCCGGTGAAGGCGCCCAGCCTGGTGGACATCTCCTGCACTACGACCAGCCCGATGGTGACCAGCACCATGAAGAACAGGGTCCGGTAGCGGAACTGGCTACCAGCCGACGCGTAGGTGGCGATGCCCCCGGCGTCGTTGCCGGCGTTGGCGGCGATCAGCCCCGGGCCGGCGAACGCCGCGTAAGCCAGCAGCTGCCGGGCCCGGCCCCCGGCGCTGACCCTCGCCCCGGCCAGGGCCCGCGCCGGTCCGGCCAGCCGACCGGAACGTCGCTCCTGCGTGACGGGGCTGGCCATGGCACGCTCACTGGAGCAGCCTCGGGAAGTGCAACCGGCCGCGCTCGGGCAGCAGAGCGTCGACCATGTCGTCGGCGAGGATTCGGCCCTGGGGCCGTCCCTCGTCGTCGACCACCACGATCGACAGCTGACGGGCCTCGACCAGATGAGCGGCCACGTCGCGCAGCGGCGCGTCGGGCTTCACCGTCACCGGCGTGGTGTCGACGAGGAGCTCGGCGACAGGGGTGAGACGGTCGGCCACCGCCAGATCGTAGAGGGGAAGGTCCCCGAGGAAACGGCCCTCGGGGTCCACGACGGCGACGGCGTCGAGGTCGCCGCGATGCTCACGCACGTCGCGCAACCTTTGGCAGACGCTGTCCACGTTCTCGTCCAACCCGGCCGTGACGACGATCGTCGTCATGATCCCCCCGGCGCTGTCGGCCGGATAATCGAGCAGCTCGGTCAGCTGGTCGGCCACATCAGCGGGCATGTTGGCCAGCAGCTCCTCGCGCTCGGCCTCGCCGAGGTCACGCAGCGCATCCACCGCCTCGTCCGGCTCCATCGAGGCCACCAGCTCGGCGGCCTGCTCCGGCGGGGCCTCGCGCAGGAGGGCCTCGAGCTCTTCGGGGTCCATCTCCTCGAGGGCGTCCGCAGCCTGCTCGGGGTCCAGGTGGGCCAGCAGCTCCTGGCGGGCGGGCCGCCCGAGGTCCTCCAACAGGTCGGCCAGCTCGCCGGGGCGGAGCCGGTGGAGTCCCTCGTGGGAGGTGCGCAGGCGGACCAGGTTGGTTCCGTCGCCGAACGGCTGGATGGCGGCCCAGTCGATGACCCGGCCGGGCGTCGGCCGGGTCCGCCACCGGGCCGGCCCGAGCCGGCGCACCAGCGAGTTGACGCTGACGTCGACACCGACGAGGCGGAGCCGCCCCCTGACGTTGGCCAGGTAGAGATCCGAGGCCCGAACGACCTGCACCCCGTCCACGTCGACGAGCTGGTGGTCGAGCAGGTCCTTGGCGATCAGCACCTCCCCGGGCCGGCGCTGGTAGTCGCGCAGGTCCAGTCGGGATGATCGCAGGCACACGTCTCCGTGGGTGAAGCGCTCGATGGCGCCGGCGTCCACGAAGGCCAGGCGACGTCCGACGCGCACGACGAGACCGGTGACCGGTGGGTACAGCTCGTCGTCGGACCAGCGCACGACGATGTCGTGCAGGCGGCCGATCTCGGCGCCGCCCTGGTTGACCACCGGCCGGCCCATCAGGCCGGCCAGAGAGACGATGGCTTCGCGGACCTGCCTGGTGGCAAGGAGCCTCTCCGTGCGACGCGCCCTCAAACGGGGCGCCGGGAGGCCAGGGCGACGTGACATGGGAGCCTCCGCTTCCTGGATCGTGGGTGGTTGTTGCTTCCCTCCCAGGGCGGGCGACCGGTCAGTACGTCAGGCCAGCTCCCAGGAGGGCCGGGGCGCGTGGGGACTACTCGGGGGTTCACCTCTTCGCACCCGTGTCACCTCCTCGGGGTCGGGCCCGCAGGCCGGCTCTCAGACACCACTCAGGTGTGCTCCCGCCATCGTACCGGACGCTCCCGTAGTGTCATCCCCCTTCGATCTCCGGCGGAGGCCCCTTGGAGCACTTCGTAACCAGCAACATCCTGAGCTACGGCTACCTCGCCGTGTTCGTCCTGATGATCGCCGAATCGGCCTGCATCCCGATCCCCTCCGAGGCGATCATGCTGTTCGGCGGGGCGTTGTCGAGCGGGGCGTTGCTGTCGGGCGTGGCCCATTCCCACCGTCACCTCGAGGTGGGGATCGTGGGCCTTCTCGGCGCCGCCGGCAACGTCGTGGGGTCGTGGATCGCCTACTGGGTGGGCCGGGCCGGCGGACGTCCCCTCATCGAGCGCTGGGGCCGGTTGGTGAGGGTGCGGGCCCATGAGCTCGACCGGGCCGAGGGGTGGTTCCGCCGTCGGGGGGAGCCGGCGGTGCTATTCGGGCGGGTGATACCGATCGTGCGGACGTTCATCAGCCTCCCGGCGGGGGTGGCCGAGATGCCGTTCTGGCGGTTCACCCTGTTCACCGTGCCGGGCTGCCTGGCGTGGGACTTCGGCCTGGCGCTGACCGGGTACGCGTTGGCCTCGCACTGGCGGGGCGTGTCCCACGGTTTCCAGCCGGCTACCTACGTGATCGCCGTTCTCGTGGTGGTGGGCCTTGCCTGGGCCGGGCTGCGGTGGTGGCGACGCCCGGCTGAGGCGGCCGAGTCCGAGAGGGTCTGACCGGCTCGATCGCGGCCCTCAGGCCTGGGCCAGGATGTCGAGGCGGTCGGCGAGGTCGGCCCGGGCCAGGCGACGCCGGGTCGACGTCCGGGCCTGGACGGTGACGCCGTGGCGGCGCCCGGGGTCCATGGCGTTGACCCCCATCACCGCCCGGTCCTCCGCCGTCGGTTGGAACGCCAGGACCGGCGTGCCCCCGCGCCGCACCGCCGCCACCTCGGTTCCCAGGGCCATCCGGGCTAACCGACGCCCGGCCAGGCCGAGCCCGCCGCCCAGGGGCCGGGCTGCCGACATGGGAGAGCTGACGACCACCAGGTCGAAGCCCTCCCCCGCCATCAGATCGGCGTTGGTGGGCGAGTGGGCGCCTCCGTCGACGTAACGCCGGCCGCCGATGGACACGGGCGAGAAGAACCCGGGGATGGCACACGACGCCGCCACCGCCTCGGCGACCCTGGCCGCGGGCGACCGGGGCCCGCCGAACACCACCCGCCGGCCGTCGGCCAGGTCGACGGCGCAGACCCACATCCCCGGCGGCCATCGGTCACCGAAGATCGGGCCGAGCCAGGAGCTGACGACGTCGGTCGGGACCGGCCCGGCCGGCAGCACGGCGGCGGCCAGGGTGCCCAGCCGGGCCTCCCACGGTCGGGTGACCGTCCGGGCGAGAAGCCCGGGCGAAGCCAACCCGATGCGAAAGCGGCGGGGCTGAGGCAGGTCGGAGATGCGGGCCGACGAGGTGGACCCGGCCTGGCCCAGCACCCGGGCACCCTCGGCGGACAGCGGTCGGCCCATGGCCCGGGCGGCCAGGTCGGACGCCGACACCCCCGCCCGGAGCAGGGCGGCAACGCTCGAGCCGGCCGAGGTGCCGACGATCAGCTCGGCCCGGCGGGGATCGAAGCCGACCTCCTCGGCCAGCGTCGACAGCACTCCGGCATGGAAGGCGTGGCCCACCACGCCGCCCGCCCCGAGCACGAGGCCGATGCGCGCCCCCACCTCCTAGAGCCCGAGCACGAGGCGCGAGACCCGGTCCTTGACGGCGGTGGGCGTCAACCGCTGGACCACGGCGAGGGCCTGGGCGTCGTAGCCGACGAGGTAGCGGGCCCGGGGCAGGCGGGCCGTGGCCGCCCGGCCGATCACCCGGGCGACCTGGGCCGGTTCTCCCATCACCGGCTGAGCCAGGCGGGTGCCGGTCAGGATGCGGCGGTAACCGGGTTCGTAGCGCGACCCGGCCCGGCGCTGGACCTCGCGCTCGGCTTCCTCCCAGATGCCCGTGCGGAACCCCCCCGGCTCCACCAGGACCACCTTGACGCCTGACCCGGCCGCCTCGGCCCGGAGGGCGTCCGAGAGCGCCTCGAGAGCGTGCTTGCACGCCTGGTACCAGCCGGTCAACGGCGTGGTGGCGATGCCGTAGATGGACGACACGTTGACTATGCGGCCGCCCCCGCCCTGCCTCATGTGGGGCAGGGCCAGGCGGGCCATCCGCATGGGCGCCAGCACCATCGTCTCGAAGGCCTGACGAGCTTCTTCGTCGTCCACGTCCTCGATGGCGCCCGTGGCGGAATAGCCGGCGTTGTTCACCACGACGGCGGGGCGCAGACGATCGACGACTTCGGCGCATCCCTCGGGGTCGGTCACGTCGAGCAGGACAGTCTCGACCTGGACGCCGGCGTCGGCGGCCGCCTTGGCCACCGCCTCGGCCTTGGCCTCCCCGCGCACCGAGCCGACCGACCGAAAGCCGCGGCGGGCCAGCTCCAGGACGGTGGCGAGCCCGATACCCGAGTTGGCACCGGTGGTGAGGGCGACCTTGGAGTCGGCCATGCAGACCTCCCGATTCGGTGTCCGGAGCCTAACGGCGGATCGGTCCTGGCCCGTCCGGCCCTAGTCTCTTCCGAGCCACTCAGGGGAGGGACCCAGTTGCGCAGTCTCGACGCCCGCCTGTTCCGCGACGTGAACCGGTTCGCCGCCCACACCGGGTGGCTGCACGAGTTCATGAAGCTCTACGCGGTCTACATCGGCCTCGCGCTGCTGGCGGCCTGCGTGGCCGGAGCGTGGCTGCGGGGGCGCCGAGGGACGAACCCTCCATCAGCGGTCGCCTCGGCCGCCTGGGCCCCGGTGGCGGCCGTCGTGGCCGTCGGCGTCAACCAGCCGATCTCCCACGCCGCTGCCCGGGCCCGTCCGTGTCACGCCTTGGCCAACGTGCACCCGCTCGTCACCTGCGCCCACGACTACTCGTTCACCAGCGACCACGCCACCGCCGCCGGCGGGGTGATCGTCGGGCTGTTGTTCTCCGACCTCGGCATGGGTCTGCTCGCCCTGGCGGTCGGACTGATCCTCGCCTTGGCCCGGGTGTACGCCGGAGTGCACTACCCCGGTGACGTGATCGCCGGGCTGTTGCTCGGCGGGGCGGTGGCGGCCGCCCTGCGCCCGCTCGGAATGCCGGTGCTGCGCTGGTTGGCCGTTCGTGTCGAGCGCAGCCCGCTCCACCTCCTCGTCGCCGCGCCGGTACCCGATCCGGAACGGGTGGCGGTGGCCCGCCCGAGGCCGCCCGCCGAGTCGGCGGCCTCGGGCTGACGCGAAGCGGCCGGGGCCGAATCTCCCGCTGGGGATGGGAGAGGCCCCGGCCGTCGCCCTGCCGCTGCCAGGTCAGGCCTCAGTCACCGGACCCAGAGGTGGTGGAGCCGGTGCTCGAACCGCTGCTGGAGCCGGTCGACCCGCTACCGCTGGTCGTCCCGCTCGACGGGGCCGGCTGGGCGTTCCAGCCCGTGCCGGAGGGCGAGGCGCCCGAGGTGCAGTGGGCGGCCTGCGACACAGCCTGGCCGTGCCCCGGGCCCTTCGGCGCGCTGTGGGCCACGCTCGACACGTAGGCCCCGTGGTTCTTGAACCCGGAGGGGCAGGTGCTGGCGGTCGGCGAGGTTCCGGTGCTGGCCGTGGTGCCCGACGACGGCGCCGGTGCCGAGCCCGAAGTGCTTCCGGAGGCGGAGCCGCTCGTGGGCGAAGTCGAGCCCGATGTGCCGGTGGTCGAGCCGGACGTGCTGGTGGTCGAGCCGGATGTGCCGCCGCTCGTGGTGGTGCCGGTGCCGCTGGTGCCGGTGGAACCGGTGCTCGGCGTGCCGGTGGTGGACGAGGTGCCGGAGCCTGAAGTCGCAGTGGTGGTCGAGCCGTCGGTCGAGTCTGTCGGCGTGGACGTCGAGGTCGAAGAGCTGGGAACGGGAACCCCGACGTCGGAGGCGACCGACGAGACGGCGTCCTGCACCGGAGCCGGAAGGGACCCGGTGGCGGCGGCCGCGACTCCGCCGGCGGAGAGGACCCCGGCGGCGGTGAGCGCGGTGAGTTTTGCGGTGGCGATTTTGGCGATCACGATGCTCCTCCGACGGTTGCGATGAGGATGGCGATGGATGGAAGAGACAAGAGCAGCCACCGCCTCCGCTTCCCCGCGGGGAGCGGAGATCGACGACGCCCTCGCCAGCCCGAGGCATTCGGCCACCGCGGCGAAGGCGGGGGGAGCGTCCTCGGGGTGCAGATTCCCGGAGAGCAGACGCTCGAGGGTCGGCCCGTCGATGTCGAACGGGTCGTACACCCCGGTGGTGCGCTCTCTGCGAATCACGGCCAGCTATCGGTCGCCAGTGCGGAGGCGTTACGCCCCGGGCCGCCGGGCGGCCGGCTCGTCGGCGGGCATGGAAAGGCGGGCGCCGTCGAGGCGCTTGGCCAGGTTGCGCAAACCGCGGTGGGCAAGCACCCGCACCGTGCCCGGTCGCTTGCCGACGACGGCGGCCACTCGGTCGGAGTCCAAACCGGCGAGGGTGCGCAACAACACCACCTGGGCCTGGTCGGGCGGAAGGGCGGCAATCAGGGCTAGCGCACGACGGGTTCCCTCGCGCTCCAGGGCGTCGCTCTCGGCACTGCAGACCGGCTCGGCACCGTCCGAGTCGCCGGCCGCGGCGAGAAGGATCTGGCTCCTACCCGTCCGGCGACGGTGGTCGCACAGTCGGCGGTGGGCGATGGTGAACAACCACGACCGGAAGTCAGGCTCGGCTCCCCGGAAGCGCGGAAGCGACCGCCCGACCGAGATCCACGTCTCGGAGCAGATGTCGTCGGCCGCGCCCGGCTCGAGGGTGCCGATGTAGCCCCGCAGTCGGGGCTGGTACCGGCGCCACAGCTCGCCGACCGCCCAAGGCTCGGCCGCCCGAGCGGCCTCGATCAGGGCTTCGAAATGCTCGTCGGGTGGTTGCGACTTGCCCATCGCCGGTCTCTCGGACGGCGCTGGGACAGGCTTGATAAATCGGTTGCAAGCCGCGATAGGTCGAAGACCTCTCGCAACGGACATGCCCCGAACGGGCTGGTCCGGCCCCGGTCAAGGGCCCCTCTGAGCTGGTCAACCCGGAGGGTGACCGGAAGCGCCGGCTATTTGCAGCCGGGCGCCCTTGGCGTCCACCGGTCGCAGCAGGATCAGCTCCGGAGGACCGGCCAGGATGTCAGCGAGACGGGCTCCGACCACCTTCATCGCCTCACTCGAGCTGTGGGCGGACAGAGCGTCCTGGTCGGCGTACAGCTCGTAGACCCAGACCGTGTCGTCGTCGCCGGCGGCCTCGTGCAGGAGATAGAGCTCGGTGCCGGCCTCCTCGCGAGCGGCCTCCACCAGACCGCGGAGCGCTTCCACCAGCTCGCCCCTCCGCTCCGGCTTGGCCACCAGCCTCGCCGCCACCCCAACCTTCTCCGCGGCCACCGCGCCTCCCTCGTCCTCCCGGCGGGCACCGGGGATCGCACGCTACCAAGGGACCGTCGCCGGTCCGATCGATGGACGATCCGATGCAGAATCCGCTGATGGACACCTGGACCGAGCCGGCCCGTGACGTTCCGGTGGCCGGCCGACCGGACGTGGTGGTCGTCGGGGCGGGCTGCGCCGGCATCGCTGCCGCCCTGGCGTCCGCCCGGCGAGGCGCTGACACGTGGCTGGTGGAGCGCTCGGGGATCGCCGGCGGACTGGCGACCGTCGGGCTGATCAATCTCCTGCTCACCCTGGACGACGGGGACGGCAGCCAGGTGGTCGCCGGTATCTGCCAGGAGTTCGTGGACCGCCTCGACGCCCGGGGGCAGGCCCACTACCCGCCGCGGTCCGAGTGGGCCTCAGAGGAGCCGGAGGTGGTCGACCGCTGGCGGCGGTGGGGCCTGGTGTGGGGCGCGCCGGAGTCCGTTCGTTACTCGGTCGCCTACGACCCCGAGGCCTTCGTCGACGCCGCCTACGAGGCGCTGTCCGACGCCGGGGTCAAGCTGCGACTGCACACGCACTGCGCCAGGGCGGTGACGGCCGAAGGCAGGATCGACGCCGTTCTGCTCGAGTCCAAGCGTGGTCGCGAGGCGGTCGTCCCGCACATCGTCGTGGACACCACCGGCGATGGCGACGTCATGGCCTCGGCCGGCGCCGACTTCGAGCTGGTGCCCATACCACCCCACCTGTGGTTCCGGGCCGGAGGGGTGGACGTGCAGGAAGCCGAAGCGGGGCGGTCGTGGTTCGTCACCACCGGAAAGGGAAGGGTGCTGGTTCCGTGGGGTCCGGCCGCCGAGCGGGTCGACCCGTGCGATCCGGATGACATGACCCGCGCCGAGCTCGCCTGCCGGGCCGGGGCCCGGGCCGCCTTCGAGTCGCTGCGGGGCGACGTCCCCGGATTCGCCGATGCGTGGTTGGACGACTACGCCCGAATGCTGGGCATCACCGAGAGCCGCCGGTTGGTCGGCGACTACGTCCTGCGCAAGGAGGACGCCGACCTGCGCTTCCCCGATGCCGTGGCCCGCACCGGGCACTGGACCCGTCGCCAGGTGGTGTTCGACATCCCCTACCGGTGCCTGACCACGGCCGTGGCCGACAACTTGCTGGTCGCCGGCCGGTGCATCTCGACCACCCGTTACGTGCACCAGGCGACCAAGGAGATTCCGGCCGCCATGGCCACCGGGGAGGCGGCCGGCGCCGCCGCCGCCCGGGCCGCTTCCGCCGGAGTGGCGGCGAGGGGACTCGACGTCTCCGCCCTCCGGCGCGACCTGGCCGCCGCCGGCGCCATCGTGGGCGGTCCGGCTTGAACCAGGCCCCGGGACAGATGGGATTGGCGGCTGGGCCCACATCCCCCGACCTCGGCGACGAGGGCTACGACAGCCCCCGGGCCTGGGGCATGGTGGCGGCCAGCTTCGTGTCGATGTTCGTCGTGTTCGGGGTGGCCTACAGCTTCGGCGCCTTCTTCGGGCCGATCTCCAGGACCTTCCACGCCGGCAGCGGCGCCACCAGCCTGGTCTTCTCCCTCACCGCCTTCGCCTACTTCGCCCTGGGGGCGGTGAGCGGCCCGGCCGCTGACCGGTTCGGGCCCCGGGTAGTGCTGGCCGTGGGCGCGGTCGTCATGGGAGCGGGAGTGGCGGCTACATCGCTGGTCGGCCGACTGTGGTTGGCCTACCTGACCTACGGCCTGGGAGTTGGGGTGGGGGTCGCCTGCGGCTACGTGCCGATGCTCGGCGTGGTAGGCGGCTGGTTCCGCCGACGGCGCAGCACCGCCCTCGGCGTGGCGGTGGCCGGCATCGGCGTCGGCACCCTCGCCATCTCCCCGTTGGCTGCCGTGCTCATCGACCACATCGGATGGCGTCACACCGAGGTGGTGTTCGGAGCGCTCTCCGCCGTGCTGCTGGCCGCCTGCGCGGTCGTGGCCCGCCGCCCACCGGCCCACGCCGGCGGCCCGGTGGGGGCGCCGGGTCGCCAGGTGCTGCTGTCTCCCGCTTTCGTGTGGTTGTACGTGTCGGGGATCCTCGGCTCGATGGCGCTCTACATCCCCTTCGTCTTCCTCGTTCCCTACGCCCACGGCAGGGGGATGAGCAGAGTCGCCGCCGCTTCGCTGGTGGGCCTCGTCGGTGCGTCGAGCACGGTGGGGCGCCTCGCTCTCGGGCCGGTGGCCGAACGGGCGGGGCTGTTGCGCAGCTACCGGGCGTGCTTCGTCGTGCTGGGCGGCAGCTTCCTGTTCTGGTTGGTGGGCAGGAGCGCGCTGTGGCTGATCGTGTTCGCCCTGGTGTTCGGCCTCGGTTACGGAGGGTTCATCGCCCTGTCGCCGGCCGTGGCGGCCGAGCTGTTCGGCGTCCGTGGGCTGGGAGGGGTGCTGGGGGTGCTCTACAGCGGCGCCGGCCTCGGCGCCCTGGTCGGCCCGCCGCTGGCCGGCCTGGTGATCGACGTGACCGGCAGCTACGAGTGGGCCGTGGGCGCCGGGCTGATACTGAGCGCCGGCGCCCTGGTGTGCCTGTTGCCGCTACGGCCGGGGATGGCCCCGGCGTGAGGGCCTCAACCGTTCTTCGGCAGCTCGCGGAAGGGGGTCACCCGGTCGTTGCTCGGCTCCTTCGGCAGGCCGAGCACCCGCTCGCCGATGATGTTGTGCTGGATCTCGTCGGTGCCGCCGTAGATGGATGGTCCCTGGGTGAACAGCGCCATCTCGGTGACCATGCCGGCGAAGGGGTTCTTGGTCACCCCGTCGAGGGTCTTGCGCTGGTCGGGCGTGTAGGCGTGCAGGGTGCCCAGGGGCCCGAGGATCCGCAGCCCCAGGTCGCGGGACAGCCGCAGGATGTGGCTCATCGACAGCTTGGCGATATTGCCCAGCCCCGGGATGTCACCGCCGACCCCCCGCAACGCCTTCTGGCGCAGGTTGGTGTAGCGGGCGATCTCGTTGAGGGTGTGCAGGCGCATGAGGTCCTGGCGGATGGTGGGGTCGGAGATCGCCCCGTTGCCCTTGGCCAGCTCGACGAGCAGCTTCTCGGTGGCCCCGAAGAGGCCGCCGCCGCCCGTCGCCCCCCTCCGCCCCATGCCGCCGACGAAGTCGCCCGCCCGCTTGCCCAGGTCGGCGGCGACCGTGCCGGGGGACGCGGCACCTCCGGCCGCCGTGCCGCCTCCGGCGCCCAGGCCGGCCCGCTCGAAGGCCAGGGTGGTGTTGGCCACGGCCCACCCGTTGTTGAGGCCGCCGATGATGGCGTCGTTGTGGACCCGGGCCTCGGCGATGAACACCTCGTTGAACAGGGCCCGCCCCGTCATCTCGCGCAGCGGCCGCACCTCGACGCCTTCCTGGTGCATGTCGAAGGCGAACCAGGTGATGCCCTGGTGCTTGGGGACATCGGGGTCGGTGCGGGCGAGGAGCATGCCCATGTCGGCGATCTGACCGCCCGAGGTCCACACCTTCTGGCCGCTGATCACCCACTCGTCGCCGTCGCGGATGGCCCGGGTCTGCAGGCCGGCCAGATCGGAGCCGGCCCCCGGCTCGCTGAACAGCTGGCACCACGCCTTCTGCCCGGTGACGATCTGGCGGACGTAGAGCTCCTTCTGCTCGTCGGTCCCGTGGGTGGCGATGGTGGGCGCGGCCAACAGCAGGCCGAGGCCACCGGGGGCGCCGAGGGCGCCGAACTCGGCGATGGCCTGCTGGACTCGGACGCTCTCCTCGCGGGAGAGGCCCTTGCCGTAGGAGTCGGAAGGCAAGGAGGGCGCGGCCCAGCCCGACGTGCCGAGGCGCTCCCACCACTCGGCCACGGTCAGGTCGGCGTCCCAGTTCTCGGCCAGCCAGGCTTTGACCTCGGTGGTGACATCGTCGCCGGCGCTACCGGCGGTGCTTCCCCGTTGGGCGGTGGTGGTGTCGGCCATCGCTGCTCCTCGGCTGCCGTCGATCGCTCGGATCGTCGGGTGGTTGACGCTCTGTTACTTCCCAGTCCAACGGTTTCTTGACCGTGGGGTCAAGTTTGGCGACGGGCTCCCAGAGCCGCTCGGCGTCCGGGCCCGGGTTACTGGGTAGCGAGAGCCCGTGACTTGGCGTCGGGTCAAGCAGGTGGCGGTAGGACTGCTGTTGGTGGCGGCCGTCGTCGAGCTGGTCCGCCGCCGCCACGAGCTGCTCTCTGCCGTGCCCCTGCTCGCCCACCCCCGCTACCTGTTCCTCGGGGGTGCCGTGCTGGCCGAGGCGGCGTCGGTGTTCGCCCTCGCCCGGGTCGAGTGGCTCTTCCTCCAGCCGGGCGGGGTACACATCCGCACCACGGAGATGGCCGAGCTCACCGCCGCCCACAACGCCATCACCATGTCGGTTCCGGGTGGCGTGGCGTGGTCGACCGCCTTCCTCTTCCAGCAGCTACGGCGACGGGGCGCCGACCGGACCCTCGCCGGCTGGGACGTCCTGATCAGCGGGGCCACGTCGAGCTTCTGCCTCTTCCTGGTCCTCGCCGCCGGCATCGAGCTGACCGAGGGCGGGCCCACCGCCGCGGCCAAGGTGCCGGTGGCCTTCCTGGCCGCCATCCCCCCGGTCGTGGCGGTGGTCGTGGTGATCCTCCACCTACGGGGGATGAGCTACTCCGACCTGGTCGGGTGGGTGGCTGACCGCCTGTCGCGCTGGAAGAGCGCCCGGCGCTGGGTCCTCGAGACATCCACACGGCTGCGCCGCTACCAGCCCAGCCCCTTTCAGTGGGGCCGAGCGATGGCCGCGTCCATGGTGAACTGGCTGGCCGACCTGGGGTGCCTGGTGCTCTGCATCGGGGCGCTGCACTTTCACGTCCCCTGGCCCGGGGTCCTGGTCGCCTACGCCCTGGCCAAGGTGGCCGGCATGTTGCCCATCACCCCCGGCGGGCTAGGGGTGGTCGAGGCGGGCCTCACCGGGCTGCTCGCCGTGTACGGCATGCCGGCGTCGCGGGGCCTTGCCGTTTCCCTCCTGTACCGGCTGATCAGCTTCTGGGCCCTGCTGCCGGTGGGTTGGGGCTACTGGTTCTACCTGAGGGCCCACACCCCCGCCCGCAGTCCGAGCTGAGGTCCTCGGTCAGGTAACCGCCCTCCCTCGCTCTGCGGCTGCTCGCTCCGCGAGGGCGCGGTCCTCGGCCCGGGCCGGCCCGAACCAAGCCACTGCGGCGTAGACGCTGGCCCCGGCGGCGGCGACACCGCCGACCAGGACCGGCATGCGGGCCCCGGCCAGGTCGGCCAGCAACCCGAGGAGGGGCCCGCTGACCGGTGTCGTGCCGATCAACAGCACGGTCTGCAGCCCGAGCACCCGGCCCACCATGACGGGTTCGGCCCGCAGCTGGGCCAGCGCCGTGGTGGCGGTCATGTAGGCGACGCTGGCCCCGCCCACCAGAGCCGCCACCGGGTAGGCGACCGTCATCCCCGGTGAGAGGGCCAGGCCGATCATCGCCACGCCGAACAGGGCCGCCCCGCCGACGATGCTGCGCATCCCCACCTCCGAGCGGCGAGCGACGAAGAGGGAACCGATCACCGAGCCGGCGCTGAACACCGCATAGAGAAAGGCGTAGGCGGCGTCACCCCGGTGCAGCCCTTTCTCCACGAACAGCGGGAAGACGACGGTGAAGTTGTAGCTGACCGCCCCGATGACGAGGAGGACGACGAAGGAGATCCGCAGCTCGGCCGCCCGGCGGATGTAGCGGAGGCCTGCGCGGATCTGTCCCGGGCCCCGCCGCGACGGCGCCCCCCGATACAGCTCCCCGGGGCGCATCATCACCAGGGCGGTCAGCACGCCCACGTAGGAGACGGCGTCGATGGTGAAGCACCACCCGAAACCCAAGCTGACCACCAGCAGGCCGGCCACGGTCGGCCCGAAGATGCGCGAGAGGTTGACCAGCGCGCTGTACAGCGTCACCGCGTTGGTCACGTTGGGCCGGTCCACCATCTCGTTGACGAACGACCGGCGCGCCGGGTTGTCGAAGGCCAGCATGACCCCTCCGGCCAGGGCGACCAGATAGAAGACGACGAGGGGGATGCCGGGGATGAACGCCAGGGCGGCCAAGGTGGCCGACTGGCCCATCTCCAATCCCTGGGTGAGACAGAGCAGCCGCCGCTTGTCGACCCGGTCGGCGACCAGTCCGGCCCACGCCGACAGGACGAGCATCGGGCCGAACTGGCACGCCGACAGCAGTCCGACGGCGGTTCCCCTGTCGGTGCGGTGCAGCACCAGCAGGGTCAGGGCCACGATCGTCAGCCAGTTCCCGCTGTTCGACACCAGCTGGCCGACGAAGAACAGCCGGAAGTTGCGGATGCGCAGGGAGGAGAAGGTCTCCCCCACCAGCCGCCCTCCCCGGCCCGCCACGCCGGTGACGGTAGCCAGGAGAAGCCAGCGGCCCCGCCGCTGCTACAGCAGCTTGTGGATGACCCAGCCGATGGCGGCGAGGACGGCCAGCACCACCACCACGTGGGCGGCGAACACCACCGCTCCGAAGAGGAAGCCGACCAGATGCCACAGCATCACCACGGCGACCACCGCGAACACCCCGGCCACGGCCGCCCGCCCCATGGTGGCGACCAGCGACCGCTCGCGCCCGTACGGGCTCACGTCCCTGTCCCACGCCGTCCGCTCCATGCCCCACCTCGTCATCGCAGTGCTCCCTTCGCCGGGTCGCCGCCATGCCCGGCTCCGACCCGTTGAGAGGAACGTAAGCCCCGGGCGCCCGGTCGTCGTCGGCCGCATTGAGGATTTCGCCTCCTCCGTGAGGCTGATATCAGCCGCCGGCCGAGACCAGGCCCGACTCGTAGGCGAGGACCACCGCCTGGATGCGGTCGCGCAGGCCGAGCTTGGTCAGGAGGTGGGCGACGTGGGTCTTGACCGTCGTCTCGCTGATGTAGAGGCGCTCGGCGATCTCGGCGTTCGACAGGCCCCGGGCCAGCTCGCGCAGCACCTCCAGCTCACGGCTGGTGAGCTGCTCGGTCAGCTTGTCGAGGGTCGGCCGCCCGGAGCCCGGACCGGGGTGGCGGGCGAACTCGTGGAGCAGGCGCCTGGTCATCCTCGGCTCGATGAGGGCGTCACCCCGAGCCACCGCCCGCACCCCCGTCACCAGGTCGTCGGGGGGCACGTCCTTCAGCAGGAAGCCGCTGGCGCCGGCCCGAACCGCGTCGAACAGGTACTCGTCGAGATCGAAGGTGGTGAGGATGAGGACCCGGGCGTCGGTCACCCCGGCCAGGCGCCGGGTGGCCTCGACCCCGTCCATCCTGGGCATGCGCACGTCCATCAGCACGACGTCGGGGGACAGCCGCCGGGCCAGTTCGATCGCCTCGTCGCCATCGGCGGCCTCACCGACGACCTCGAAGTCGTCCTCACCCTCGAGGATGAGGCGGAAGCCCGACCGGACCAGGGCCTGGTCGTCCACCACCAGGATGCGGATCAAGCGCCTTCGATCCCCAGGGGGAAACGGGCGTGGACCCGCCATCCGGGGCCCGGCTGGCGGGGGCCGGCCTGGAGCATGCCGCCGACCGCGGCCACCCGCTCCTGCATCCCCAGGATGCCGTGACCCTCACCTCGGGCGCCGTCTGCCCCCCGACCGCCGTCGGTCCGGACGCCGGGTCCGTCGTCGTCGACGAAGAGCACGATGAACCCGGGCGCGTACACCACCTCCACCTGGACGTGGGCCGACGGCCCGGCATGACGCATGGCGTTGGTCAGCGCCTCCTGTACGACCCGGTAGACGGCGAGGCCGACGCTGCCGGCGCTCTCCGGGGGGGTGCCCGACTCGCGCAGGCTGACGTCGAGGCCGGCCTCGCCGGCGCCGCCACGAGGGACTTGAGGTCGGCGAGACCGGGGAGGGGCCGCCGTCCGTGGACCCGCTCCTCCTCCGTCTGGCGGTGCAACCCGGCGGCGCCGATCGACGCGTCCGCGCCCCTCAGCATGGCCAGCATCTGACGCAGCTCGGCCAGGCTCTGCCGACCGGTGCGCTCGGCCGCCTCCAGCGCCTGATCGGCCGCGTCGGGCCGGGTGTGGCGCACCCGCCGGGCGGCGGCGATCTGGATCGTCATCAGGCTGACGCTGTGTGCGACGATGTCGTGCAGCTCACGGGCGATGCGGACCCGCTCCTCGGCCACCGCCAGCTGGGCGCCCCGGTCCTCCTCCACCTGGATCCTCCGGGCCCGGCCGAGCAGGACGCTGGTGCCGAAGCCGATGAGGGCGAGCGGCCAGATGTCGCCGGCGTGGACCTTCCAGAGGTTGAAGCTCTCCATGAGAAAGGCCAAGCCGACGACGATGTAGATGACCCCGAAGGTGACCCGCCGGATGTGGAACGGGTGGGCGACGGGCCGGGCGGTAGCGGTCACTGGTTCGCTCCGGGCGGGCTCGGCGGGACAGGCACGTCCGGCGGGGTCGGCACCTTCTCCCCCGACTTGGGCTGGGGGGAGCTGGAGATGGCAACCACGTCGATATTGCCCGCCCCCACCCGGAGTTTGAGCTCGAGGCGGTCCGCCGCTCGGTCATAGCCGGCGGAGGTCCAGGGCTGGTCGGTCACCAGCCCGCCGCCCAGCCGCTGCCCCTCGATGGTGACGTTGCCGGCGCCGTCGCCGGCGTCGACCCGGACGGCGGCCCCGTCTGGCACCCGGACGGTCAGGTTTCCGAACCCGACTTCGGCGTCGACCGTGGTGGTGCCGGCGGGCAAGACCAAGGAGGTGAGGTCGATGGTCATGTTGCCGAAACCCTCGCGGTAGGGGCGCAGATCGTCGACCGTCTGGGGCTGGACGTAGGAGTTGCCGGCGGCGTGAGGCATCCAGGCGTTGACGTGGGTGGGGTTGCTCAGCAGCAGCACGGTCACGACCGCCCCGAGGATGATGGGCAGCTTGCGCCCTCCGGTCCGCCCGGTAAGGACGAGGCTGACACCGATGGCTATGAGCAGGAGCGACAGCAGCGTCTCGGCCGCCAGATGCAGGACGTGGGCCTGGCTGAGCAGCCAGACGGCGCCGACGCCCAAGAGGAGCATGCCGAACAGCGGCCGGTCGCGGGTGCGTACCGGGGCGTGGTCGTAGTCGAACCCCGCGTCGGTCACCGGGGCAGGGTAACCAGCGGCAGTTTCAGCCACATCCCCCTGACGGAGGTATCCGCCTCCTCCTCACGGATGATCCTCCCGCCTGGTGTCGCCCTCAGCGACCGGCGGCCTCCCAGTAGGGGGCCCGCAGCTGGCGCTTGAGGATCTTCCCTGACGGAGTCCGGGGGATCTCCGCCATGCGGTCGAAGCTCCGGGGGACCTTGTAGCCGGCCAGGTGCTGGCGGCACAGCTCCTGTAGCTCGGCGTCGGACACCTCCACTTGGGGGTACGGGCTGACCACGGCGTGGACCGACTCGCCCCACTCGTCGCTGGGGATGCCGAACACTGCGGCATCCGCCACCGCCGGATGGGCCACCAGCACCGCTTCGATCTCGGCCGGGTAGATGTTCATGCCGCCCGAGATGATCATGTCGGACTTGCGGTCGCAGATGTAATAGAAGCCTTCCTCGTCGCGGTAGGCGACGTCGCCCACCGACAGGAAGTCTCCCCGCCGGGACCGCTCGAACTTCTCGCCGTCCTTGTAGTAGGTGTCGAAGGTGGACCCCGACCGGACGAACAGCTCCCCGGGGACGTGCGGCTCGGTCACCTCCTCACCGTCGTCACCCACCAGCATGATGTCGACCAGCGGGGCGGCCCGTCCGCAGCTACCGGGCTTGCGCATCTGGTCGGAGGGGGCGAGCACCGTGTTCACCCCCAGCTCGGTCGAGCCGTAGACCTCCCAGAGCGACGTGTCGCCGAAGCACTCGACGTACTTCCGCTTGAGCTCGAAGGGCCACGGAGCGGCGTTGGCGATGACCCGGGCCAGCGAGGAGGCGTCGTACCGGCGGCGGACCTCCTCGGGGAGGTCGACGATGCGACGCACCGGCGTCGGCGCCGAGAACGTGGTGGTCACCTGGTGCCGGTCGACCAGCTCCAGCCAACGCTCTGGGTCGAACTTCGGCAGCACCACCACGGTGCCGCCGAGGCGCTGGACGATCGCCATGAAGCCGAGGGGGCCGGAGTGGTACAGCGGCCCGGTGGTGATGTACACGTCGTCGGGCTGCCAGCCGACAAGGGCGGCCAGGGCGCCCGACACCGCCGGGTCCTGCCGGGTGCGCAACGCCCCCTTGGGCTTGCCCGTGGTGCCGGACGTGTAGATCATGGTGGCGGCCAGGCCGGGGTCGTCACCGGGCCGCTCCGGCTCATCTTCGGGCGCCTGCTCGACGAGATCGGACATGCAGCGCGCCCACTGCGGGCCCTCGGCGGCCCCGCAGCGGAAGCGCACCCAGTGACGGACCTTGCCGCACCGGTCGGGCAGACCGGAAAGCTGGTCGGCCTGGTCGACGTCGAAGACCACCGCGACGGCGTCGGAGTTGTCGACCACGTAGGCCGCCTCCTCGTTGGTGAGCCGGTAGTTCATCGGCACACCGACCGCGCCGGTCTTGCGGATGGCGTTGACCAGGACGACCACCTCGAGGCTGTTCTCGCCCACCCACAGCACCTTCTCACCGGCCTGGACCCCGAGCCCGAGCAAGGAGTTGGCCCACCGGTTGACCTGGCGGTTGAACGAGGCGTAGTCGAGGGCTCGGTCGTCCTCGATCAGAGCCTTCTTGTCGGGGTGGGCGGCGGCCAGGTCGGCCAGGTAGTCGCGAACCGCGGTCAAGGAACCTCCTGAGAGTCGCCGCCATCGTAGGGACTGGGCCTCCGACATCCGGGCCCGGCGCCGGGGCGACTGGTGTAGCTGGGGGGTCGGATGGGTAGCGTGGCGTCGTGCTGCTCCTGCTGTGGGACCTTCTGGTGGCGCTGGTCGTGTTGGGCTCGGTCACCGCCTTCCTGGTCGTGCTGTTCCTGCCGGCCCGCAGGCGCTGGGTGCCCTCCGAGGTCATCAGCGAGGTGATGGCCGAGGCGGCCGCCGCGGCCGCCGTCGGGGACGAGACGTCCGAGCTGCACCACCCCCGTCTGTCTGCCTGAGCTCGGATTCTGGGCGTCAGCCCCAGCCCAGCTCGTTCAGCCTCTGGTCGCTGATGCCGAAGTGGTGGGCCACCTCGTGGATCACCGTGCGCCGGACAGTGTCGACGACGTCCTCCTCGGTATCGGCAGCGGCGCAGATGGAACGCTTGAAGATGGTGATCCGGTCGGGCATGGCCGCCGAGTAGCTGGTCCCCCGGGCGGTCAAGGGAACGCCCTCGTACAGCCCCAGCAGGCGACCGGGAGGCGCGAGCGAGTCCACCATCACGGCCACGTTCTCCATGGCCTCCCCGAGGTCGGCCGGAATGCCGTCCAGGGCGTCGGCCACCAGCTCCTCGAACCGCTCGGTGCTGAGCTCCACCACCGACGTGATGATGGCACCATGGCCCGGGTGGGAGCCCTGCGCCGGTGAGCAGCTCCGACGACGAGGTCCCGGGGTTCCGGTTGAGGTCGGGCGACCCGTTCGCGGTGGCGCCCGAGGACCGAGACCCGGGCCGCCGCCTCCGGGGCCGGCTGGCGTCGCCGGTCACCGTCTGGACAGCCGGCCGGGGGGCGCAGCGGGCCGGGCTCACCGTCTCGTCCCTGGTCGTCGCCGAGGGCGAGCCGCCGTCCGTTGTCGGCCTGGTCGGCCCCTTGACCAACTTCTGGGAGGTGGCGTCGGCCACCACCCGCTTCGTCGTCCACGTTCTCGACGAGGACCAGGGCCGTCTCGCCGACCGGTTCGCCGGCCGCTACCCCGAGCCGCCCTTCGATCGGGTGGAGGCGACCGAGGGGGACTGGGGACCCGAGCTGGCCGAGGCTCCCACCCGGGCGTTCTGCTCGGTCGCCTCCTACGAGGAGGTGGGCTGGTTCCTGCAGGTCACCGCGACCGTGGACCGGGTCGACGTGGCGACCGGCCGGCCGCCTCTCGTCCACCTGCAGGGCCGCTACTGGCGGCTCCAGCCCGGGCGCTGACGGCGGCGCCCCGAAGACGCCCGGCCGGGGGGCCTAGGCTCTCGGGTGGGGAGCGCCGGGAAGCCTGGTCGGCACTGGTTCATGCTGCCGACAAGGAGCCGGATGGTCGTCTCGTTGGTCGCCTTCGGGCTGGGCGCGGTGATCAGCCTCTCCACCAGTTGGGTGCTGGTGGCCCGCCTCGAGCGCCTGGGCGAGCGCCTGGGCCTGTCCGAAGCACTGCTCGGCCTGGTGGCGGCGCTGGCCGCCGACACCCCGGAGATCACCTCGGCAGTGACCGCCCTCGCCCACCACGAGCACTCGGTCGGGGCCGGGGTGGTGCTGGGGTCGAACGTGTTCAACCTCGCCGCCCTGCTGGGCCTGGCGGCGGTGGCCGCCGGCCGCATCCGCCTGCACCGGAGAGTCGTGGTCTTGGACGGCGCCGTCGCCCTGTGGGTGGGGGCGATCTGCGTGGGGTCGGTCGGCGGACCGATCGGCCCGGCGCCGGCCCTCGGGCTGTGCCTCCTCGTGCTCATCCCCTATGCCGTGGTCCTCGGGGGTGGCGCCGGGGCGCTGCGGCGGGTCGGGCTCTCCGACCGGACGGTCAGCTGGCTCGGCCGGGCCGTCGCCGAGGAGGAGTCCGAACTGCTCCAGGCCATCCGCCCCCGCCGGGGCTCGGCCGGAGACGCCGCCGTCGCCGGCATCTGTCTGCTCGTCGTGGTGAGCGCCAGCGCGGCGATGGAGCGGGCCGCCTCGTCGCTCGGCCACCGGTGGTCGGTGCCCGGCATCATCGTCGGCGGCGTCGTCCTGGCCGCCGTCACCAGCCTCCCGAACGCGGTGGCCGGCTTCTACCTGGGCACCCGAGGCAGGGGCGCGGCCCTCCTCAGCACCACTCTGAACAGCAACACCCTCAACGTGGTGGCCGGTCTGCTGTTGCCGGCCACCATCACCGGGCTGGCCGCTGGGTCCGGGTCTGGGCTGCTGGTGGCCGCCTGGTACGGGGGCCTCACCTCGGTCGTGCTCGTCATGGCCTGGTCGGGGCACGGGCTGGGCCGGGTCGAGGGATGGACGATCATCGCCGGCTATGCCGGCTTCCTTGCGGTGCTGCTGGCCGTGGCCGGCTGACCTCAGGGATCGACGGCGATGGACCAGGCCGGGTGGATCTCCGCCCAGCTGCCGTGGTCGCGGTCGATCACGTAGGGACCGGTGACCGAGACGTGCGCACCCGTCGGCGGCGGGCTTTCGTCGGCGCCGGTGCACACGCCGTAGTCGTAGCTCCCATGGGGCGGGCGGGGTGGCGACCCCGGGGTGCACCCCGACTCGTCGGCCGGAACGATCTCGGCGACCAGCCACCCGTGTTGGTACTCGGCGTTGGCGGCCGTGAGCATCCCCCGGTAGGGCGGGTCGAGGGCCAGGTCGAAGTGGACGTCGCCGTCCTGCTCGTAGCGGACGCTCATCACCGTCCCCGACACCGTGGCGCACGGGGTGACCACGGTCAGGCGATCCGGGTGGTAGACGTCGGCCAGCGGTGGTCCGGTCCGACAGCGCGTCGTCGCCACCGGCCCGGCCGAGGTCGGGGTCGGTGCCGGCGGGGTGGTGCCGACCGTGGTCGAGGAGGCGCCGGCCGGGCCGGGCCCTTGGCCCCCCGCCGGGGCACCGGCGGACGGGGCGGTCGTCGAGGCGCATCCGGAGACCACGGCGACCAGGCCGCCGAGCAGAACCGACACCAACGATCGCCTCACCTCGCCAGCATGACGCCCGGCTGTATCAGCGGACCGCCGGGCCACGCCGGTGGCCCGGAGCCCGGCCGGCTGATCCGGGTCGGTGTCCCTCGTCAGTCGACGATGGCCGGGTACACGAGGGTTTTCAGCTGGCCCCGGAAGTTGAACGTGCCCGAGGGCATGAGCTGGGTCATGAACACCACCGCCAGCTCCTCCACGGGGTCGCACCAGAAGCTGGTGGACGCCGCCCCGCCCCACATGTACTCGCCGGGCGACCCGATGACCCCGGTCCGGACCGGGCCCAGCCCGACGGCCATGGTCAAGCCGAAGCCCATGCCCGCGAAGCCCACCTCGCCGTAGGCGCCGGGCACGGCGAAGCTCGCCATGTCCCCGCCGCCGGGCAGGTGGTTCGCCGTCATGAGCTCCACCGTCTTGGGCCCGAGCACCCGGGCCCCGTCGAGCTCGCCTCCGTTCAGCAGCATCTGGCAGAACCGGAGGTAGTCGCCGATGGTGCCGACCAGTCCCCCGCCGCCCGACAGGAAGCTGCGGGGCCGGCGGTAGGCGCTCTCGACCGGATCGTCGATGCTCACCAGCTTCTTGGCCCGGTTGCGGGCGTAGTTGGCGGCGAAGCGGTCGACCCTGGAGTCGTCGACCACGAAGGCGGTGTCGGTCATCCCCAGCGGGCCGAAAAGGACGTCCTGCAGGTACTCGTCGAAGCGTCGCCCGGAGATGACTTCGACGAGCCGGGCGCAGACGTCGGTACCGAGCGAGTACATCCAGTGATCGCCGGGATGGAAGTGAAGCGGCTTGCCGGCCAGCTCCTCGGCCATCGTCTCGAGGGTGCCTTGACGCTCCGGTATGGAGGGGGTCCCTCGCTCGGCCGGCTCCGCCAGCCGGTCCAGCAGGTTGCCGTACCCGACCCCTGAGGTGTGCATCATCACGTCGCGCACCGTGGGGGCCCGGCGGGGGTCCACCAGGCGGGCCTCGCCGTCGGACCCCTTCTCGCGCACCTTGATGTCGCGCCAGGACGGGATGAACCGGTGAACCGGGTCGTCCAGCTGGAAGAAGCCCCGCTCGTACAACGTCATCAGGGCCACGCCCGTGATCGGCTTGGTCATCGAGTAGAGCCGCCAGATGGTGTCCTCGGCGACCGGCTTGGCGCGCTCGAGGTCCATCGAGCCGAGCGACGAGAAGTAGGCGACCTGCCCGTGCCGCACGACGGCCGTCTGGCATCCGGCGATCTTGCCGGGCCCGATGTAGCGCTCCTGCAGGTGCTCGGTTATCCGCTCGAGCCGCCTGGCATCCATGCCGGCGGCGTCCGGATTCACCTTCATCCCCAACCTCCTGTCCCCCGATTAGCTGGTCGTTCCCGCCGGCGCGAAGCGCAGGAGGGCGTATTCCCCGGCCGGCTCGAACACCGCTTCGACCGGCTGGGCCACCTTCACCTCGTCCGGGTCGCAGCCCACGACGTTGGTGAGGACGCGAGGGCCCTCCTCCAGCTCGACGTAGGCGACGACGTAAGGAGCGACGTCGCGCCAGGGGCCTTGGCCCCGGTGGCTGATGGTGAAGGAGTAGATGGTGCCCCGGCCCGACGCCTCGAACCACTCGACGTCGGTGCCGCGGCACGACGAGCAGAAGGCCCGCGGGTACCAGATGACGGTGCCGCAGGCCGTGCAGCGCGGGAGGACGAGGCGACCCTGCGCCGTTCCCTCCCAGTACGGATGGTTCTCGACGGTCGGGCGGGGCTCGGCGGTGGGCAGCCCGCTGCTCATGCGTCCTCCTGACCGAGGATGAGGGTGGCGCTGCCGTGGCGCATGCCCAGCGATCCGCCAGTCCCGTGAGCGAGGGCGATGCGGCAGTCCGGCACCTGCACGGCGGGGTGGGCCTCGCCCCGGATCTGGCGCACCGCCTCGATGATCTTGGTCATGCCACCCCGGTTGGCCGGGTGGTTGTTGCAGAGGCCGCCGCCGTCGGTGTTGAACGGCAGACGACCGTCCGGGGCGACGAGGGCCCCGTCGGCCACGAAAGGGCCGCCCTTGCCCTTCTCGCAGAAGCCGAGGTCCTCGAGGGTCATCATCACGGTGATGGTGAATGAGTCGTAGATCGACGCGTAGTCGACGTCGGCGGGTGTGACGCCGGCCTCCTCGAAGGCGCGGGGACCCGACCAGACCGCCCCGCTGTAGGTCAGGTCGATCCGGCCGTTGGCGGTGTGCTTAGGGGCCTCCCCGTGGCCCAGCACCTTGGCGCAGGTCCGGTCGAGCTGGCGGGCCACCTCGGGCGCCACGACCACGACCGCACCCCCGCCGTCGGTGATCACGCAGCAGTCCAGGCGGTGCAACGGGGAGCAGATCATCGGCGAGTCGACGACCTCCTCCACCGTCACGGGATCGGGCAGGAAGGCATTCGGGTTGTGCTGGGCGTGGAGGGAGGCCGCCACCTTGATCTCGGCCAGCTGCTCGCTCGTCGTGCCGAATTCGTACATGTGGCGCTGGGCGGCCAGGGCGTATCCGCCGATGGCCCCCGGTATCCCCCAGAACGTCTCGAAGCCAGACTCCGGAGCGTCGAAGAAGCGCCCGGCCCCGCCCGGTGGCGGCCCTCCCGTGCGGGGCTTGCCCGCCAGGGTGACCAGGGCGACCCGGCACTTGCCGGCGGCGATGGCGGCGGCGGCATGGCCGACGTGGTACAGGTAGGAGGAGCCGCCCGTCTCGGTGTTGTCGACGTAGGAGAGCTGGAGCCCCATGTAATCGGCCATCGAGAGGCCGCCGAAGCCGGGGGCGTCGCCGGCGCAGAAGTAGCCGTCGACGTCATCGAAGCCCAGTCCGGCGTCGGCGAGGGCGCCGGCGGCCACCTCGGCGTGGATCTGGGCGACGGTGCGGTCCGGTATCTCGCGTAGAGGATGCTCGTAGGCGCCGGCGATGAAGGCGGCTCCCCGAACGCTCATCAGCGCATCATGGCCCGCTCGGCCCGCTCGGCCCACTGGGCCAGGTCCGGATCGGTCTCGAGGAGCGAGGCGTACTTCTTCTTCGCCTCCTCGCGTTTGGCCGGGATGTACTCGGTGGGCCACAGGCCCGGGTGGGGCCGGTAGTCCTTGAGGACGTTGCGGGCCACGGTCACCTTGTGGACCTCGTCCACCCCGTCGGCGATCGCCATCGTCGGGGCCCCCGCGTACATGGCCTGGAGCGGGGTCAGGTTGGTGGTGCCCAACGACCCCATGACGTGCAGGGCCCGGTAGCTGACCTCTCGCAGCACCTTGGCGCACGTGTACTTGCAGGCGGCGATCTGAGTCCGGGACGCCTGGGTGCTGGAGTTGTCGATGGTCCACGCCGTCCAGAGCACCAGCAGCCGCAGCATGTTCAGCTCGGCGTAGGAGTCGGCGATGGCCTCCTGGACCATCTGGTGCTCGGCGATCACCTTTCCGTGGGACTCGCGGCTGAGCGCCCGCTCGCACATCATGTCGAAGGCCCGCTTCACCTGGGCGACGGTGCGCATGGCGTGGTGGATGCGGCCGCCGCCGAGGCGGCGCTGGGCCAGCACCTTGGCCCCGTCCTCGGGGCCGAGCAGGTGGTCCAAAGGCACCCGGACTTCGTTGTAGCGGATGTGGTTGTGCATGGCCGGGTACGGCATGATCTCCACGCCCGGTGTCTCGCGCGGCACCACGAACATGCCGTTGGTGCACATGACGAAGAGGATGTCGGCCCGCCGGCCGGCGCTGGTGAACCACTTCTCACCGTTGATCACCCACTCGTCCCCGTCGCGCACGGCGTGGGTCTTGAACAGGTTGGGATCGGAACCCCCGTGGGGCTCGGTCATCGAGTAGGCGGAGAAGATCTCCTGGTTCATCAGCGGGTACAGCCAGCGCTGCTTCTGCTCCTCGGTGCCGTAGGCGGCCAGCATCTCCATGTTGCCGGTGTCGGGCGCGGCCGTGCCGAAGATGACCGGCGCCGAGCCGTACCGGCCGAGGATCTCGTTGATCAGGGCCAGCTTCAGCTGACCAAAGCCGGGGCCCCCCAGCTCGCGGTCGAGGAACAGGGCCCAGAGGCCGCGCTCTTTGACCTGCTGCTTGAGCGGGTCCACCAGCGCCTTGGCCTTCGGGTTGCGCGAGAAGGCTGCGCCGGGGAAGACCAGGTCCAGCGGTTCGATCTCGGTCCGGCAGAAATGCTCGACCCAGTCGAGCTGCTCCTGGAACTCAGGCTCGGTCGAGAAGTCCCACGCCACGGCGCCTCCTGCGGTAACGCCCGCCCCGGCGGGCACTTCATTCGAGAGTCAAACTAACTCGGCAGCCCGGCGCCGGGCCAGCGGCCGGCCGGCCCGCTGTCGCTCAAGCCAGCAGGCCGAGCTCGGCCAGCCGGCGGCGGAGCCCCCGGGGGCCCTCATAACGGATGGTGCGAAAGCCCAGTCCGGCGGCGGTCTCCACGTGGGCAGGGTGGTCGTCGACGAAGACGGTCGCCTCGGGGCGGAGCCCGTAGCGGCCGATGAGGCGGCGGAAGATCTCGGGGTCCGGCTTGGCCACCCCCTCCTCCCCCGAGATGACGATGCCGTCGAAGAGGGAGAGGAACCCGAAACGCCGGCGGCAGAGGTGGAACGTCTCGAGGGGCCAGTTGCTGAGGGCGTAGCAAGGAACCCCCCGGGCCCGGACCTTCCTGAGAACCTCGACCGTCCCCTCGATCGGGGCGCCGATCATCTCCTCGGCCCGGTCGCGCCAGGCCCAGATGAGCGGCTCCTGGCCGGGGTGGGCGGCCGCCAGCTCGGCACACGTCTCGCTCATCGGCCGGCCGAGGTCGTGCTGGTAGTGCCAGTCGTGGGTGCAGACGTGGCCGAGGAAGTGCTCCATGGCGGCGGTGTCGCCACCGAACAGCGCCCGGTACAGATGGCGGGGGTCCCAGTCGACCAGGACCCCGCCGAGGTCGAACACGACGGCGTCGATGCTCAGGAGTCCGCCTCGTCGTCCCCGGCCCGCCCGTGCTTCCAGTAGCCCCTGACCGTCGCCTGGTGCCGGGGGACCTGCCGGTCGTGGAACAGCAGCCGCCGCACCCGCTGGACGGCGGCCGCCTCTCCGGCGACCCACAGCCGGGTGTCCGGCGCCACCTCGGTGGCCGCCGCCGCCTCGAACAGCCGGTCTCCGGGGGGGTCGTGGTCGGGCCGGACCATCCAATCGACATCCGACCCGCGGTAGGGGGGCGCGTCCAGTCGGGCTTCGGGCGACGCCAGCTCGACCACGGCCCGCACCGACCGGTCCGGGGGGATGGCCTCGAGGAGCTGGCCGATCGCCGGCAGGGCCGTCTCGTCGCCGATGAGCACGAACGCCCGCGCCTCCGGGTCGATCTGATAGCCCCGCCCCGGACCCGACAGCGCCACCGCTGAACCGGCCTCGGCCGACCGGGCCCACCTCGACGCCGCCCCTTCCTCCCCGTGCACCACGACGTCCACGTCGAGGAGGAGGGCCGCCCCGTCCAACCGTCGGGGCGTGAAGGTCCGGATGGTCGGCCGGCGGCCGTCGGCCCGGCGGAACTCGTTGCCGGTCCAGGTCGGCAACTCCGGGTCGTGCTCACCGGCCTCGGGCAGCAGCACCCGGACGCTGGCCGCCGGCTGCGGGGTCGGAAACCCCTGCAGCCCCTCCCCCCCCAGGGTCACCCGGACCATCCGGGGGCTCAGCTCCTGCATCCCGCGGACCTCCACCGGGCGGAACGACGGGGGCGGCCGCCGGGTGCGTGTCGGAGATGTCACGGCCCCCCCCAGCTGGTCCTTCCCACCTGCACACTCTGGCAGGACGGAGCCGGGAGGAATTGCCGCACCCCCCGTCCGGGTAGCTCTTCTCCATGAATCCGATCGAGCGGGTCGCCCGCGGCGTTGACCGGTTCCAGCAGGAGCACACCCTCCCGAGTGTCGTCTACGCCGTGATGAAGAAGTTCGGGGACGACAACGCCGGCGTCCTGGCCGGAAACCTGGCCTACTCAGCGTTCGGCGCCGTCTTCCCGTTGCTGCTCCTCCTGGTGACGGTCTTGGGGCTGGTGCTGGGCAATGACCCGTCGGCCCGCAGCCGGGTCCTGCATTCGACCCTTTCGCAGTTCCCGGTCATCGGCACCCAGCTGGGCAGCAACATCCACGCCCTGCAGAAGGGCTCGCCGGTCGCCCTCGCCATCGGCCTGGTCGGGCTGGTGTGGGCGTCGACGGGACTGGCCCAGGCCGGCCTGTTCACCATGGCGCAGGTGTGGAACCTGCCGGGCCCGGACCGGCCGAACTTCACCAAGCGCCTGGCCCGCAGCCTCGGCTTCCTGGCGGTGATGGGGCTGGGCCTGCTGCTGACGACCGGCCTGGCCAGCTTCGGGAGCTTCGGCAAGCAGTCCCTGCCGCTCGCCATCGGCGCCGAATTGCTGGCGGTGGCGGTAAACGTCGGCCAGTACTTCCTCGCCTTCCGTGTGCTCACCCCGAAGGCGGTGGAGACCCGCCGCCTCTGGCCGGGCGCCGTCTTCGGCGGCATCGCCTGGACGATCCTCCAGGCCGCCGGCGGGTACCTGGTGGGGCACAACCTGCGCAACGAGAGCGAGGTGTACGGCACCTTCGCCATCGTCCTCGGCCTGATGGCCTGGATCTACCTGGGCGTGCAGCTCAGCGTCTACGCCGCCGAGATCAACACGGTCATCGCCCGCCGCCTCTGGCCCCGGGCCATGGTGCAACCGCCCCTGACGGAGGCCGACCAGGCATCACTGGCCCTCCAGGCGGAGGAGAACCAGCGCCGGCCCGAGCAGCAGGTCGACGTCTCCTTTTCCGAAGACCCCATGACCGAGGATCGATACATCGACCTCACCCACCAAAAGCCGAGCGGGCAGGGCGACCGGCCCGAGGACGACGGACCGGCCCCGGACGACGGGACCGACCTGTCGGCCCTGACCAAGTCGGAGCTGTACGAGGAGGCCCGCAAGCTGAGCATCGCCGGTCGGTCGCAAATGACCCGCGAGGAGTTGGAGGACGCCGTCCGCCGCTCGCCGGGCGTCAGTTAAGAGGATGAGCGGATAGGCGCCACGGGTTGACGTCCTCTCAGTCCTCAGGGTGTGGCAGGTGGCCGGCGTCCAAGAGCCTGATGATGAGAAGGATGGCCACCACG
>JAJPHE010000054.1 GCA_021325435.1 Actinomycetota bacterium | reverse complement strand
GCGGTGCAGGAACGCGGCGGCCACATAGCCGTCGGTGTCGACCTGGCACAGGCCCCCCCGGCCCCTGCGGGTGAACCCGGCGTGATCCTGCAAATACTCCAATGCTTGGCGGGCGGCGGCCACATGGGCCTGTCCGACCTGTTCGGACACCGCCTCATCCCCCACCGCCCACAACACGGAGACCGACTTGGGCGGGGAGAACGTGAGCGCGTAGCCGGCCACCGCCGTCTCCGACTCCGGACACCAGCCCCGGCCAAGAGACTTACCGTCACGGGGGTCGGCGCCGGATCCGAACAGCCGGTCGAAGCCGACCTCGTCCACCGGACCCTCCAGGCCGATCGCCTCCGCCCCCCGGCCGATCCAGATCCCCTGTAGTTCGGGGTTCTCCACCCAGTAGCCGGGTCCCGCCTGTTCGACCTGCGGGCCGCCGAGTTCGCGTTTGTAGTAGTGCCGCCCGCTCGGCCGCAGCTTCGTCAACGTCAACACGGCCGACGCTCCGCACTAGACGGCACCGCCCGGAACCGCACCCCGGGTGCAGAGGTGTCTGGGCTGTAGGGGTTGGGTGTGAGAGGGGGATGTTGGTGGGTTGGTGGGAGGGGTGGAGGTGGTGATGGTCGGGTGGTGTGGAGGGTGGAGAGGTTGGTGGAGGGATGCGTGGAGAAGATGACGGTGAGCGTTGAGAAGATGATCCGCGCGTTGGTCATCGCGCCCGATCCTCCGACCCGGCAGTGACAGCACCGCTGATGTCGAACAGGCGGCCCTGTGAGCCGTCCTGCGGCCCCAACACCCGCTCGTGCGATCGACGGCGCTGAACGCCGCCGGCGGGGCCCTGGCGGCCGTTGAGCGGCTCTGCAGCGCCGCTTAGGTCAGGCGCGCTGTCATCACCCTCGTTCTCGACAACGCCGCTCGGCGCTGGGCCCGCCGGAGCAGCACTTCGCGCGCGGCGGCCAGCTGCACGGTCCTGTCGACTCGACGCGTTGCCGCCATCACAGTCGACTGGCGTTTCTATCTCGGACGCGGTCGGACGGACACCGCCGTCCGATCCGCCCGGCATGTCGGCTGGCCGCTCATCCGGACCAGTGGCGTCTGGGACGGTCGGACACAGCTCGAGCCCGGCAGGCAGATGAAGCCGGTAGACGGAGCGGCGGCCGCTGTCATGGGCCCGCTCCCGCTCGACCAGCCCGGCGCCGGCCAGCACGGCCAGGGCCCGGGCCGCGGTGTCCTTGTTCACCCCGGCGCTGGATGCGATCTCCCGCACCCCGACCGGCGCCACCCAACCATCCGGGCCCGGCACGGCCGACGCCGCCAGGTCACACAGCACCGCCCAGGCCACCGGGCCCAGGTCGCGCCACGCCCGGCCACGTCCGCCGTCCACCACTAGCTGGGGCCCGGCCCGGGCGGGCGCCGGGTCGTTCACGCCGCCGGCGGGGGCAGCTCCAACAGCGCCAGCAGCCCATGACGGGGGACGCGGAGCAGCCGGCCCAGGCGCACCACCGGCAGGCCCTCCCGGCCGCCCGTCGCCTCGTAGCGGCGGGCCAGCTCATAGGCGCAGGTCCGCCCGATCCGCAGAAAGGCCGCCGCCTCCTCCACGCTCAACACCACCGGAAGCTCCCCCGGCTCCGGCCCGGCTCGCTCTACCCACACAGCCATGACCGACCTCTCCTCAATCTCCTAACCGACACAGACCGCCTCACGACAAAGACGCGCTCGCCGCCAGCAACAGGCCGGCGGCACCACCGGGTCGGGGCTGCTGGGACAGCCGGGACACGCCTTCCGGCGGACAGCGGGGCCCTCGCCTCTGACGCCGCGGTCCTCGCCGCGGGCTGGCCGAGCCGCAGCGGGCCGCTCGATCGGCCACCGCCCGCAGACGGCCCCAGCGATCCCTCACCCATGGGTGAGGAGATACACCGAGGCCTCACCAGTTCTTTACCAACGCCGGCTACGACCCGCGGGTGGGACTCACCAACTTTTCACCAACGACTCACCACCGCAGGTAGGAGCCGCTTTTCGCGTGCCGGGGGCGCGGGGCGCCGGGTCGGGAGCGCCGCAGGGTCCCGGGCCACCATGGTCTTCTCGCCAGGCCGGCCGTGCGCCCACCATGTTTTTACCAACACGCTGCGTGACGAGCCGGGGAACAAGATCAGATCGGCGGCCCACCCGGCTCCGTGGTCGATCAGGCAGCTGTTACCTGCCGGGATGTCCCGGTCGGCCTCGGCAGGCGCCGTACGCTCGACGGATGGACCCGGTGAAGGTGTCTGTGTTGTTCGACGAGCTGCCGGGGTGGGCCGACCCGGACGACCGGGAGGACCGGGCGGCGCTGTTGGCCGACCGACTGGGGATACCAGAGGACGCCTCGTCCGGTGAACTCTTCCGGCTGGCGGTCTACGAGACGGTCGCCACCCAGATCGCCGAGGAGGACCCTCCCGAGGTGTGGGCCACGGCCTCCCGCCTCCTCGACGCCGGTCTCGACCGGGAGTCGGTGCTGGGCCAGCTGGTGATGGCGCTCCTGCCCCGGCTGAGCGCAGCGGTCGGCGGGCAGGAGCCGTTCGACCGCGACGCGTACGTCGACGCCCTGACCCGGCTGCCGCTCCCGTCGGTGGAGGAGCTGGAGGAGCTGTTGTGCTCGCTAGTGCGACGGCATCAGCCGGTCGGCTTCGACGATCTGGAGGAGATGGCCTCCGCCGAGCTCGGCTACGCCCTGGAGGAGGAGCCTTACCGCTCCCTGATGGACCGGGTGACCGAGGAGCTGACCGACCCCGACGGGCCGCTGCTGCTGCTGTGCGGGGACCGGGTGGTGGATCCCAACGCCCTGTGCGCCGGGGCAGTGCTGACCCACCGGCTGTCCGACACCGAGCGAGCCCTGGGCTTCTTGTCGGTCAGCGTCGATCTGGCCGGCTTCAACCGCCTCGACACCCCCGTCCTGGCCGGCTCCGAGCTGGACGTGATCTCCGCCGAGCCGGGCCATGTCGCCTGGCACGGCCCCGAGGGCTGGCTGGACCCCTACCCGACCGGCGCCCTCCTCGCCGTCCGGGCCGTCGACGGGTCGGTCAGCATCGAGGTCGTCTCCGACGACCCGGAGCCTGACCCGAGCCTCGTGGCGGCGTTGCGGGCCGTCTACGACGCCGAGGTGGACGAGCCGGGCCTGCCGGTGCCGGTCGAGGATCTGGTGTGCGGCCTGTTGGCGGACGACCGGAACCGGTTCGCCTCGCCGCAGGCTCCGCTGCGCGACCTCATCGAGGCGGCGGGACTCGAGCTGCGCGGCAGCGAGGTGGCCCACGATCGGTCGGTGTGGCAACAGGCCCGGACCACCGCCCGGATCGGAAGGATCGTCGACGCCCTCGACACGCCGGACTCGACCCGGGCCCTGGAGGTCCTCGAGGCCTTCGACCAAGGTGACCGAGACCCTCAAGTTCTGCGCCGGGCGCTGGCGAATCTGGCCGACCTGGAGGTGGCGGACGTGGTCGCCGCCGAACTCCTGGACGAGGACGACGCCGCACCCGCCGAGGAGGTGGCCGCCTTCGCCGACGCCCTCGTCGGGGCCGCCCGCCGGCCGGGCGAGGTGGCGCCGGCCCGGTGGCTCGCCGCGCTGGCCGCCGAGCGCGCCGGGGACGTGCACGCGGCCGAGGCTCTGCTGCACCTGGCCGTGGAGGCCGGCCCCGGCTGGGAGCCAGCCGTAGATCGGCTGGCGTGGTACCTGTCCGATCGGGGCCGGGCCGCCGAGGCGGCGCGCCTGTGGCGCAGCATCGGGCTCACCCACGCCGACAGCGACGACCTGTCTACCGTCGAGCCTCTAGCCCGGGCGGCCGGTCCCAAGCTGGGTCGCAACGACCCCTGCTGGTGCGGCTCGGGCCGTAAACACAAGGTCTGTCATCTCGGCGAGCCGCCGGCCCTGCCGCTGCCCGACCGGGTCGGGTGGCTGGCCCGCAAGGCGGTCGCCTATCTCGAGCGGGCCGGTGGTCAAGCCCGCGACGACGTATTCGTCGTGGCCGCGGCCCGGGCCGGCAGCGCCGAGCCCGACCGACTGCGCCGGGCCATGTCGGACCCCGTCGTCTTGGACCTGGTGCTCACCGAGGGCGGATGGTTCGCCCGCTTCCTCGAACAGCGAGCCAGCCTGCTGCCCGAAGACGAGGCGCTCCTCGCCGCTTCCTGGGTGCTGGTTGACCGCACCCTGTATGAGATCCTCGACGTGCGCCCAGGTGAAGGAATCAGTGTGCGCGACCTGCGCACCGCCGATGTGATCGATGTGGCCGAGCGGACCTTCAGCCGGCAGGCACAACCCGGCACGGTGGTCTGCGGGCGGGCCGTGCCCGACGGCGCCTCCCATCAGATCGTCGGGGCCATCTTCCCCGTTCGCGCCGGGGGAGAGGCCGAACTGCTGGATCTCCTCGACGAAGGCGACCCGGAAGCGTTGGCGGCTTACCTCGGCGCGCTCGAACGGCCGCCCACGCTCGTCACCCGCGAGAACGAACCCCTGGTGGTGTGCAAGGCGGTCCTCTCCGGCGAGCACAAGATCCTGCGCGACGTGCTCGACGCCAACTACAGACGGGAGGACGACCACACCTGGCTCGAGATGCATTCGCTCGGTCCCCACGAAGAGATCCTGCGGGCCACGCTTCATCTCGAGGGCGACACGCTGACGCTCGAGACGATGAGCGAGCCGCGCCTAGAACGAGTGCTGAGCGCGCTTCGCAGCGAGGTGCCCGAAATCACGGTCGTATCCGACCAGCGCCGGCCGCTCAAGCCGGGCGAGGTTCCACCCACGCCCCGGCATCTCCAACAGCCCGACATCGAACCGGACGACGTGCCCGAAGCGGTGGAGGCCATCCAGGACCAGATGGAGAGGCGGTGGTGCGACGAAAGCGTCCCCGCCCTCGGAGGGCTCACGCCCCGCCAAGCTGCCGCCGACCCCGCCGGGCGCGAGACCCTCGAACGGCTACTGGCCGAGTTCGAGCGGGCCGACGCCCGGCTCCCCGCGGGCGGGTTCTCCATGCGGCCGGCACGACTCCGTCAGTTGCTCGGCCTGGGCCATTAGGGACCGGGGCGGCCGCCCGGTCGCCTCGGCTTCTACGGGGCAGCTCGAACGGACGCTGCGAGTCAGCGTCGTTCGTCCACCGCCGGCGGGCCGGCCAACATGCGGCCCAGCCGCTCGGCTGCCTCGCGGTGCATCTCCGGTGTGGTGTGCGAGTAGAGGTCCAGGGTGATCGCCACCCGGGCATGACCGAGCATCTCCTGCACCAGCTTGGGGTGGGCGCCGGCCTGCAGAGCGAGGGTGGCGGCGGTGTGGCGAAGGTCGTGGATCCGGATGGTGGGCACGCCGGCCTGCCGGCACGCGGCGGTGAAGTCGCGCAGGACATTTCGGGGATGCAGCGCCGTGCCCAGGGTCGTCGTGAACACAAGTTCGGGATCGGCCCAGGCATCACCCGCCTCCCGCTTCTCGAGCTCCTGGCGCAGCTGGTGGACCTTCAGGGCGGCGACCGTGTCGGAAACGAGCAGGACTCTGCGTCGGCCGGCCTCCGTCTTGGGCTCGGAGAAGGCGACCTCCTTGCCGTTGACGACCAGGCTGCGGGTGATTGACAGCCAGCCCCGGTCGAGGTCGACGTCGCTCCACCGCAGGGCGAGGGCCTCGCCTCGTCGCATCCCGGTCGACAGGAAGAGCCGCCACAGGGCGCCGAGCCGGTCATCGGCGGTGGCGTCGAGGAACCGGCGCGCCTGGACGTCGGTCCAGGGCTCGACCTTGGGCGCGTTCATCCTCGGCAGGGCGAGCTTGGCCACCGCGGGACTCCGAACGATGAGGCCGAGCTCTTGTGCCATCCCCATCGACAGGTGCATCACCTGGTGCGCCAACCGGACCGAGCGGGCACCGAGGCCGCCTTGGCCGTCGGCGCGCCCCGACGACTCCAGATCGGCATAGAGACGCTGGAGGTCGACGGGCTTCACTTCCTGCAGCTTCCGACCGCCGATGCGGGGCACGATCCAACCGTGCACCGCGTGGTCGTACAGCCGGTAGGTGCTCGGCCGGATGGACGGCTTCACGATGGCGAGCCATTCCTCCAACCAGTCGGCGACCCGCTTGATGGATCGCTCGACGGTGATTCCTCCGGAGTTTCGGTTGGCGCTGAACTCGGCCAGGGCGACCTCGGCGGCGGACCGGGTCTTAGTGATTGTTCCAAAAGTCCGCGCTTGTCAATGACGGGATAGCCCCCATCTGGGGTTCGTGGCCGCGTAGCCTTTGTCATGGAAGCTGACCCCGTCGGAGTAG
>JAJPHE010000149.1 GCA_021325435.1 Actinomycetota bacterium | reverse complement strand
TGGCCTCGACGACGGCCGTCTCTCGACCCCGCGCGTCCTCGTCCCTCTCCACGGTGGCCGAGTTTATATACACCCATGATCCTTCACAACGACTCTCGAAGGTCTTATCGTCTCCCGCCATGAAACACCCGGGACAGGCCTCGGCGCGGGCGGAACGCCTCGCACGAGCCAAAGGAAGGGCATCCGCGTTCGCGGGCGGCCAGGGTTTTACGCTCGTCGACCATGAGCTCTGGCATGGCGAAGCGCATCCCCGGCGGCCGTCCCTTCTTCGGCCTGAAGATGGACCCCGAGGACGCAAATCGGCTCGAGCTCGTCCGTCAGAAGCTCGGCCTGACGCGCTCAGAGGTCATGCGCCAGGCCCTGCGCTCCTACCTCGACAAGGTCGGCACAGAGGAGGCGCTCAAGGCCAGCTGATCGCCCGGCCCGATCCGGGCCTACACGCGGCAGCGCCTCGGGGGGCAACCCGAGGCGCTCCAACAACCAGTCCCGTCAGCCAACGAGAAAGGCAAGACCTTGTTCCGCCAGGGTAGTTGGTTCGCGCGTTCAAAGCGTGGACCACGACAGCTTCACAGCCTCTCTGAGCCGCGCATCGTTGTGCGCCCTCTCGTGGCGCGGCCGGTGTCCCGGCGGAAGCGGCGTCGCGTTGGCCCGAACTGGTCCTCGCATCCTCCCGACGAGGCCGCGTGATGGCCATGGCTCTCGAGACGAGCTCGCAGCTGGAGGCCGCGCTCGCCTACGGCCGGCGAGGGTGGGCGGTCCTCCCGTTGCACAGCCCCGGACCCGGCGGGCGGTGCTCCTGCGGGAACAGCGATTGCTCGTCGATCGCCAAGCACCCCCGCACCGCCCACGGCAAGGACGACGCGTCGAGCGATCCGTCACGACTCGCCGCGTGGTGGCGCAGCTGGCCGGCCGCGAATGTCGGAATTCGAACCGGGGCCGAGTGCGATCTCGTCGTCCTGGACGTCGACGTCGACAAGGGCGGCCCCGAGTCCCTCACCGCCCTGGAGGGCGCTCACGGCCTGCTGCCGACGACCCTGACCGTGCGCACCGGCAGCGGGGGGGAACACCGGTACTTCCGACACCCCGGCGAGCCAATCAGGAACGACGCCGGGCGGAAGTTGGGCGCCGGGCTCGACGTGCGCGGCGACGGTGGCTACATCGTGGCCCCGCCCAGCATCCACGCCACCGGGTGCGCGTACGAATGGGTCGATCCGGGCGCCCCGCTCGCGGAGCTCCCCGACTGGCTGCTCGAGCGCCTCCGGGAACCGGCGGCGACACCGCGCCCGCCCGCACCGGTCGTTCCGCTCCGCCCCGGCGAGGCCGCCAGCGTCTACGGCGAGGAGGCCCTCCGCCGTGAGCTCGAGGAGCTGCGCTCCACTGCGCCGGGCGGTCGAAACCACGCGCTCAACCGCTCGGCCTTCAACCTCGGCCAGCTCGTCGAGGGCGGCGAGATCGACCAGGACCGCGTCGAGGCCGAGCTGTCGGCCGTTGCAGTGCAGATCGGTTTAGCTGAGCGCGAGGCGGTGGCCACGATCGCGAGCGGGCTCACGAAAGGACGGACGCAGCCGCGGCGGGCGCCGGAGAAGGCCCGAGGTAACCGACCTGCAGCCCGGCCGGCCGGGCCGGGCCGGCCGCAGGAGCCCGAGACGGCGCACCGCGAGATTCCGCCGGTGCAGTTCCCTCCGACCGATTACGGGAACGCCGAGCGCCTCATCCTGCGACACGGCGCCGACCTCCGCTACTGCCACCCGACCGGCGAGTGGCTGCTGTGGGATGGCCGCCGCTGGCGACGCGACGCGACCGCGGAGGTGGTGAGGCGGGCCAAGGACACCGTCCGGTTCATCCTGGCCGAGGCCGCGCATTTGATCGACGGCTCGGAGCGGAAAGCTCTCGTCGATCACGAGCGCAAGTCGGAGGCCGACGCGCGGATCAGCGCCATGATCCGCCTGGCCCAGTCCGAGCCCGGGATCCCGGTTCTTCCGAATCAGCTCGACGCCGACCCGTGGGCGCTCAACTGCCTGAACGGCACCGTGGACCTGCGCACCGGCGAGCTGCGGCCGCATCGACGTGAGGACCTACTGACGAAGCTGGTGCCGATCGCCTACGAGCGCGGCGCCCGATTCGAGCGGTGGGACCGGTTCCTCGATGAGGCGACCGGGGGCGACGACGCGGTCCGCTCCTTCCTCCAGCGGGCGGTCGGCTACACCGCCACCGGGCGCACCGACGAGGAAGTGCTCTTCTTCGTCCATGGGCCGGCCGCCGCCGGCAAGAGCACGTTCATGGAGGCGATCAAGGCGGCCCTGGGCGAGTACTCCGCTACAGCCGACTTCGAGACATTCCTCGCCCGCAACAACGTCGGGGGACCCCGGGAGGACATCGCCCGGCTGGCGGGTGCGCGAATGGTCTCTTCCATCGAAGTCGACGAGGGTCGCCGTCTGGCCGAAGGCCTGGTCAAGCTCATCACCGGCGGCGACACCGTCACGGCTCGGATGCTCTACAAGGACGCGTTCGAGTTCCAACCCAGCTTCGCCCTCTGGCTGGTGGCCAATCACGCACCGAAGGTCAGGGACGACGACGAGGCCATGTGGCGGCGAATCCTGCGGGTGGTCTTCGACCGGGTCGTCCCCCGGGATCGGCGCGACCCGACCCTGAAAGCCGCCCTGAAGGACCCGCGGCAGGCGGGTCCCGCTGTCCTGGCCTGGGTGGTCGAGGGCGCCGTCGCGTGGCACCGACACGGACTCGGCGTCCCCAAGGCGATAGAGGCCGCCACCGAGCAGTACCGATCGGACATGGACCCACTCCGGGACTTCCTGGCCGACTGCTGCGTGCTCCATCCCAAGGCCTTCGTCTCGAATCGCTCGCTGAGGTCGGCCTACGAGGACTGGTGCCAGGCCCAGGGCCTCAAGCCCATCGGGGACCGACAGCTCGGTGAGCGACTTCAGACCCGCGGCTGCTCGAGGTCCGCCCGCCGGCAACGTGGGCCCACCGAGCGGGGCTGGAGCGGTATCGGCCTTGCCGCGGAAGCCCGGCAGGGCGACCTCCTCGACGACTGAGAGGCCCACAGTGCCCCCGCTGGCCGCCCTAGGGGCCCGCACATCGCCTGCGGAGGTGTCGGCGCCCTCCCCGGACTCACCGGCCCTCCTGGGGCCGTACAGAGGCCGTTCCGGAGTTTCCAGGTTTCCCGGTACACGCGCGACGCGCGCGACAGACCGCGACACCTCGATTTGGACAACTGTCGCGCGCGGGAAGCCCAGGTCAGAGGCCCTTTTTGAAGCCGCCGCGACACCGCGACAGCAAGATCCGAAACTTTCGAGACGAATTCTCTACGCGCGTAAAGTTCCCGGAAAATGCTGTCGCGGTGTCGCGGTAGGCCTCTCCGGCCGCCAAAGACCCAGGTCAGGGCACCTTTTCGCGCGCGACACCTCGTGGTTCGCAGGTGTCGCGCGCGACACTTTGCTGTCGCGCGCGTTTCCCGGGATACCGGTAAACCCTCGATCGTCCGATTCAGGGTGCTGACCCGGTATTCACCGATCCCGCCGGCGCCGGGCGGAGAAGGCCACCGGCGCTGTTCCACTCCCCGGCGGGTGCATTACCGCGCCGGTCGGCCGGCCTTCCAGCGGAAACGGGCTCTGAGCAGGGCATTCATGCAGGGGGCCGGCGAGCTCTCAAGCGTCGATCACCGCGCTCGGGACGCCGATTACCGCACCGCCGGCCTCGAATACCGCGCCTCCGCCAGGGCGAAGACCGCGCCGTGAGCGAGGACCTGGAGGCCTGGCTCGACCGGACGGACGGCGCCCGGCGCACCCTGGACGCCCTCGGCGAGCTCGGCGGCGAGGCAACGCCGGCCGAGGTGGGCGAACGCTCCGGCGTTGCCAAGAGCTCCCGCACCAAGTGGCTGACCCAGCTCCGGGAGCGCGGCCTCGTGGAGGGTCCCAAGGGCCGGGTACGGCTGACCGCCCTCGGGCGCAGCCTGGCCAACCGCTCGGCGCCGGTGGTAGGAGCCGGCGCGGCTCTGGAGGCCCCTCTGCGGGCCTGGCCGACCGTCTGGCACCGGGCGGGCCTGCGCCTGGCCCTCTCGGCCGTCGTGGCTCGCCATCACCTCGCCGGCGTGGACGACTTCGCCGGACATTTCCCGGGGCTGGTCGTGGTGGGCCCGACCGGCTCCGGCAAGTCGGAGATGGCCCGCTTCGTCATGGCCACGTTCGGCCTCGACCGGGTCGCCCACACGGTCTGGCTGCCCCAGCAGAGCACTGGCTCCGTCTTCGGCCGCCGGGAGATCGTCGAGGGAGGCGGCCGGGCCTTCGTACCGGTCCCCTGGCTCGGACGCCCCTTCGTGCTCTTCGAGGAGGCGGACAAGGCGCCCCGGGACGTGCGGGCCCGGGTGCTCGCCTACTTCCAGGGCAACGTCGAGGCCCTGGAGGAGGGCGAGCGGCTCCAGCTGCGGCCCACTCCGTACCTGGCGGCCAACACCGAGGGGCCGGGCCAGGCCACGGCCCTGGTCCCGGGCGAGTACTGCCGGCGCTCGGTGGTGCTCGACCTCTGGCACGTGGCCTCGATGGTCGAGGACCTGGGCGAACGCCTGGAGGCCCTGTACGCCGCTGGCGGCCCTCCGCGGCTGCGTCTCGAGGAGCTGCGGCCGCCGGTGCAGCGCCTCGACGAGCCGGCCAGGGCGATCCTGGCCGACCGGGAGGTGGGAATCCGCAAGGTCATGACCGAGACGGGTTGGTCCCAGTGCGACCGGGTCGGCCTCGAGGTGCTGGCCCTCGGCCGCGCTGGCCTGCTCGGCCTCGCCTCGGGTGACGACCTGCGCGGGGCGGCCGTGGAGACGGCCATCGACTACCTGACGGTGGCCGAGACGATGCCGGGCCAGCTCACCGGCGCCTGGACCATGGAGACGGCGTGGTGGCGGGAGTGGGCCCGGTCGAACAACGACGCCGGGATCGACGAGCTCGAGCGTCACCTCGAGGAGCTCTACGCCCAGCGCCAACAGGTGGCGGACGCCGTGCAGTCCCGGCGCCGCACCCGGGAGGTCGAGGAAGTGGGCCTCCTCGAGGAGCGGGCCGTCCTGTCCGAGCGGCTCCGTCTGGCCGAGCTCGCCATCCGCCAGGTGCCGGCTGAGCTCAAGCCGGAGGCGGCCGGACTGCGCGACGTCTTGCGCAAGCTGCGGGGCCGGGTCGACAACTCCAAGCGCCGGGAAGGCCTGATCGAGTTGGCCCACCTGGCAGCCGGTCCTCTGGCCCGGGCGACGGCGATGCGAGCCACCCTGGACCAGGAGAAGGCGAACGCAGAGGCGGAGCGGCAGAGGGCGACCGAGGAGAGGCGGCGCCAGCTCGCTCAACGCCAGCAGACCGAACGCGAGGCGGCTCAGCTCCGCAAGCAGGAGCGCGCCCGCCAGGCCCAGTGGAAGAGGGCGGCGAAGGCCCAGCTCGCCCAGGTGAGGACGATGGCGGCCGAGCTCGAGCGGCTCTACCGGCGCAAGAACACGAAGCCCGACGAGCGACCAGCGCAGGTTCTCGCGGCGATCGAGCTGCCCGGCGGACACCGTGTCCTGTGGTACGAGAAGCCCCCGCCCGTGCCCCCGCCGCCTCGCGACGCCGGGTTCTGGGAGCGCCTCGGTAACCGCTTCGCCACGCCCGGCCCGGGCTGGTGGCACACACTCGATCCCGAACTGGTGCTTAGCGCCTCGGCTGGACGCCTGGCCGCGTGGGGCCCGGAGACTCAGCGCGTTCTTGCGCCCGCCCTCGCCGCTCTCCACGCGGTCGAGGACGAGCTGGTCGCCAGGACCGGGGCGCGACCTCGCCAGGGCCGGGTCCGCCTGCCGGACGGCACGCGAGTGCCACAGCTGGTCGCCCAGCGCCCGGCCCTGGCCGCCTCCCCCTGGTAGCACACAGGGTTTCCCGGTACACCGGTACACCGGGAAACCCGCTGTGGACACTTCGCCACAGGCCGTGGTACAGTGTCCACATGGCGGCGGAGCGCCACCCGAACAAGGACATTGAGGCGGCGCTTTCCTTCGCCAGACGTAGCGGCTGGTCCGTCGTCAAGAGCTCCGGCCGCTCGGCGCATTCCTGGGGCGTCATGCGGTGCCCGGGGGACTGCCCGCAGGTGTCCATCTACTCGACCCCTCGGGTGCCGGCGAACCACGCCCGCCGGTTGCGCCAGAAGGTCGACGGTTGCCCGCACAAGGAGACGACGAACGATGGCTGAGCACCACTTCACCCTGACCATCCGGGGGGCGCTGACCGAGGAGAAGCTCGACGCGCTCTTCGAGGCCGGCTGCGACGACGCGACGTTCTCGACCAAGGGTGAGCTCACCTTCGGGGACTTCGACCGAGAGGCGCCGCAGCTGGTCGACGCAGTCGTGTCGGCCATCGACGCGGTGGAGTCCGTCGAGGGCTTCGAGGTGATCCACGTGGACCCCGACGAGCTCGTGTGGGCCTCAGAGATTGCTGAGCGCACCGGCCGGGTCCGCCAGTCCGTCGACATGCTCATCCGGGGCCAGCGCGGCCCGGGGGGCTTCCCGGCGCCCGCGCATCACGCCACCCGTAACCCCCTCTGGCGCTGGTCCGAGGTTGAGGCGTGGTTCGCTCGGTACGAGGGGCGCGAGCCCGACGCCGAACGCTCGGTCGTCCTGGGCGGCATCAACGGGGCTCTCCAGGCCCGCCACGCCCTGCGGCACTCGACTGCGGGGAAGGTTCCGCTCCGGCGGGCCCTGCGCCAGCTGATCGCATCATGAGCCGGCTACCCGGGACCCACGGCATGACTCCCTCGGGGAGGGAGCTGACCGATGAGGTCCTCGAGGAGATGGCACGGGAGGCCGAGCAGGGCCTCGACGTGTCAGCGGCGCGCTCGATCAGCAGACCCCGGCGGGGGGACGATGCGCCGGCGGCGGAGGAGGACTCGTGAGCGCGGCCCGGCTGGTGGCCATCCCGGACACCGAGGGCGACCTGGTCGACCTCCTGGAGGGCCTGGAGGAGGTCCTCCTGTCGCTCCTGCCGGCCGAGGGCGACGGGGAGGACTGGGAGCCAGCCCCGGGCCCGCTCGGCGATGGGAGCGCCCTGGAGGCCCTCCAGCGGGTCGAGTCGGAGGTGCGAGCGTCCGAGCGGGCGCCGGTCGTCCAGCCGCTGGCCCCGGATGGACGCTTCGAGCTGATCCCGCTGCGCTTCGTCCGTCTCGATCCGGCCGACCTGGCCACCGTTGCCGGCGCCCTGGCCGAGCTCGGCCGGGCCACGCTCCCCGCTGGCGACGAGCTCGTGGCGGAAGTCCTCTCCAGCCGGGCCGCGGGCGGCCGCCACCCCGGGGACAGGCCGCGACCAGTGGCCGAGCTGGTGGCCGGGTTCGCCCGCGCTCACGGCCTCCTCGATCTGGCGCCGGACGTAGACACGGAATTGCTGGCCGGCCGCCTCGAGGGCCGGCAGGGCCGGGTCGTCCTCAGCGAGTCCGAGCACGAGGCCTATCGGCGCCTGACCGAGCGGACCCTCGCCATGTTCCACACCGGCGATCCCCTCGCCCGGTTCCTGTACCGGGGCTGAACCCGTGGCGCCGGGGCGCCTTGTGCATCAGGTGTGCTGCCTGGACGCCCCTCCTCCCACCACCGAGCCACCCGCCCGAACACCGACCCACCGCCGCACCGACCCCCCTCCTCTCCGCCACCCCTCTCCCACCCGTCCGCTCTCCGTCGTGGCCACACACGATGGGCATTCGTGGTCCGTCACCCTCCGCGACAGCCGGGACGGCTCACGGGACGCTGCCGGGACAGACCAGGTTCCCCGGGGGGAACCTGCAAGGGTCTGTCCGGGGGATGGGGCTGGCCTCGGTGACGTGACCGAGCAGAAGACGGTGACGAGGAGTGGCGCCGTCAGCGGTCGAGTCGTCTGCCGGGACGGGCTCTGGTGGCAGCTCTGGCCGGCCTTCGGAAGCGAGCTCCCGTATGCGCGGGCACCCTTGCACCCTCCGGTGGCCGGGGCGCCGCCGAGGCCTCCGGCCCCAAGCCCACTCCCCGCCCCCCCCGGCCTTACCGCGGTCCCCAGCTCGGTCCCCCGGTCCCGCTTACCGCGTCCCCAATCTGTCCCCGCCCGCCGGCGGCCGGGACCGCTATGGCCCCTCACACAGTTGCACTCCCGTTTCCGGGAGCTGTCCCGCGCAGGCCCGGCGGGCCATCGCCGGGAACCGGTGATGCAAGTGTGTGTGCTCCTCATGGCGCCTGTCGCGGTAAGGGCCTGGTAAGGGCCTGGGGACGGATTGGGGACGGACAGCCGCCCACCGGGGGCGTTGGTAAAGCCACGCGGGGCGGGGCATCCACCCGCCTGTCACAGCCCCTTGGTTGGCTTCTCCCGGTGCCCGTCGCCGCGTCGACCGTGAACGAGCAGATCGAGGCTGCCCTCTGCAGCGACCCACTCCGTTTCCGGGAGTGCATGCTGTGGGCGATCGAGGCGAAGGGCCGCATGTTCGCTCCGGACGAGGAGTGGGCTGTCCCGTGGGTCGACCTTCTGGCCCAGGGTCGGCGGACGCGGCACCAGCTCGCGCTCGGCGCCCTTCTGAGCTGTCTTGACGGCATGTCCCCCGCCTGGGTCGTCGCCCGGTTGCCGAGCGGGCCGCTGCCGGATGAGGAGCTCCGGGGGAACCGGCGACTTCTCGCCGAGCTCCCGGCGCCGTTCAGCGCCAGCCTGTACTGCGCCAACGACGAGGACGGAGCTGTCCAGTGGGCCGCGCCGCTTGGGGTGCGCGTCTTCGACGAGGCGGCTATGAAGAGCCTCCCGCTCGAGGTCGGCTACGTCGACCCGGGGACCCTCTTCATGCACCTGGTGCTGTCCGGCGGCTTCTTCCGCTGGCCCTACGGAAGTTCCTGGCTCTACGGCTGCGTGGCCGATGCCGCTGCCTTCTGGGCGTGGCGCCGCCGCATGCTCTGACTCCGCAGGAAACGGGCTAGTTCCTGCGGC
>JAJPHE010000116.1 GCA_021325435.1 Actinomycetota bacterium | reverse complement strand
TCGGCCTGCTTGGACAGGTCGTCGTAGACGATGAGGGCGTGCTCGCCGTTCTCCATCCAGTGCTGGCCCATGGCGCAGCCGGAGTAGGGGGCCAGGTACTTGAACGGCGCCGACTCGGAGGCGGGGGCGTTGACCACGACCGTGTAGTCCATGGCGCCGTGCTGGCGGAGAGTGTCGACGGTCTGGGCGACGGTCGAGCCCTTCTGGCCGATGGCCACGTAGATGCACTTCACGCCCTGGCCGGCCTGGTTGATGATCGTGTCGACGGCGATCGAGGTCTTGCCGGTCTTGCGGTCGCCGATGATGAGCTCGCGCTGGCCCCGGCCGATCGGGGTCATGGCGTCGATGACCTTGATGCCCGTCTGCAGCGGCTCGTTCACCGGCTTGCGGGCGACGATGCCGGGGGCCTGCACCTCCAGCCGGCGGAAGGTGTCCGAGGCGATGGGCCCCTGACCGTCCACCGGCTCCCCGAGCGGGTTCACGACCCGGCCCAGCAGTCCGTCCCCGACGGGGACGGAAAGGATCCGTCCGGTCGCCCGGACCACCTGGCCCTCCTCGAGGTGGGCGATGTCGCCCAGCACCACGGCGCCGATCGAGTCCTCGTCGAGGTTGAGGGCGAGCCCGACCACGCCGCCTTCGAACTCGAGGAGCTCGTTGACGGCGGCGTTCGGCAGCCCGGTCACCCGGGCGATTCCGTCACCCACGTCGCGGATGCGGCCCACCTGCTCGGTGGAGACTCCGGGCGTGAAGCCCTCGACGTGGCGGCGGAGAGCGTCGGCGATCTCCTGGGAGTTGATGGTCAGCTCGGTCATCTAGCTGCTCTCCTGTTGGGCGGTGGGTGCGATGTTGATCTCGGGCAGGTGGAAGCGCTCGCGCAGCTGCTCGAGGCGGTGGCGGACCGAGCCCTCCACGACGGTGTCGCCGACGGTGGCGACGAACCCGCCGAGGAGGCGGGCGTCGACGGCGTCGCGCACCTCGACGGTTCGCCCCGTGAGCCAGCCCAGGGCCGCGGCCAGCCGGCTGCGCTCGTCGTCGCTCAGCTCCACGGCGGAGCGCACCTCGGCGACCCGCCGGTCGGCCTCGGCGGCGGCCAGCTCGACCAGCCAGTCGAGGAGGCCGACGAAGTCGCGGGGGCTGCCGGAGCGGGCCGAGTAGGAGGCGAGGCGCACCGTGGGGGCCTGGGCCTTGGCCGACAGGAGGTCGCCGACCACCCCGGCCCGGGCGTCGGCGGCGATGGCCCGGTCAGTCAGCACGGCCTTGAGCTCGTCGTTGCTCTCCACGACCCGGGCGAAGCGAAACAGCTCGTCTTCGACCTCGGCCAGCGAGCCCCGCTCGGCGACCCTCTCGAGGATGGCGGCGGCGTAGCCCTCCAGCCGCTCACGGGCGGCCATCCGCCCGACCGGATCCTCCGCCTCGCGCCGGCCCGCTTCCTCCATCCGCTGGGCCCTCCGGGCCCAGGCGGCCAGGGCGGCCAGGTTGTCGGTCACCTCCGGCGCCCGGTCGGAGGCCAAGGCGAACAGGATCAGCCGCAGGGTGTCGGGACGGACCCGGCTGGCGAGGAGGTCCTCGACGACGGCGCGCCGGCCGGAGACGGGCACGCCGGGGTCGGCAAGGACCCCCCGGAGGTTCTCGTTGTCGGCGACGAGGCGGACCACCCCGGCGAGGTCGTCGACCACCTGGCGCAGGTCGCCGGAAGCGGCCGCGTCCTCGAAGACACCGTCGGCGTAGCCGCGGATGCTCTCACGCACCTAGGCGGACACCCCCGACGACGCAGCCTGGCTCTCGACCTCGGCGATGGTGCGATCCACCAGGCCCCGCTGCTGCTCGGTGGTGAGACCCTCGCCCACGACCCGTTCGACGACGGTGACGACCAGGTCGCCCACCTGCTGGCGGAGCTCCTCGGCGGCCCGCCGGGCCGAGGCCTCGATGTCGGGCTGGGCCCGCGAGACGATGCGCTGGTACTCCTGGTCGGCCCGCTGGCGGGCGTCCTCGCGCAGCTGCTCGGCGATGCGGTTGGCCTCGTCCACCAGGCGCCGGGCCTCGGCCCGGGCCTCCTCGACCGCCCGCCGGTACTCGGCCTCGGCCTCCTCGTGGCGGCGGCGGGCCTCCTCGGCATCCTCGAGGCTCTTGCGGATGGCCGCCTGCCGTTCGTCCATGGCCTTGCTGACGTAGGGCAGGACCCACCGGCGCAGGGCGGCCAGGACGAGCAGGAAGGCGATCAGCTCGACGACGAAGGTGCCGTTCGGGACGAGGAAGTTGGAGGCGAGGACCACGGCGGTCAGCCCTTGGCGAGAACGAACACGAACAGGGCCATGATGGCCAGGTTGATGAAGTACATGGCCTCGACCAGGCCGACGATGAGGAACATGGTCGTGTAGAGCCGTCCCTGCATCTCCGGCTGGCGGGCGATGCCGGCGATGGTCTGGCTACCGGCGAGACCGTCGCCGATAGCAGCGCCGATGGCGCCGCCGCCCATGGCCAGGCCGCCGCCGGCGAAGGCTCCGGCCAGTTCGACTGCCTTCTGCATTGTTGCTGGCACTGATCTCTCCTATCTGGGACTGACGACCGGACCGGGGCCCGTCGTCAGTGCGCTTCCTCGCTGACCGCGAACTCGTAATAGAGGATGGTGAGCAGGGCGAAGATGAACGCCTGGATCACCCCGATGAACATGTCGAACAGCTTCCAGCCGACGGTGATGACGGCGGTGACGGGGGCGGCGAAGACCGTGGTGGTGAAAGCCAAGATCAGGGCGATCATGATGCCGCCGGCGAACAGGTTGCCGAAGAGTCGCAACGCCAGGGTAAAGGGCTTCACCACCTCTTCAATGATGTGCATGGGGAACATCACGACCGGCGGGCGGAAGTAGTGGGCGATGTAGCGGCGTAGCCCTTTGCGGCGGATGGCGGCCGCGTTGGCCAGCACCACCACCAGGATGCCCATGGCGTAGGTGAGGTTCACGTCGGCGGTGGCGGCCGGCAGGAAGTCGGTGTTGTGGTAGACGCCGGGCAGCACCTCGATCCAGTTGGCCACCAGGATGAGGATGAACAGCGTCACCGCCAGGGGCACCACGTTGCGGTACTGGGGCCCGAGGCTCGCCTCCACCTGGTCCTGCACCGTGCCCACCAGGAACTCCCAGAAGAGCTGGAGCTTGTTGGGCACCCCGGACGTGACGCTCCGGCGCATCCACAGCCCGAGGCCGAGGACGATGGCCCCGGCCAGGCAGGTGGTCCAGATGGTGTCGAGGTTGAAGCCCAGCCCGCCGATCTTGCGGGTGACGTGGTCCCCGACGGGGATGTTGGCGATGGCCAGCACGGCGGCCCTACCCATCGGAGGCCTCGGCGCGCTGGAAGGAGAGCACGGCCTTCAGGGCGTTGACCAGCAGCAGGAGCTGGAACACGGCCAGGCCGGCGAGGACGCCCCAGCCCATGGGCCGCACGAACCACAACAGGGCGAAGGCCACCACCGTCACCCCGCCGAGGCGGCGGGCGACGCTGGTGCCGAGGACCCGGCGGCGGACCCTGCCCTCCTCGGTGGTGAACTTCAACGCCGAGTGGGTGAACAGCCGGTTGTTGAGGGCCCCGAGGACCAGCCCGACCACGACTCCGGGTCCCACCAGCGGGTAACGCAACCCGATTGAGGCGGCCACCGCGATCATGGCGAAGCCGGCGGCCGACCACAGGGTCCGGCGCACGACGGCGTCGATCTCAGCGACGTTGAAGCCCTCTAGCAGGGGCAGTTGTTCGAACACGGGTCCGTGACCTTGGGCAGGGGCAGCCACGCCGCTCGGGCGTTCACTGCCGGGGACGCAACATTCTCCGGGCCAGCCCCCAGGTGCCGGCCACCGCGGCCACCACGCCGAGAATCAACCCGACCGCCGTCAGCACCGGCGTGGTGCCGAGCTGGCTGTCGGCCAACCAGCCGAATCCCACTCCGGCGGCCACCAGCACGCCGCTGGTGGCGCCGAGGGAAAGCAGCTCCAACAGGCCCGGAGTCCGGGGTTCCACTCCCGGGGGTCCAGGTGCGCGCCCGCCCGTCAGGCGGGGCGAGCGTCAGTGTCTGGGTGGCAGGCATCGGCGCGTGGGTGTGCGGTCGTAGTGAGGGCGGGCACCGCGACGAATCCTCGCATCTGCCCGAGAGAGCGGGCAAAACGAGGGCCGCTTCAGGCCGTCGTGCGCTGGCGCAAACCTGGGTGGAACAGGGTGTAGAGGGCGACGCCGAGGACGAGGATCCCGAAGGGGATGACGGCGTTGCCCCGGTTCGAGAAGGTCGGGAAAAGCACCAGCCCGGAGAGCAGCGCCGTCCACAGCCACAGGATCACCACCGAGCGGCGGTGGCCGTGGCCGAGGCGCATGAGACGGTGGTGGAGGTGGTCCTTGTCGGCGGTGGCGGCGCCGGTGCGCCGGCCGGTTCGCCGGACGATGGCGAACAGGGTGTCGACGATCGGCACGCCGAGGATGACGAACGGGATGAACAGGGGGGCGAAGAAGAAGTAGGTCTCCCCGCTGAACTGGTCGGCGGTGCGCCCCCCGACCACCATCGTCGACGAGGCCATCAACAGCCCGAGGAAGAGGGCTCCGGCGTCGCCCATGAAGATCTTGGCCCGGTGGAAGTTGTGGGGCAGGAACCCGACGCAGACCCCGCAGGCGATGGCCGCCACCAGCGGACCGAGGTTGTCGGGCGAGAGCAACCCGGCGTTGTCCAGCCGCTCGGAGTAGACGAAGAAGGCGCCGGCAGCGATGGCGACGATGCCGGCGGCCAGCCCGTCGAGGCCGTCGCTGAGGTTGACGGCGTTGGCCATCACCGCCACCCATAGAACGGTGAGCAGGGGGGAGATGTCCGGTCCGAGGACGACGAAGCCGGCGAAAGGGATGCGGAAGTAGAAGAGGGTGACGCCGAGGAAGTAGAGGATCGTGCCAGCCAGCACGATGCCGGCCATCTTGGCCGGGGCGGAGACGTCCTTCAGGTCGTCGATGAGGCCGACTCCGAAGATGACGGTGGCCCCCAGCACCACCCCAAGGGGCCCCGATTCGCCGTGGAAGACGTCGTGGAACTGGGGGAGGAGGGACGCCACCCCAATGGCGATCAGGAACGCCAGGTACATGGCGGAGCCGCCCAGGGTGGGGGTGGGCACCTCGTGGACCCGGCGCTCGTCGGGCTGGTCGATGGCGCCGAAGCGGACTGCGAGCCTCCGCACCGGAAAGGTGAGCCCGTAGGTGGCGGCGGCCGCGACGAAGAAGACGGCGGCGTAGCCGCCCATCAGGCTCCGGTCGGGCCGAGCTCGGGGTAAGGCGTGAACTTGGAGCAGAGCACGGCGACGTCCTCTCTCACCGCCGCGCCCTCCTCGCCCTTGGACCGCAGCACCCGGGCGATCAGGGATGCGATCTGGGCCATCTCCTGCTCCCCCATGCCGGCGGTCGTCACCGCCGCCGTGCCCAGCCGCAACCCGCTGGTGACGAAAGGCGACCGGGGGTCGCCGGGGATCTGGTTGCGGTTGAGAGTGATGCCGGCCTCGTCGAGCAGCTCCTGGGCGACCTTGCCGGTGAGGTCGGGATCGAAGCTGCGCAGGTCGACCAGCAGCAGATGGTTGTCGGTGCCCCCCGACACCAGGCGGAAGCCCTCGCCGGCCAGGGCGGCGGCCAGGGCCCGGGCGTTGTCGACCACGTTTCGGGCATAGGCGGTGAACCCGGGGGCCATGGCCTCGCGGAAGGCCACGGCCTTGGCGGCGATGACGTGCTCCAGCGGTCCGCCCTGCAAGCCGGGGAAGACGGCCTTGTCGATGGCCGGGGCCAGCTCGGCCCGGCAGAGGATGGCCCCGCCGCGGGGGCCCCGCAGCGTCTTATGGGTGGTGAAGGTGACGATGTCGGCGTGGGGAACCGGGTTGGGGTGGGCCCCCCCGGCGACCAGCCCGGCCACGTGGGCGGCGTCGAACATGAACAGAGCGCCGACTTCCTCGGCGATGCGGCGGAACGGCTCCGGCTCGATCACCCGCGGGTAGGCGGTGGCGCCGGCCACGATCAGCCGAGGGCGCTCGGCCTTGGCCAGCTGGGCCACCTGGTCGTAGTCGATGCGCTCGTCGGACTCGGTGACGCCATAGGAGACGAACCGGTAGAGCTGTCCGCTCCAGTTGGCCGGCGACCCGTGGGTCAGGTGGCCGCCCTGGTCGAGGCGCATGCCGAGCACGGTGTCGCCCGGCTTGAGCACCGCCATGTACACGGCCAGGTTGGCGTTGGCTCCCGAGTGGGGCTGCACGTTGGCGTGGTCGGCGCCGAACAGGTCGCGGGCCCGCTGCCGGGCCAGCTCCTCGGCCTCGTCGATCACCCGGTTGCCGCCGTAGTAGCGCTTCCCCGGGTAGCCCTCGGAGTACTTGTTGGTGAGCACCGAGCCGGTGGCGGCCATGACCGCTCGCGAGGTGAAGTTCTCCGAGGCGATCAGCTGCAGCCCGGTGTTCTGCCGCTCGAGCTCGCGGGCGACGAGGGCGGAGATCTCGGGGTCGTCGAGGAGGGGGTCGGGGCTGGGCACGGCTCGATCCTCCCACGCGGAGGCGGCCTCCGAGTGTACCGCCGGACACCCCGCTCATTACCCTCCCGGGCATGCCGCCCGACGCCCGAACGCCCGTCATCGTGGGGGTCGGCCAGCTGGTCAGGAGGCCTTCGGGGCCCGAGCCCGGAGCCGACGAGGTGGCTGCCCTGTCCGAGCCGGTCGAGATGATGGCGGAGGCGGCCCGGGCGGCGGCGACCGACAGCGGCGCCCACCTCGACCTCTTGGCCCGGGCGGCCAGCGTGCAGGTGGTTTCCCTCCTGTCCTGGGTTTACCTCAACCCGGCGGCCCTGCTGGCCGAGCGGATCGGCGCCCGGCCGGCCGAGACCGTGCTCTCCAGCACAGGGGGCAACAGCCCCCAGATGCTGGTGGATCGGACGGCGGCGGCCATCGCCCGGGGCGAGCTCGACGTGGCGGTCATCGCCGGGGCCGAGGCCGTCTACGCCCGGGTGCTGGCCCGCCGGGCCAATGCCCCGCTGGCGTGGACCCAGCAGCCACCCGACACCGCCCGGCCGCTCACCGTCGGCGAGGATCGCCCCGGCCACAGCGACGCCGAGGCGGCGGCGACGCTCGTGCTGCCGGTGCAGTTCTATCCGCTGTTCGAGAACGCCCTGCGGGCGGCGGCGGACGAGACGATCGACGAGCACCAGGCCAAGGTGGCCGGGCTGTGGTCGCGCTTCTCGCAGGTGGCGGCGGCCAACCCCTACGCCTGGTCACCCGAGGCCCGCAGCGCCGACGAGATCGCCACCGTGGGCCCCGACAACCGGATGATCGGCTTCCCCTATCCGAAGCTGATGAACGCCAACATCCAGACCGATCAGGCCGCCGCCCTCATCGTGTGCTCGGTCGAGGCCGCCCGCTCGGCGGGCGTCCCCGAGGAGCGCTGGGTGTTTCCCTGGGCCGGCGCCGGGGCCCACGACCACTGGCACGTCACCGAACGCCACGACCTCTCGTCGTCGCCGGCCATCCGCCTGGCCGGCCGGGCCCTGTTCGAGGCGGCCGGCGCCTCCATCGGGGACGTGGCCCACGTGGACCTCTACTCCTGCTTCCCGTCCGCCGTGCAGATCGGTGCCGCCGCCCTGGGCCTGGGGACCGACGAGCCCGACCGGCCGCTGACCGTGACAGGCGGTCTCACCTTCGCCGGCGGTCCGGGAAACAACTACGTGACCCACTCCATCGCCGCCATGTGCGAGGCCCTCCGGCGCGACCCGGGCTCGCTCGGCCTGGTCACCGCCCTGGGGTGGTACCTGACCAAGCACGCCCTCGGCCTCTACTCGACCGAGCCCCCGCCCGCCGGCTACCGGTCCGTCTCCGCCCAGGCCGAGGTCGACGCCCTGCCCGCCCGGGTGGTGGCCACCGACGCCGAGGGACCGGCGACCGTCGAGACCTACACGGTGCTCCACGAGCGTGACGGCTCCCCCGCCAACGGGATCGTCTGCTGCCTGCTGCCCGACGGACGGCGGGCTGTGGCCACGGTGTCGGATCCCCCGACCCTGCTCGGGCTGGAGAAGGAGGAGGGCTGCGGGCGCCCGGTGGTCATCCGCCAGGGGCAGGCCGAGATCAGCTGACCGGATCGGCCGTCACGCCAGGGCGGTCTCGATCCGGGCCCAGGGGATGTCACCCTCGCGGATGAGGCGGACCCCGGCGCCGGTGCAGTCCACGACCGTCGACGGGGCCCCGTCGCACCGCCCGGCGTCCAGGACGAGCAGCCCCGGGAAGGTGGCCGCCACGTCCTCGGCCCGGGTGATCGGGGGCTCCCCGTGGCGGTTGGCGCTGGTCGTGGGCAGCGGGCCCACCTCCGAGCACAGCGCCCGGATCACCGGGTGGTCGGGGCAGCGCAGCCCCACGGTGGCGGGGTCACCGCCGAGGTCCATCGCCGGCCCGGGTCGGCGGCGCACGACGACCGTCAGGCCCCCGGGCCAGAAGTGCTCGACCAGCCGGCGAGCCGGCCCCCCCGCCCCCTCGTCGAGACCCTCGCCCACCCGGGCCGCCTGGCCGACCGAGGCCACCAGCACGGGGAGGGCCAGCCCCTCCGGACGTCCCTTGAGCTCGAAGATGGCGGCGGTGGCGCCGGCCACGTCGGCCCGGGCCGCCAGCCCGTAGACCGTGTCGGTCGGCACCCCGATCGCCTCCCCCGCGGCCAGGGCGGCCACCGCCCGCTGGATGGCGCCGGCGGCCGGGGGGTCACCGGCGGCGTCGAGGACCCTGGTCACCGCGCCAGGCGGCCCACCAGCGCCCGGTCCCGTCCGGCCAGGTCGGGACGGACATCGGTCTCGTATCCGAGCCGGGCGGCCAGGGCGACGGCGGGGCCGGCCTGGTGCGGGGCGATCTCCAGCACCAGGGTGCCGGGCCGGCGCAGCCAGCGCCCGGCACCGGCCAGGATCTGCTCCACCGCCTCCAGCCCGGTGGGACCGGCCACCAGGGCGGTGGCCGGCTCCCAGTCGGCGACCTCGGGGGGCAGGGTCTCGGCGGCCCCCACGTACGGGGGGTTGGACACGATGAGGTCGACCTGCCCGGCCAGTGCCGGCGGCAGGGCGTCGAACCAGGCCCCGGCCGTCACCCGCACCCGGGTGGCGGCCCGGCCGGCGAGCCCGGACAGGTTGGCCCGGGCGACCTCCAGGGCCGCCTCGGAGACGTCCGTGGCCCACACCTCGACCGAGGGGACCTCCACCGCCAGGGACAGGGCGATGGCGCCCGAGCCGGTGCCCAGGTCGACGACGGTGCGGGCGCCGGGGAGGGCGGCCAGCTCCCGCAGGGCCACCTCGACCACCTGCTCGGTCTCGGGGCGGGGGATCAGCACCCGGGCGTCGACGAACAGGTCGAGGCGGCGAAAGCCCCACGAGCCGAGGAC
>JAJPHE010000141.1 GCA_021325435.1 Actinomycetota bacterium | reverse complement strand
TCTACCGTCGAAGACATCTTGTTGTCCATGCGTGATCCTCTCCGGCCCCCACCCGCAGGTGGTGGACCTCTAGATCACGCCGTTACACAAAATTCCTGACAGACCCCCCCCACCCTCGCAAACCGGACAGGACACAGCCGCCGGATAGCCGGCATTACAAGGCGGGTGGATGAAGGGCGCGAATCGACGAGACTCGCGAGGTGAGCATGATGCGACCTTCGTGGTCATGGGCAGCGTCCGCCGAGGAGGCAGGCGCATTCGAGTCTGAGGCGGCTGAGCTTGTCGGCGAGACCGTCAGCGCCGTCCGTTACGTGAACCTCGACTACCTCGCTGGGCAGTTCCGCGGCCAAGAGCGAGGCCCGCGCCTCATCGAGTCGTCGGAGGAATGGGCCGAGCCGACGTGGCGTCACCCTGCCTGCGACACGGTGGATTGGGCCGTGGAGCTTCGCACTGCCTCCGGTCGGAGCTTCACGGTGTCGTGGGACAGCCCTGGTATGCAAGAGGGAATCGGACTGCGGAAGGTCGTCGCGGTTGGCACCGCCGTGGACGAGAGTGCCGATGCTGCGATTTGGGATGTCTCCCAACAGAGGGGCTGGCGCGACCTTGTGGGTCGTACCGTGACTGACGTCGTCATGCACTACCGCGAATGGGGTGAGGGCGCTGCGCTCTGGTGCCCGTGGATCACGGTCTGGGTTCGACACCGCCAGGGTCGAGTTCATCCTCGGGGAAGGCCGGTACGGCCGTGAGACCGGACCGGACCCATCCGCCGACAACGTTGCGGTGCTGTTCTCACCGGACAATCTCCCCGACTGGCTGGTCGGGGATTGACCGTCAGGTATGCGCGAGATGTGCCGTTTGATGCCGCATCGGCCGGAGGAATGGCATCCTCGGCAGGTGGATGGTCGGAAGGCGGGGGTGGCCGGGGCCGGAACTGCCCTGCTCATGACGGTTGGTGTCGTCATCCACTTCTACACGGCACCCGCCCGGACCGTTCAGTCTCCTCCGGGGAACAGCATCCATGGGGCAGGGCCAGCAATCGGAGATTGCGTCACCGTTGACGGCGACGGCCATCTGACCGGCGTAGTCGTCTGCTCCCAGGCACACTTCGGGACGGTCCTCGCCACACCGCCTGGCAGGAGCGGAGCCTGTCCCCAAGGGTCCACACTCTCCCGGAGGTCAGAAGACGGGAGTCGGACGATCTGCATAGGGCCAGACCGCGTCTACGCAGGTCGGTGAAGACGCAAGGGGGACGACCCCAGAGCGCCCAGAGGTGCCGGAGTGGGCGGCCTGCGGGGCGGTGGTCCACAGCCCCAGACGCCCCGGGCCGGATTCCTGGGCGGTCGGCCTGCTGGCCAGGCCGGCGACATCGCCGACAATCTGGGCGGGAGGACATGGGTTACGCAGAGCCCGGGCCAGGGAGTCCATGGGGTTAATGGCCAGGGTTCTGACAAGCGGAGCGGGTGGGCAGACGGCACCATTGAGCAGATGTCCGCGTTGACGCGGTTGACCGGATTGGTTGCCTTCACCATGGTGTGTTGCGCGTGTGCCTCGGCTAGCAGCCCGGCCGCTAACACGGATGCGGGCCTCCAGGTCCCGATGACTGTTCGTCTAACTTGCGAGCCGGGGAGCGGAGCCTGCTCGTTGCCCGTCCCTTCTGGTCTGCGCAACAGGCCGGTCCGTCTGCCATCGGTGAGCACCGAGAGCCAATGTCCGGCGTCGCCGGGTGCGTCTCTTGCGTTGCCCAACGCAGCCGGGGTCGCTCTGGGAAGCGGCCCAGTGCGGGTGTTGATACCTCAGGCCGGAGATCTGCTCCATGGGGTCGTATACCTGGAGGCGTCCGACGTGTCGGGGTGGTTGGGGATAAAGACCCTTTGGGTCGTCTCGCCCAACTACAAGGGCTGGGTGGTCATCCGAGCCGAGCGTCTCGACGGGCCCGGACCCGTTGCCGCGCAGGGCGAGGCCGGCATCGGACCCGTGTTGATCCCGCCCGGCACTGGTCCCAATGACGCAGGAGGCTGGCGGGAGCAACCCTCGGGCACCTACGTCAGAACCCCCGGGTGTTACGGCTTTCAGGCAGATGGCACGTCCTTCAGCGAACGCGTCATCATCCGCGCCGTGATCCCTCCCCCGTAGAGGACCGGGGTGAACACAGGGCCGGTCAGCGACACTTCTGCCCGCCCGCCAGCCGACGGGAGTAGCTGACCGGAGCGATCCTGGGCGGGGCAGTGAGCTTGCCTTGGGAGCGCAGCGTGTAATCCTGGCGGTGATGATTGCTTGGGACCGACTGAGGACCCGGCTTGAGGAGTTGGCCGAGGCGCCGTCGATGCCCGTGCTCGGCCGAGATCGCAGCGGAGTCCTTCCCTGTCGTGTCCGACTGGCGCCATGGGCGGAGAACGTCGCCCGGTCACTGCACGATGAGTTCGGCGCCGACGTCGACCTGACGGTGGGTTTCCTCCACTTCCCCGACCGGACGCCACCACACCTGTCACCAGGTCTGCGACGTCCACTCCGGGTGGTTGACCCAAACCGGATCGGGGTGTCCCTGGCTCGGGACCTCTCCGTCTCCTCGGGCCACACCGTGCGAGGGGATCTGCGGGTCGAGAACCACACAGGCTCGCGAATCGAGATCCGAACAAACGGGCAGGTCACCGCCAGCGTCGTCGACCCGGCGACTGGCAGCGTCGTAGGCGGGTTCGCCGGGGCGCAGGCGCTCCCTCTTGTCGTGTACACGGTGCAGCCCGGTGACCAGGGCACAGTCCCGGTGCTGGTGGGTACCGCGTCCCTCGTCCCCGACGTCGGCTATGCGGTCCCGGCCGGGGAGTGGCAGATCGAGGCGGTACTCGACCTCGGAGGCGAGAAGTGGAGAACGCCCCGGCTTCCGTTGACGGTCACCTAATCGCCGCACATTCGGAAGTGATGCGGTGACGGAGCGGGGCCTCCGCTCCCCGTGGGAACCCGAGCGTTGACACACTTCGGGGCCTCTCACAGCAACCCTTAGAAGGGGAGGCCCCTATGGCACGACAGTACGTCGGTATTGATCTGCACCGTCGCCGGTCTGTGGTTGTGCGGATGGATGGCCGTGGCAGGGTCTTGTCGTCGGTCCGGATCGAGAACGACCCGTTGACGGTGGCCCGGACCGTGGCGGAGGCCGGCCCGGGCGCTGAGGTCACGTTCGAGGCGACCTATGGCTGGTATTGGCTGGCCGACCTGCTCGAGGCGGACGGCTACCGGGTCCGGGTGGCCCATCCGCTGGCGATGAAGGGGATGACCACGAACCGGCGGGTCAAGACGGACTGGAAGGACGCCACTCTGTTGGCTGACCTGATGCGGATGCGGTCGCTGCCTGAGGGGTGGATCGCCCCGGCGGAGGTCCGCGAGCTGCGGGAGCTGGTCCGCTACCGGGCGAAGCTGTCCCGGCTGCTCAACGTGTTCAAGAACCAGATCCACGTGGTCATGGCGAAGAACGGGGTCCTACCCGCCGCGGTTGACCTGCTCGGCCGGCGGGGGACCGCCCAGCTCGACCATCTGGAGCTGGCGGACGCCTACACGATCCGGATCGAGTCCCTCAGGGACATGATCACCGCCACCAAACGAGAGATCGCCATGCTCGACCGGACCATCCACCGGCGACTCGCCACCGACCCCGGCTACACCACCATCCAGGGGATCGACGGGATCGGACGGGTTCTGGCCGCCGTGTTCGTGGCCGAGATCGGCGACGTCCACCGGTTCCCCACGGCGGAGAAGCTGTGCTCGTGGGCTGGGGTGACGCCCAAGCACCGCGAGTCCGACAAGACCAAACACCAGTCCGACATCACCAAGATGGCATGTGGGCCGGCCGGTCCGGAGGGGACCGGTTCCCAGTGCCCGAGTGGGAGGTGCCGTGACGACCATCGCCGGTGGGCTCGACCTTCACCGAGCCCAGCTGACCTTCGACTACATCGACTTGGACACCGGCGAGGTGTCCACCGGGAGGATTGCCCCGGCCGACCGGGCTCATCTGCGTGCCTGGCTTGGCCGGTTCGACGGGGCGGACAGCGTGACCTTCGCCCTGGAGGGCTGCACCGGCTGGCGCTACGTCGCCGAGGAACTCGCACGTTCCGGTGCGGTGGCGCGCTTAGCGGAGCCAGCCGAGACGGCGGCGCTGAAGCCTCGGAAGCGTCGGGCCAAGACCGACCGAGCTGACGCTCGCCATCTTCGCCAGCTGCTGTTGGACGAGCGTCTTCCTGACTCTTGGATCCCTCCGGCCGAGGTCCTCGACGCTCGAGTCTTAGTGCGCCTCTATAAGGATCTTCTCGAGGAGCGGACCTCCTGGTTCCAAAGAGTCCACGCCACCCTCTATCACCATGGCGTTCCTCAACTGGGCCTGCTCCTGACCGACGACGGCCGGTCCCGACTCGCCGCCGCCGATCTTCCCGACGCAGCCAGGACGGCAGTGAAGGTCGGCATGCGCCAGATCGACCGGCTCAACCAGGAGATGGACCCGCTGCGCGACGAGATCACCGTCCTCTCACGGTCACAGCCCGCCTGCCGGGCCCTGCAGCGCCAGCACTACGGAGTCGGCCCGCTTACCTCGGTGGCCATCTGGGCGGAGATGGGCGACTGTCGGCGCTTCACGAGTTCCGATGACGCCGTTCGCCACGCCGGGCTCGACGTCACCGTCTACTCGTCTGACGGCAAGAAGACCAAGGGCCACCTCGCCAAGCAAGGCCCGCCGGTGCTGCGTTGGGCCCTCTACGAGGCGGCCGTCTACGCAGGGCGTCCATCCTCCCCTGACCACGCCTACTTCCGGTCGGTGAAGGAGAGGCTGGACGGCCAGCTGGCGATCCTCTCGGTCGCCCGCAAACTGGCCCGACGCTGCTATCACACGCTGCGCGACCTGGGAGATGCCGCCTTCCCGGCCGCCGCCGCCTGACCCGCCTTGTCCGCCATCCTGACCCGCGGCGACGCGTCCACCGATCGATGATCTTGTGGCCGGCTCCCAGCAACCCTGTTGCTGCCAGTCTTCGGGCTGGACAGCCGACCAAGAGTGAGCGGCCACATCCTTCTCCCGGGGTGACGCCCCGACCGCCATCTTGTCGCCGGCGTCGGAGACGACACCGAGCACCGAGATAAGCAGGGACGCGTTCTGGGCCAGTCCGGCGGCATGCATGAAGCCCCGGAGGGGCTTCGATCGCCATTGTTCCTTCGACAACCGACCAGGCCGTCAAGGCTGACCCTTTCGGCGGCGCCTCCGGCCCCGGCCTTGACCGCCCTCGCGCGCCCAGATGGGTCTCCCCGGCCCGGTTGACGGCCGGAAGGCCCACAGATAAGCAGGGCTCACGGCTGGTGCGCTGGGCCGCGGTCGAGGCGGCCACCGGCCGCTACCGGTCCGCCGAGCTCCGGGCCGACTACACCCGCATCGCCGAGCGCCGCGGCAAACGCAAGGCCCAGCTGGCGGTCGCCCGCAAGGTTCTCACCCTCGTCTACTACGGGCTCCGAGACGGCCACATCCGCGCCCTGGACCACCAGGCGGCGTGACCGTCGAGACAGGTCTGGACGCGCGCTCGGGTATCGGCATGAACCCCCACCCACGGGTGGCGCGGTCGGCGAAGTGATTGAGCCCGTCTAGAACCTAAGACCTCGAAGCGCACCATGCACCCCACGAGCGGGCGGAGGAATGCCTGACGGGCCACCAGGCCCGTCACCGACTTGAACCCGAGTCTGGTGCGACCACCGGCCACGGCCGGTCCCAGCAAAGCCTGCGCCGGTTCCGGCGCCGGCCTCAAGATCGTTCGTCCTCGCCGGCCGGCTCCGGGCGCTCCATCTTGACCCCGGCCGCCAGCCCGGCGCGCCCCGCAACCGGAACCAGCCCCCTCAAACGCAGGAAAACCCCCAGCCTCCCATTGACACGGCCCCGCTCCGTCAGGAATGCCGATACCGATCGGAGGGTCGGGAGCGGAGAGCCGCCCGATAATCCGGGCCCCGAAGATTATGGCGCACGCGCGCACGAAGGGCCGTCCTACGAGTGAGTACGGATCCGTCGCTCGGGAGCGGGGTCGAGGAACCGAGCCTCGGTGTTGTTAGGCGCTCCGAGTTACTGTCTTTGTCGCAGCGAGCCGCTGTGTCCTACGTCCAACCATTTGGGCGGATCTGGCATCCGGGGGATGTTCAGGTCATTGCGTTACACATGGCATAGAACTGACGCGGCGTTACAGAGCGTACCTTCGACGCATCGACGCACGGCGGTCTGAAATGCAGAGCACCCAATTGGGACTGCGGGCAGACATTCGTGGCAATCACCACTCCGCACTGAAACCACGGGAAGGAACTATCGCTGCTGTCGTAGAACCTTTCACTCCGATCGGCGGCCTTCCTCGATCCGCGGATGCGCGGCGGGCGACATCGCGCGACAAGGAACGTCATGAAACTCGGCACTCGGCTGCTTGTTGGAACAGCAGCCTTGACCACAGCATTTACGGGTATCGGTGCTGCAGCGTTTCAGACTGTAGCGCACGCATGCTCGTACGTAACGCCTACCGTCGGGGGGCTTACGAATAGTCTTACGGAGTGCGAGAGCACGGCTGGCGTAGGGACCAGCGAAACCGTGACCCAGAATTGGGCCACAGTCGGCGTCCAAGGTAATTCTCTCGGCCAATCCAACCAGGACTTCACGGGTATAACTAGTACCGGGACCAGCGCTACTGACCCAACGACTGTGACGCAGCAGACCAGCGCAGATGGCATTGGTACGCTCGAAACCTACAACGCTTCGACCCAGGGCGTCACAGTCGGCGGCAGTACGCTTGGGGTGTCGAATTACATTAACCCGGCGATTGTCGGCACGAACGAGGTGGACGACCTCCTGCAAGCCGCGTTGCTTCAGAATGTGCCCGACAATGGCAGCCAGCCGCCTGCAACGATCCGGTGTTGGCCGGGCTCGGAAGCTGACTACCCTCAGGACTCCGGTCAAATCAGCATCTTCGCGACCTCAAAGTGCACCTACCAGATGCAACACCTCGAGGCAGCCGCCTACCTGTATAGGAATGGGTCTCTCGTGGCTGACGTAGACAAGAATGACTTCAATGTAAATGTCACTGGCGACAGCACGGTGTACAACTGCGGAGGGAGCTGCGCAGGTAACTACAGCTTCCGTGGATACCACGTATTCGATTTGCCCAGTGGCTACACGTGGACCTCTGCGAGTGGAGACTGTTACCTCAGGAGCTCGACCGAGGCTGTCTGTGACCGCACGGTATATGGAACCTTCTCTTAGCCCCCACGCGTAACTGCTAGCGAGGGGAGGTAGGATCCGGCTTGATGGGTTAATGTCCGGGAGCTTGGCCTCCCGGACATCCCGTCAGAGGGGGAGGAACAGGTATGGAACAGTGTTCGTTTTGCGGCAGACCTTTTGTCAGAGCCCGCTTGTTCGTCAGTTCCTCAGCCCGAATCTGCGCGGCTTGCGCCGACACGGCAGCACAAGCATTAGAAGCCGAATCTGCCCAGCCGGAGGCGCTTCACGACGGTCAAACCCTTCGCGCCTTTCCTGCTGACCACGACCTCTCTCCCTAATCTAGGTCCCTTGCCCGCCCGTCAGCCTTCATCGCGCCACTACCGCGCGCTACAGCTCCTGCTGGTCACCATCACAGCCCTGTCTCTCTGGTGTCGCCCGCTGGTGGCGGCCCGAGCCGAGCCTACGACCAGCTTTGGGGAAGTGACGATAATCACGGCTCAATGGTCAGGGTCGGTGACTCTTACGCTCCCACATAACGCGCTTTTCCGGTGCTCTTCCAATACATCAAACTTCATTCGTATCTCTGGAGGCGGTACTCTGGCGTTCGTCGTTGTTCAGCCGGCCTCGGGCCGGCCCGGCACCGTTGTAGCAGCCCGCGTCCCGACCCACCCCAGCCAGTTGCTGTATTCAGGACTGCCCGATAGCTGCTCTCGTGGCAGTGCGACGCTTCCTTCGGGGGCCTACCGCGTGTTCATCAATCCAGGGGGCCGCCCTGTCACCGTCATTGTGGCTCTGCGCGGTCCAAGTGGTACCAGGTCGACGACGCTGACGCATGCGGTCACCTGGAGCGACGCCATATGGGACCAGAGTGGGCCCTCTGGCTATTCGTCGGCAGGCGCTAGCAGACGAATGTCCCGCAAAGGCGTAATCTGGGTGTCGGAGTGGATAGAAGGGGCGGCCCCGAACATCTATAGCGCTGGACTCTGTGCCTACAAAGGAAATTCGGAGGTTCCAAACGGGGAGCTGGAATACCGACCTGGCTGCCCAGGATCTGCAACAACTTCGCTAACCGTGGGCACTGGAAGAACGATCGCGATGTTGAACTTTGCATCGGTGACGGAGCCCGGGGTCTATAGCTTGGGAGGCTACACATCCTGGCTGCCCGCAAGAGCCTCATTTTGTGTTTCAGCGTTCTGGCTTGAGACTAGCTAAGCCCGGATACACCGGTCCGGCGGGGGTCAGGTAGGGCGGCTATCCGCGAAATGGGCCTTCCGGCAAGGGAAAATGACGGTTACCACACCTGACACGCCCCCTACCGGA
>JAJPHE010000031.1 GCA_021325435.1 Actinomycetota bacterium | reverse complement strand
GAGGGTCGCCTTGTCGGCGCCCATGCGCTGACTGCGACCACCTGTGAGGAGCAGCCCGGCGATCGCCACGGCCGCATTATCCCCAACCCCGACCGGGCGCCTACCAGCCGGCGGCGGCGCCGGCCAGGGGGCGGGGGTCGGACGCCGCCGCCAGGGTGTCGCCGCGGACCTCGATGAGGTGGGCGTGGCCGAACTCGTGGGAGAAGGCGTCGGTTGTCTCTACCTGGTGGCCGAGGGCCTGGAGGCCGGGCGCCCACCGCTCGGGGGCGTGGCCCTCGATCCGCACGGTCACGTCACCTCGGGCCGACCACATGGCGAAACCCGACGGGCCCGCCCCCGGCGGGCGGCTGGCCAGCGTCCACCGCCCGGCGGCGACGGCCGACCCCGCTGGCTCCGAGCCGACCAGCCGGCGGGCCAGCAGCTGGAGCAGGATCAGGGGCTGGCTGTCCCCGCCCATGCTGGCCATGACGGCGGCGAGGGCGTTGTCCGTGGTGGTGACGAGCAGCGGGGACAGGGTGTGCGGCGGGCGGCGGCCGGGGCCGTACTCGGCGGGGTGGCCCGGCTCGAGGCTGAACCCGAGGCCCCGGTTGTGCAGGAAGATGCCGGTGGACGGCTCGACGATGCCGGCGCCGAACCCGGTGGCGTTGGATTGCAGCACGGCCACGCCCATGCGCTCCTCGTCGACGGCGCAGAAGCCGACGGTTCCTCCGGGCGCGAAACGGCCGCCGAGTTCGGGGGCGGCCCGCTCCCCGATGGTCGACCGGCGCGCCGCTAGGCGCTCCTCCGCCACCAGGGCGCGCCCGTCCGCCCCCTCGTGGAGAACGTCGGGTCGGTCGTGGGCCGCCTGTCGGGCCGATTCGATGAGCAGGTGCGCCCACCTAGGGTCGGAGGACTCGGCCGGAACGTCGAGGCCCGAGGCGATCCAGGCGGCCGCCGCCGCCACGTAGGCCTGCGTCGGCGGGGGTGTAACCCAGAAGCGGCGGCCCCACGCCTCGGTCGTGACCGGAAGACGCCACTCGGCCTGGGGTGCGGCGAGGTCGGCGGGGTCGTACTCCGACGGGCCCAGGGCCAGCAGCCCCCGGCCGAACTCGCCCTGGTAGAACGCCTCGCGACCGCCGGCGGCGATGTCGCCCAGAGCCCGGGCCACGCCCGGCCGCCGGACCCTGTCGCCGGCCCGGATGGGCCCGGCGAAGTCCGGGGCCAGGGCCGCCACGCTTGGAGCGGAGGCGGCCAGGGTGGGGGAGGCGGGGAACCCCTCGGCGGCGTAGGCGGCGGCGGGGGCGAGCAGCTCAGCGAGGGGCAGCCGACCGTGGGCGGTGTGGAGTGCCAGCCAGCCGTCCACGCATCCGGGCACCGGCACGCTGCGGATGTCGCCGTGAACGGGCATGGTGCGGTGGCCCTCGGACCGGAGCCGCTCCGGATCGGCCCCGGAGCCGGCCCGTCCCGACGCCACCAACGCCCGAGGATCCTCGCCCGGGGCCTGGACGACGGCGAGGAGGTCGCCACCCATGCCGCACATGTGCTGGGTGGTGACGGCGAGCACCGCCCCGGCCGCCACCGCAGCGTCGGCGGCCGACCCGCCCGCCCTCATGGCCGCCACTCCGGCCTCGGCGGCCAGGTGGTCGACGGCGCAGGCCATCCCGTTGGGCGCGTAGCGGGTGGCGCTCGGGGCGAGGACGCTCACCGGTCAGACGATGCGGCTCTCGCGCCCCGTCCAGTAGCGGTCGCGCAACAGGCGCTTGTACAGCTTGCCGGTGGGGTGGCGGGGCAGCTCCCCTTCGAAGTCGACCGACCGCGGGCACTTGTAGGAGGCCAGCTGGCTGCGGCAGTACTCGATCAACTCGCGCTCGAGCTCGGGCCCGGCGTCGGCCATGTCCACCGGCTGCACGACCGCCTTGACCTCCTCGCCGAGGTCGTCGTTGGGTACGCCGAACACGGCCACGTCCATCACCTTCGGGTGGGTGACGAGGACGTTCTCCGCCTCCTGCGGATAGATGTTCACCCCTCCCGAGATGATCATGTACGCCTTGCGGTCGGTTAGGTACAGATAGCCGTCCTCGTCCAGGTACCCGACATCGCCCAGGGTGCTCCAACCCTTCGGATGTCGCGACGCGGCCGTCTTTTCCGGGTCGTTGTGGTACTCGAAGTTGCCTCCGCCCTCGAAGTAAACGGTTCCAGCCTCGCGGGCCGGCAGCTCCTCGCCGTCCTCGTCGACGATGTGGATGGTGCCGACGAGGGCCCGGCCTACCGATCCCCTGTGCGCCATCCACTCCTCAGAGTTGATGGCGGTGAAGCCGTTGCCTTCGGTACCGGCGTAGTACTCGTGGATCACCGGGCCGAACCACTTGATCATCTGCTCCTTCACCGGCACTGGGCACGGGGCGGCGGCGTGGATGACGCACTTGAGGCTGGACACGTCGTACGTCTTGCGCTCGTCCTCGTCCAGCTTCAGCAGTCGGATGAACATGGTCGGCACGACCTGCGAGTAAGTGACGCGCTGGGCCTCGATGAGCTTCAGGTACTCGACAGGATCGAAGTGCTCCATGACCACCACCGTCGCTCCCACCTGATGGCAGGCCATGGTGAACCGGAGAGGGGCGGCGTGATAGAGCGGGGCCGGAGAGAGGTAGACGTCGTCGGGCTGCATCCCGTAGAGGGCGGTGAGCAGCACGTAGACGGAGGTGGGCGCCGAGCCCGGGGCGTCGCGCAGCGGCACCTTCACGCCCTTCGGGCGTCCGGTCGTCCCTGAGGAGTAGAGCATGTCCTGGCCCGCGCTCTCGTCCGCCACCGGGGCGGCCGGCTCGGAGGCGACGACGTCTTCGAGCGGCTCGAACCCGTCGACGGCGCCGAAGCACATGAGCTTGGTATGGACCCCGGGCGTATCGGCCACTGCCTCGCCGGCAACCGTGGCCCGGTCCCGCGACGTGAACAGCGCCTTGGCCCCGCAGTCGTTGACGATGTAGGCGACCTCGGGCGCGGTGAGACGCGAGCTGATCGCCGTGTAGTAGAGGCCGGAGCGTTGAGCGGCCCAGGCGATTTCGAAGAACCGGGCGTTGTTCTCCATGAAGATGGCGATCGAGTCGCCCCGCTCGAGGCCCCGCCGCCGGAGCAGATGGGCGATCTGGTTGGAGCGGGTGTCGAGCTGCTGGTAGGTGACGACCTCGCCGCCGTCGGCCATCAGGTAGGCGGGCTTGTCCGGCGTCTGGGCGGCGATCGTTCCGGGGTACAAGGCACTGCTCCTAGAGGTCGGGGGCCGCCCGACGGCGGCGCTGGCGCCAATCGACCCTAGTCGGGGCCCTGGTTGGGGCATCCTGGGGGCGTGAAGGACGTGTTCGAGGACCTCGAGTTCCGGGGCCTGGTGAGCCAGGTGACCGACCCGTCGCTGCCCGACCGGCTGGCCGCCGAGTCCCTGACCGTCTACATCGGGTTCGACCCGACGGCCGACAGCCTGCATGTCGGCAGCCTCCTACCGATCCTGCTTCTCCGGCGGCTCCAGCTCGCCGGCCACCGACCCATCGCCCTGGCCGGCGGGGGCACCGGGCTGATCGGCGACCCCAGCGGCAAGGAGACCGAGCGGGCCCTGCTCACCGACGCGCAGGTGGAGGCCAACGTCGCCGGCGTCCGGGCCCAACTGGAGCGCTTCCTCGACTTCTCGCCCGGGCCCACCCAGGCGGTGGTGGCCGACAACCGCGAGTGGTTGGGGTCGCTCGGCCTGCTCGAGTTCCTGCGCGACGTGGGCAAGCACTTCACGGTCAATCAGATGATCGCCAAGGAGTCGGTCCGGGCCCGCCTCGGCGAACGCGAGCAGGGGATCTCCTTCACCGAGTTCAGCTACATGCTGCTTCAGGCCTACGACTTCCTCCACCTGTTCGACGCCTATGGCTGTCGGCTGCAGATGGGGGGGAGCGACCAGTGGGGGAACATCACCCTCGGTATCGACCTCATCAGGCGTCTCCGGGGCACCGAGGCGTTCGGGCTGACGTCACCTTTGCTGCTCAAGCCGGACGGGACCAAGTACGGCAAGAGTGAGTCGGGCACGGTATGGCTCGACCCGGCCCGTACCAGCCCCTACCAGCTGTTCCAGTTCCTGCTGCGCAGCGACGACGCCATGGTCGGCCCGCTGCTGCGGTGGTACACGTTCCTGCCTCATGAGCGCATCCTCGAACTGGACGTCGAGGTGGCCGAGCATCCCGAGCGGCGGGAGGCCCAGCGGGTGCTCGCCCGTGAAGTGACCGGCTTCGTCCACGGGGAGCAGGAGGCGGCCAAGGCCGAGCGGGCGGCCGGCGTGCTGTTCAGCGAGGAGGTGGCCGCCCTCGACGAGGCGACCCTGATCGCGGTGTTCGGAGACGCCCCGTCGAGTTCGCGATCGAGGTCGGACCTCGACGGCGACGGGCTCGCCCTGCTCGACGCGCTGCGCGACTCCGGTCTGGTCAGCTCGCTCTCCGCCGCCCGCAAGGCCGTGGCCCAGGGCGGCGCCTATGTGAACAACCGCCGCGAGGCCGACGTCGAGCGCCGGCTGGGTCCGGGGGACCTCATCGCCGGGCGCTACGTGGTCCTGAGGCGGGGCAAGCGCGACCATCATCTGCTCAGCTTCGGGTGAGGGCCATGGTTGGGGGGCATGGTTAAGGTGCCGTCGTAGGAGGGTTGAGGCGTTGCCAGAAGGCGAGCGTAAGTGGCTGTTCCTTACCAACCACGCCCACGTGCTCATCGCGGTGTCCCGCGACCCCAACGCCCGGGTCCGTGACATAGCCGAACGGGTGGGCATCACCGAGCGGGCCACCCAGCTGATCCTGCGCGACCTCGAGGACGCCGGCTTCGTGGAGGTGACTCGGGTGGGCCGCCGCAACGTCTACCAGGTGAGCCTCGACAAGCCGATGCGTCATCCGCTCCACGAGGGGTTCGCCGTCGACGAGCTCATCGGGTTGTTGTCGGACCTGCGGGCCGTCGGGCCAGGGACGGGGCCGCGGTGAAGCCGGTCGCCGTCCACCACGTCCAGATCCAGGTGGACGATCTCGACGCGGCCCTCCGGTTCTACACGGAGGTCCTCGGGCTGACCCCGAACCCGGACCGACCGGACTTCGGGTTCCCCGGGGCGTGGCTGGACGCCGGCGCCCAGCAGGTCCACCTCGTGGTGGGCCCGCTGCCGACCCAGGTCGGCCAGCACTTCGCCCTCGCCGTCGAGGACCTCGACGACGCCGTGGCCGAGCTGCGGGCCGGGGGGCTGAAGGTGTCCGACGTCATGGAGTTCGGCCCCTTCCGCCAGGCCATGACCCACGACCCGGCAGGCAACACCATCGAGATCCGCCAGGCCTGACCGCCGGCTGGCGTCACCCGAGGGGGCCCCGGGTAAGGTCCGGGCCCATGAACGACCAAGCCGAGGGGAGCGCCCGCAACCTGGCGGGCACCCTGCCGCTGATCCTGGGTTCGCTGCTGGGGCTGGCGCTCGTGTTCATCATCGCCCTGAACAACTCCCAGCGCGGCTTCACCGGCTCGGGTTCGACATCCGGCTATCTGGGCACGACGACCACGTCGCTGCCGGTGAGCACCGGCCCCTAGTCAGGCCACGTCGGCGGGGCGGTCCTCGCGCAGCCGGCGGGCGGCCTGCCGGGCTCGCTCGGCGTCCTCTTGGCGGTCGAGACTCTCAAAGACCAGCGCCGCCATCTCGTGGCTAGCCACCCGGTCCTCGTCGTCTCGGTAATCGTCGGTCCCAGTGCGACGCATCGAGATTCCCTGTCGATCCTCGGCGGTGGACAGAAGCCTCCCACTTTGTACCGCATCGACCACCTCGACTAACCGGTCAACGGTCACAAAAGGGCAGAAGCGGCCAGGGCGGCCCGCACCCGCTCGGCGTAGTCGGCGGCCTCGGCGTCGGAGTCGTAGCGCTGGCGGGGCCAGAAGAACCCCCGCAGGCCGTCCTTGAAGCGGCGGGGCACCACGTGGACGTGGACGTGGGCGACGCTCTGGCTGACCCGGTTGTTGACCGCGACGAAGGCCCCGTCACAGGGCAGGGCCCGCTCGAGGGCCAGGGCGACCCGCCGGGCGGCGCCGAACAGGTCGGCGGCCTGGCCGTCGGTCACCTCGGCCAGGGTGGCGGCGTGCTGGCGGGGCACCACGAGGACGTGGCCCTTGAACACCGGCCGGGCGTCGAGGAATGCCGCCACCCCCGGTTCGTCGACCACGAGGTGACCGGGGCGCCGTCCGGTCAGGACCTCGCAGAACACGCAGTCGGCGTCCACGACGGGAGCGTACGGCCGGCGCGAGCATTGGGGCGGTGACCGCGCCCATGGAGATCGGAGATCGTCCGCCCGAGACCGTGTTGCCCGATCCGCCGGTGGAGGCGAGCGAGGCGCTGGCCGCCGCCCTGTCGTCGCCCCCCCAGGACCGGCGCCATGCCGTGGCGGGCGTCGTCGCCGACCACCCCCGCCTCCTCGCCGGCTGGGCGGAGTTGGGGGACCTGGCCCGCGACGCGGTCGAGGCCTACGCCTGCTACCGGGTCGGTTACCACCGCGGGCTGGACGCCCTCCGGGCCTCGGGCTGGCGGGGCTCGGGCTACGTGCGCTGGGCCCACCAGTCCAACCGGGGTTTCCTGCGGTGCCTCGAGGGTCTGCGCCGAGCGGCGGCCTCCATCGGCGAGGCCGACGAGGAGGAGCGCTGCGCCGTCTTCCTGCGCCAGCTGGACCCGGACGGGCCTCCCGCCGGGGCCTGACCCCTCCCACCTGCCGGGCGGGGGCGGGCGGTACCGTGGCCGGCAGTGACCCGGGGCGCCGATCCGGAAGTGGTGGCGCTGGCCCGCCGGATCGCCGAGCTGGGCGGCCACCAACGGGCCGGCGTCTACCGCATGTCGTGGTGGAGCGAGCGCCTCCTGAACTGGGCCATGGAGGATCCGGCCTTCAAAACCCAGCTGTTCCGGCTGGTCGACGTCTTTCCGGCCACCGGCGACGACGAGGACGTCGCCGCCCACGTGCGCGAGTACCTCGGGTCGGTCCCCGCCCCCCGGCTGCTCAACGCCGGAATGGGCCTGGCCGAACGGGTGCCGCTCGGCGAGCGGGCCACGGCCGCCGTGCTGCGCCGCAACATCGCCCGCATGGCTCGGCAGTTCATCGTCGGCACCGGCCCCCGCCAGGCGGTGTCGGGCCTCGGGGCCCTGTGGCGCTCGGGCCGGGCGGCCACCGTGGACCTCCTCGGTGAGCACACCCATTCCGAGCCCGAGGCCGACCGCTACGCGGCCAGGCTCGACGGCCTGCTCGACGCCCTAGTGGCCACGGCGGCCGGGTGGCCCCCCGACGACCACCTCGAACGAGACGACCTCGGACCCCTGCCCCGGGCCAGCGTCAGCATCAAGCCGACGGCGCTGGCGTCCCACTTCACCCCGCTGACCGGAGAGCTGGGCCTCGCCGAGGCGACCGGCCGCCTGGGCCCCATCCTCCGCCGGGCGGCGGCGGAGGGCGCCTCGGTCTGGTTCGACATGGAGCGCTACGACGTCAAAGAGCTCACCCACCGCCTCGTCCGCCAGGTCCTCGACGACCCGGCCCTCACCGGACTCCATGCCGGGGTGGTCGTCCAGGCCTATCTCAAGGACTCCATGGCCGATCTCGCCGATCTCGCCGCCTGGTCGGCCGACCGCCGCCGGCGCCTCGGGGAGGCCGCCCAGCCCCTCGCCGTGCGGCTGGTGAAGGGCGCCTACTGGGACACCGAGACCATCCAGGCCCGGGCGGCCGGGTGGCCAGTCCCCGTCTTCGAGGACAAGCCCGAGACCGACGCCAACTTCGAACGCTGCGTCCGCTTCCTCCATGACCAGCACGGCACGTTGCGGGCCGCCTTCGCCACCCACAACCTGCGTTCGATCGCCTGTGCTGTCACCGAGGGCCGCAGGCTCGGCATCCCCGACACCGGCTACGAGCTGCAGCTGCTCTACGGAATGGCCGAGCCCGTCCACGCCGCCCTGGTCCGCCTGGGCCTGCGGGTGCGGGTGTACGCGCCGGTCGGAGAGCTCGTCCCCGGCATGGCCTATCTGGTCCGCCGCCTCCTCGAGAACACCTCGAACGAGAGCTTCGTCCGCTTGCGCTTCGCCGAGCGCCGCCAGCTGGACAGCCTGGTGCAGGCGGAGCTGCCCGAGGTGCTGCCCGCCCCGGAGGCGCCCCACCGGGTCCCGGTCACCGACGCCGGCAAGCCGGCGCCCTACTCGCCGGAGCCACCGGCGGAGTGGCGGCGAGGCCGGGCTCGCCAGAGCTTTGCCGCCGCCCTGTGCCGCTTCCGCCCGCCGATCCTCGTGCCGGCCCTGGTGGACGGGGAGCCGGTCACCCTGGCCGACACCTTTTGCTCGACCGACCCGTCGCGCCCCGACCAGGTGGTGGCCACGGCGGCCGAATGCGGCCCCTCCGAGGCGGAGGCGGCCGTCGACTCCGCCGTCCGGGCGGCCGACGGGTGGGCCGCCACCCCGGTGGTCGACCGGGCGGCGGTGCTGTTCCGGGCGGCCGATTGGATGCGCCAGCGGCGTGCCGACCTCGCCGCCGTCGAGGTCTACGAGGCAGGCAAGCCGTGGGCGGAGGCGGACGCCGACGTGTGCGAGGCGATCGACTACTGCGAGTACTACGGCCGACGGATCATCGACCTGGCGGCCGGCGGCGCTGTCCAGTCGCCTCCTGGAGAGCAGAACCGGCTCACCTACCACGGGCGGGGCGTGGCCGCGGTGATCAGCCCGTGGAACTTCCCGCTGGCCATCGCCACCGGCATGACCACCGCCGCCCTGGTGGCCGGCAACGCCGTGGTCCTGAAGCCGGCCGAGCAGACGCCCGGGGTGGCGTGGCGGCTGGTCGAGGCGCTGCGGGCGGGCGGGGTGCCCCGGGGTGTCCTCGGCTTCCTGCCCGGGGCCGGCGCGGTGGGCGCCGCCCTGGTGAGGGATCCCCGGGTGTCGGTGATCGCCTTCACCGGCTCGAAGACGGTCGGCCTGGAGATCGTCGCCGAGGCGGCCCGGGTCCGACCCGGCCAACACCACGTCAAGCGGGTGGTGGCGGAGATGGGCGGAAAGAACGCCATCGTGGTGGACAGCGACGCCGACCTCGACGAGGTCGTGCCGGCTGTCATCCACTCGGCCTTCGGGTACTCGGGCCAGAAGTGCTCGGCCGCCGCCCGGCTGGTGGCCGTCGACGGGGTCCACGACCAGCTCGTCGAACGGCTGGTGGCCGCGGCCCGGGCCCTGCGGGTGGGGGCGGCGGAGGAGATGGAGACCCAGGTGGGACCGCTCATCGAGGCCGAGGCCCAGCAGCGGGTGCTCCGCTACGTCGCCGACGCCCCCCGCCACGGTCGGGTGCTCCTGGCCCGCGACGACGTGCCTCCCCAGGGCTGGTTCGCCGGGCCGGCCATCGTCGACGACGTGGCCCCGGGCTCGCCGCTGGCCACGGAGGAGATCTTCGGCCCCGTGCTCTCGGTGATGCGGGCTCACGACTTCGAGGAGGCCATCGAGGTGGCCAACGACACCGAGTACGGCCTCACCGCCGGCGTCTTCTCCAGGCGGCCGAGCCGCATCGCCCTCGCCACCGCCCGGCTGCGGGCCGGCAACGTCTATGTCAACCGGGCCATCACCGGGGCGACGGTCGGGCGCCAGCCCTTCGGTGGTGTGGGCCTCTCCGGGGTCGGATCGAAGGCGGGGGGCCCCTGACTACTTGCTGCAGTTCACCGACCCCCGGGTGGTCACCGAGAACACGGTGCGCCAGGGGTTCGCCCCCCTCGGGAACTGACCTACTCTCGCCCCCCGTGCCCCATGCCGGTGAGCCGGTGGGACCTATCCCCGCCGGGCTCGACCCCGAGGAGTACGACCGCACCCGGCGCCGGGTCCTGTGGTCCCTGCCGACCGGCCTGTACCTGCTCGGCAGCCGGGCCGGGGAACGCAGGAACCTCATGACCCTCAGCCTCGCCGTCCAGCTGTCCACCGACCCGAAGCTGGTGGGGGTGGCGGTCGAGTCAGGCGCCGTCACCCACTCGCTGGTGTCGGACGGCGGCGCCTTCGCCCTGTCGGTCCTGGCCCGAGAGGACCGGGCCATCGTCCGCCGGTTCGTCAAGCCGGCCGAGTGGGACGGCGCCGCCCTCAACGGAGAAGCGGTTCACGAGCGGGCCACCGGCTGCCCGGTCCTCGACCGGGCCGTCGCCTACCTCGACTGCCGCCTCGAGCGGGCGGTGGACCTCGGCGCCCACACCCTGTTCGTGGGCGAGGTGCTCGACGCCGGCTTCCTGCGCGCTGAGGACACCCCCGTGCTGCGCATGGAGGACACCCGCATGAGCTACGGGGGGTAGAGCCCCGGTAGCCTCGAGTGATGCGCCTGGGAGTCCACCTGCCGCAGTACGGCAGGGCGGCCGGGCCCGACACCATCCGGCGGGCGGCCATTCAGGCCGAACAGCTCGGCTTCGCCGACGTCTGGGTCAGCGACCATCTCGCCATACCCGCCGACGCCGCCTACCCGCCGGCCTTTCTCTACGAGCCCATCGTCACCCTGACCTGGGCGGCGGCCGCCACCACCACGGTCCGGCTGGGGACGTCCGTGCTGGTCCTGCCGTACCGGCACCCGCTCCACCTGGCCAAGGAGCTGGCTTCACTGGACCGGCTGTCCGGCGGTCGGGTGACGGTCGGGGCGGCGGCCGGCTGGCTCGAAGGTGAATTCCAGGCTCTCGGCGCCCCTTTCGGCGAACGGGGCCGCCGCACTGACGAGGCCATCGACGTGCTGCGGGCCTGTTGGGAGGGCGACGACCCCGTCGACTTCGCGGGGCGCACCGTCACGCTGAGGAAGATGAAGGTGCAGCCCCGCCCGGTCGGCCGGATACCGATCTGGGTCGGAGGCGCCTCACCGCCCGCCCTCCGGCGGGCCACCACCAGAGGCGACGGTTGGCACGGGACGTTCATGAACCCCGAACAGGTCGGCCCGGTCATCGCCGAGCTGCGCTCCGCCCGCCCTGAGCCCGAGTTCACCATCTCCCTGCGGGTCGCCTGGGACGGTGTGTCCGGGGACCGTCAGAAGATGCGCGAGGAGGCGGAGGCCTTCGCCGGAGCCGGGGTCCAGCACCTGGTGGTGTCCCCGTCCCAGGGGGAGGAGGCGGCCTGGTTGCGGTCGGTGGAGCTGCTGTGGGAGACCCTGTCGGGCGTGCCATGAGCGGCTTCGAATGGGTCGACGACCAGAGCCGCTTCGACGAGCTGTGCGAGGAGCTGGCCTCCGAGCCCCGCTACGGCTTCGACACCGAGTTCCACCGCGAACGCACCTACCGTCCCCGCCTCGCCCTGCTGCAGCTGGCCTGGCGCGACCAGGTGGCGGTCGTCGACCCGTTCGAGGTCGACGTGGCCCCCCTGGCCCGGGTGCTCGCCGGTGACGGGGTGGCCATCGCCCATGCCGGCGACCAGGACCTCGAGGTGCTCGACCTGGCGTGTGGGCGGGGACCCCGCACCCTGTTCGACACCCAGGTGGTGGCGGGCTTCCTCGGCTTCTCCTCCCCGGCGCTGTCGCGCCTCGCCCACACTCTTCTGGGCCTGTCGCTGCCGAAGAGCGACCGGCTGACCGACTGGACCCGGCGCCCGCTGACCGCGGCCCAGCGCGACTACGCCGCCGCTGACGTCGCCCACCTGCTCGACCTGCACGACGCCCTCGTCGCCCGGCTGGCCGACCTGGGCCGACTCGAGTGGGCGGAGCAGGAGTGTTCCGAGATGCTCGCCCGCCGCCGCCAGCCGATGCCGGCGGAGGAGGCGTGGTGGAAGCTGCGCGACGCCCGTCAGCTTCGGGGCCGCTCTCGGGGCGTCGCCCAGGCCGTGGCCGCCTGGCGGGAGCGGAGGGCGTCACAGCTCGACATCCCGCCCCGCTTCGTCCTGCCCGACATGGCCCTGTCCTCGATCGCCCATCGCCCGCCCCGCGATCGCGAGGAGCTGTCGGCCGTCCGGGGGATCGAGGGGCGTCACCTCGGCGGGGGCGTGGCCGAGCAGATCCTGGCCGCTGTCGAGGAGGGCCAGTCGCTCGGGCCGGCCGAGCTGCGGCTGCCTACCGAGCCCTCCCTCGACCGGACCCGTCGCCCGGCGGTGGCGTTGGCCGCGGCGTGGGTCGGCCAACTGGCCGAGGACCTGGAGATCGACGCCGGGCTGCTGGCCACCCGGACCGACCTGGGCCTGCTGCTCAGCGGGCAGCCCTCGAGGCTCGACTCGGGGTGGCGACGCCGTCTCGTGGGCGAGCCGGTTCTGCGCTTGGCGGCGGGGGAGGCCGCCTTGGCCTTCGACGGCAAGGGCGGTCTGCTCCTCGAGATCCGGTCGCGGGTGCCGGCCGACCTTTCCGGCGACGGGGCCGAGTCGCCCGGCTACCCGAGGACGGCCGCCGCCGACGGCCCCACCGACCCGGCGTAGGGGGCCCCCTCGCCCTGGCCGTCGGAGGCCACCTGGACGGTCAGGCCCCCGGCCAGCGCCACCTCGGCCCGCTCGTCGCCGAAGTTGACGATGACCACCCGCCGGTCGTCCCCGCTCACCCGTTGGTAGGCGAGCACGTCCGGAGGAGCGTCCAGCTCCTCCCACCGACCCGAACGCAGGGCGGGCGACGAGCGGCGCAAGTCGATGAGGCGCTGGTACAGGTGGAGGATGGAGCTCGCGTCGGCGCGGAGCACGCTGGCGTTGCGGGTGTCGCTCTCGGGGGGCCACGGCAGCCACGGCTCGACCTGGTCGACCCCCGCCCAACCGTGACCCGCCGACGCCTCCCACGGCACCGGCGCCCGGCACCCGTCGCGCCCACCGGGGTCCACCACCCGGTCGTCGGGTATGACAGCGTCGAGCAGGCCGAGCTCTTCGCCCTGGTAGAGGAACGGCGTGCCCCGCAGGGTGAGCAGCAGCACGGCGGCCGCCCGGGCCCGCGCCTCCGAGCCCCCGTAGCGGGTGCGGTGCCGGGGGTTGTCGTGGTTGGACAGCACCCAGGTGGGCCAGGCGTCGATCGGCCCCATCTCCTCCTCCACCCGCTGTATCCGCCGCCGCCAGGCGGCTGCCTCCCACGGCGCGTACAGCGGGGGGAAGTTGAAGGCGAGGTGCAGCTCGTCGCCCCGGCCGTAGTAGCGGGCCACCTTGGCCGTCGACAGCAGGTACACCTCGCCGACGAGGAACCGCTCGTCGGGGTAGGAGTCGACCAGGCGTCTGAGGCGGCGGAGGATGTCGTGGGTGCCCTGGTAGTCGTTCTGGCTCGACCACGGAATCCGCGCCAGGTCCTCCGGGGCGTCCGGCAGGGCCGGGTCCTTGCCTATGCCGTGGATTACGTCGAGCCGGAACCCGTCGAGCCCCCGGTCCAGCCAGAAGCGGACCACGTCGAACATCGCCTCTTCGACCTCGGGGTTCGCCCAGTTGAGGTCGGGCTGCTCGGGCAGGAACAAGTGCAGGTACCACTGACCGGTGGCCTCGTCCCACGTCCACGCCGGGCCGCCCGTGAACGCCGCCGTCCAGTTGTTCGGGGGGCGCTCGGGGCTGCCGTCGCGCCAGACGTACCAGTCGCGCTTGGGGGCGGCCCGCGACGAGCGGGCTTCGAGGAACCAGGGGTGCTGGTCGCTGGTGTGGTTCGGCACCCAGTCGGCGATGACCCTCATGCCCCGCCGGTGGGCGTCATCGAGGAGCCGGTCGAAGTCCTCGAGGGTGCCGAAGGCCGGGTTCACGTCGCAGTAGTCGGCGACGTCGTAGCCGAAGTCGGCCATGGGAGAGGGATAGAACGGTGTCAGCCAGATGACGTCCACGCCGAGCCAGGCCAGGTGGTCCAGGCGGGATCGGACGCCCTCGAGGTCTCCGGGTAGCCGCCCCCCGGCCGCCGCCAGACCCGGACCGGCGCCGGCCCCTCGGGCCCGGCAGAACGACGGAACGTAGACCTCGTAACACACCGCCCGTTGCCAGGCCGGCAACTGGCTCAAGCGCCGGCCCTGTCCTCGGGGGGCCGCAGGTCCACCCGCAGGGTGAGGATGCCGTCGGCGAGGGAGCCCTCGGCGTCGCCGATCATGGCGAAGTCCTGAAAGTCGAGCTGGGCCTGCTCGATGAATCGCCTCCGCTCGGGGCCCTCGATCGGTGGGATACCGCGGTCTCGCACCGCCCGGGCCCGCTGGCGAAAGCGCTCGATCATGGCGTCGACGTCGAGCTCCTCCGGCATTCCGCCACCGTATCCGCCGGTCGGTACGTCACCCCGCCAGGGCTACACTGGCCGGGTTCCTGAAGCCCTCTCTCCGGGAGCCGCCTGTGAAGAAGGGACGCCATCGGCGCTTCGAGGAGGCGCGTGCGCTCAAGCGGTCCAACGAGGCCGCGGTCGAGCCGTGCCCCGAGTGCGGCGCCGACCCAGAGGACGAGCACGCCTCTTGGTGTCTGGCCGGAGAGGAGGAGGACGAGGCTGAGCTCGAGGTCTGAGCCCGGCGTCAGGCGCGGACCCGCACCGCCGGGTGGGGCAGCGGGGTGGCCCGCCGCTCGCGCTTCTTGAGGAACTCGCGCAGCATGGCGAACACCTCGGGCCCGGTTAACGCTTCGATCTCGTCGGCCATCTCGCGGTAGACGGGTCGGTCCCCGACGAACGCGTCCGGCTCCTCGGTGCACCACCAGGCGAACTCCGCTCCGCCGTCGCCCCAGTGCCGGCGGTCCCACTGCCCGAGGGTGGAGATCACGTGGCCGCCGTCGGCGACGTGGTCCTCGCGCCGCAGCGGTAGCTGCCAGCAGACGTCGGGCTTGAGGTCCATCGGTCGCTGCCCCGTGTCGAGGGCGGCCCGGTGCAGAGCGCAGCCGGGGCCAGCTGGGAACCCCGGGCGGTTGAGGAAGATGCAGGCGTCATCGGCCTGCCGGGTGACCAGGTTCCCGTGACGGTCGCGGCGCGAGATCCCCTTGCGCCCGCGCTTGGCGAACTGCCACTGGTCGGCGGTCAGGTTCGCCGCCGCCTTCTCCACCCGCTCGAGGTCCTCGTCGTTGGTGAAGTGAGCACCGTAGGAGCAGCAGCCCTGCACCATCTCGGGCGCCGGCTCGGTGAGCACGCCCTGGCAGCCGCGCCCGAAGATGCACGTCCACTGGCTCAACAGGAAGGTGACGTCGAACATCCACGTGCGGTCCTCTTCGGGGTCGGCGAAGCTGACCCACTCGTGGGCGGACTCGGGGGCGTGGGGCACGGGGGCAGGGTACCGGCCCCGTGGCCGCACCAGTTACCAGGCAGACTGGCGTTGTGCGGACCCTCCTCGAGGACCTGACGGCGGCGCTCGGCGCCGGCGCGGTCAAGGGCGACCCTCTCGAGCTGGCCTTGTACGCCCGGGACGCCTCGGTCATGGAAGGCAGCGCCGGCTGTGTCTGCTTCCCCACCGACGCGGCCCAGGTCCAGGCGGTGGTGGGCGTGGCCCGGGCCCACGGACGCTCGGTGGTGCCCCGCGGCTCGGGGACGGGACTGGCCGGGGGCGCGGTGCCGATCGGCAAGCCCGGAGCCGAGCCCGTGGTGGTGGTGACCACCCGCATGAACCGCATCCTCTCCGTCGACGCCGCCGCCCGGACGGCCTGGGTGGAGCCCGGTGTGCTCAACCTCGACCTGTCGCGCGCCGTCGCCCATCTCGGACTCCACTTCGCCCCCGACCCGTCGAGCCAACAGGCCTGCTCGGTGGGCGGCAACGTGGCCAACAACTCGGGCGGCCCTCACTGCCTCGCTTACGGGGTCACGACCGCCCACGTCCTGGCCGTCGAGGTCGTCCTGTCCGACGGGAGCGTCGCCCGTCTCGGTGGCACCGACCCCGACCCGACCGGATACGACCTGCGCGGCGCCTTCGTCGGCAGCGAGGGCACCATGGGGCTCGCCACCGCCGTACTCGTTCGCCTGACGCCGTTGCCGCCCGCGGTGCGCACCCTGCTGGCCGACTTCCCGTCGGCCGAGTCGGCCGCTGAGACGGTCAGCGCGGTGATCGCGGCCGGCGTGGTCCCCGCCGCCCTCGAGATGATGGACCAGAGGATCACCGTGGCCGTCGAGGACTTCGTCCACGCCGGGTTCCCGACCGACGCCGCCGCCGTCCTCCTCGCCGAGATCGACGGCCTGCCCGGGGGGGTGGATGCCGCGGTGGCGACCGTCGTGGAGCTGGCCCGCCGCCACGGCGCCCGGCAGGTGCGGGTGGCGGCCGACGAGGCAGAGAGGGCGCTTTTGTGGAAGGGACGCAAGTCGGCGTTTGGCGCCGTGGCCCGCATTGCCCCCGACTACTACCTGCACGATGCGGTGGTGCCCCGCACCCGGCTGTCGGAGGTCCTGCAGCGGGTGTACGAGATCGCCGACGCCAACCACGTCGGGGTGATGAACGTCTTCCACGCCGGCGACGGCAACCTGCACCCGCTCTTCCTGTTCGACCGCCGGGTGCCCGGCGCCCTCGAGCGGGTCCACGAGGCGGCCGGCGAGGTGCTGCGGATCTGCCTCGATGCCGGCGGGGTGCTCTCCGGGGAGCACGGCATCGGGCTGGAGAAGCGCGACTACATGCCGCTGCTGTTCTCCGAGGACGACCTGGCCGCCCAGGACGCCCTGCGGCGGGCGTTCGACCCGGAGCGATTGTTCAACCCCGACAAGGTGCTCCCGTCGGGCTCGCGCTGCGGCGACATCCGCTCGCTGCCGGAGGGCGTGTGGGTCTGAGCCGGCCGCTGGCCGACTTCGCCGCCGAGGTGGGAGCGGAGGGGCCCGTAGCTGTGGTGGGCGGTCGCACCCAGTGGGACGTCGGCGGCCCGGTGGCGCCCGACGCTCGTCTGGTGTCGGCCCCGGCCGGCGTGGTCGACCACCAACCGGCCGACATGACCGTGCGGGTGGGGGCGGGCACGACCGTCGCCGAGCTGACCGAGGCCCTAGCCGCCGCCGGGCAGTTCGTGCCCCTCGACCCGGCCCAGCCCGGCCGGGCGACGGTAGGGGGGGTGCTCTCCGTCGGCCACAGCGGGCTGCGCCGGCTGCGCTACGGACCGGTCCGCGACACCCTGCTCGAGGCCCGCTACGTGTCGGCGGCGGGCCGGCTGGTGAAGGCCGGCGGCCCCGTGGTGAAGAACGTGAGCGGCTTCGACCTGTGCCGACTTTTGGTCGGCGCCCTCGGAACGCTGGGCTTGTTGGCCGAGGTGGTCCTGCGGGTCCAGCCCGTGCCCGCGGCCCGCCGCTGGCTCCGCGGCCGGGCCGACCCTGACGTCGTCCTGGCCCGGCTGTACCGGCCGTCGTCGGTGCTGTGGGACGGCGACTCCGTCTGGGTCCTGGTCGAGGGCCACCCCGCCGACGTGGCCGAGCTGGCCGGCCGACTCGCCGGCTTCGCCGAGGTCGATGGGCCACCCCCGTTACCGGCGGGCGGGCGGCTGTCGGTGGCGCCCACCGACCTCAACCGCTTCGGAAACGAGCGGCAGGCGGGCACGTTCCTCGCCGAGGTGGGCGTAGGAACTGTGCACCTGCACGACAAGGTGACACCTCCGTCGCCCGAACCGTCCGTCCTGGACCTCAACCACAGGGTCAGGGCCGCCTTCGACCCTGACCACAGGTTCAACCCGGGCCGGAGGGTGGCGTGAGGCTCGAGGTCGACGACGACGAGCTCGCCGCCTGCGTGTCGTGTGGGCTGTGCCTGCCCCACTGTCCGACCTACCGGGTGACGGGCGAGGAGTCGGCCTCGCCCCGGGGCCGGATCGCCGCCATGCGGGCCGTCCACGCCGGAGCGGAGGCCGGCCCCGCCTTCACCTCGTTCATGGACCTGTGCGTGCAGTGTCGGGGGTGCGAGGCGGCCTGCCCGTCGGGCGTGCCGTTCGGCCGGCTGATGGAGGGCGCCCGCCGGACCCTGGTGGCCGAGCGCCGCTATCAGCCGTGGTGGCGCCGGGCCGGCTACCGCCTCCTCGGCCACCACCGCCTGCTGCTGGCCGCGTCCTCGGCAGCCGCCCTCGCTCAGCGGGCCGGCCTGGTGCCCGCCCGGCTCGGCCTACCCCGGCTGCCCGTGCGCCGGCCCCGGCTCGACGCCAGCGGCACCGACGCGTGGCTGTTCACCGGGTGCGTAATGGACGCGTGGATGCGCCCGACCCACGCCGCGGCCCTCCGCGCCATGGAGGCGACCGGGGCGGGGGTGACCCCGGTGGGGGCGGGGTGCTGCGGTGCGTTGGCGGAGCACGCCGGGCTGGCCGAGGTGGCGGGCGGTCAGGCGGCCCGGGTGGTGGCGTCGATGACCGGCACCGCCCCGGTGGTGGTGGACTCGGCCGGCTGTGGCGCGGTGATGAAGGACTACGGCCGACTGCTCGGCACCCCCGGCGCCCAGGCGTTCGCCGGCCGGGTCATGGACGTGTCGGAGTGGCTGGCGACTCGGCCCCTGCCCACCGGCCGCCGGCTGCCGCTTCGCGTCGCGGTGCAGGATCCCTGTCACTTGCGCCACGTCCAGCGCGCCCATGCCCACGTGCGCACCGTGCTCACCCCCTATGTGGAGGAGGTGGTGGAGCTCGACGACGACGGCCTGTGTTGCGGGGCGGGGGGCGCCTACGCCACCGTGCATCCCGACATGGCGGCGCGGATCCGGGCTCTGAAGCTGGAGGCGATAGCCGGGGCCCGCCCCGACGTGGTCGCCAGCTCCAATCCGGGCTGCGCCATGCACCTGGCCGCCGCCGGGGTGGTCGTCCGCCACCCGGTGGAGATCATCGCCGAGGCGCTGGGCGGGCCGGAGGCCCTCGGTGGCTGACGTCGAGAGCCTGCGCGCCCGCCTCGATCAGCTGGCCGAGGACCTGGCCGACGCCGCCCTCGATTGCCTGCGCGAGGCGGCAGCCGGCGGGGAGGGCGCCGAGCTCGAGCGCCGGCTCACCCGGGCCCGGCGGGCGGTGGAGCGGGCCTCGGCCATCCTGGGACGCCAGGGCGACCAGGACCTCGACTGAGGGTCGTTAGCGCGCAGGAGGGTGGGCGTCCGCCGGCGCCTCGGGGACCTGGTTGATGGCATCGATGAGGCGGCGCAGCCGTCCGTAGCTGCGATGGTTGAACCGGAGGGTCAGACGGGCCAGGTCCAGGTGGTCGTCGCTGCGGACCTCGGCCGGCAGCGGGTCGCGGGCGGTGATGCCCCCTGACACGCATATGTCGGCGAAGCGGCGTGACAGCTCGGCCAGGTGGTCCGGGTCGGGCACCCGACGGACCCGCAGCACCAGGGTGTCGCCGACCCACCGGGCGGAGTGGTAGTTGCGGTAGAAGCCGAGGACCTCGTCGGCCGCCACCCGGGGGTTGTCGGTGATCCGGTAGAGGGCCCGGTCCTCGGGCGAGATCAGGGCCCGGCCGCCGACGTCCTCGCGCACGAACCGGTCCCACGCCGTCCAGTAGGAGTCGTCCGGCACGTCGAGCATGACGATGGGCGCCGGCTCGGCCTTGCCCGTCTGGAGCAGGGTCAGCAGCTCGAAGGCCTCGTCGAGGGTGCCGAATCCGCCGGGCAGCACGATGAACCCGTCGGACTCCTTCATGAGCATCAGCTTGCGGGTGAAGAAGTACTTCATCTCCACCAGCTTGGGGTCCGAGGCGATGAAGTCGTTCACCCCTTCCTCGAAGGGGAGCCGGATGTTGACCCCGAAGGAGCGGCCCGGCCCGGCGCCCTCCTGCCCGGCGGCCATGATGCCGGGCCCGGCCCCGGTGACCACCATCCAGCCGGCGTCGGCCAGGGCCCGGGCCGCCTCCCGCGCCTGGGCGTACAGGGGTGCGTCTGGCAGGGTGCGGGCCGAACCGAACACCGTCACCTTGGGCACGTGGCGGTAGGGGGCGAAGACCTCGAAGGCGCCGGCCATCTCGCGCAGGGCAGCGCTGGTGATCTTGAGGTCGAGCCGGTCAGCCGATCCCGTCGCCAGCCGCACCGAGGTGGTGAGGATCTCGGTCAGCAGGTCGCGGTTCGAAGTGGCGCCGGCGCGGTCGAGGAGCTCCTCGACCAACTGGTCGAGGGCCGGGTCGCCGGTGCGCGAGGCGGGGGCGGCCATCGCCGGCGCTAGGCGGGCGCGACTCGCCCGTAGAGCGTGGTGCGCTGCTCGAGGCGGCGCCCGAGCGGCTCGACTACGGCGCGGAACGACGCCTCGTCCATGGCTTGGCCGTGGCTGGCTCCGGCGGCGCGCGAGATGTTCTCGTCCATGAGCGTGCCCCCGAGGTCGTTGGCGCCCGCCTGCAGGCACTGGGCCGCTCCGGACAGGCCCATCTTCACCCAGCTGACCTGGACGCTCGGCACCAGCTCGCCGTAGGTGATGCGGGCCACGGCGTGCATGAGGAGGGCCTCTCGGAAGGTGGGGCCCCGCCGGCTGCGGCGCTGGAGGTAGAGAGGCGCGGCCATGTGCACGAAGGGAAGGGGTACGAACTCGGTGAACCCCCCCGTCTCCTTCTGCAGCTCACGGGTGCGGACCAGGTGGCGGGCCCAGTGCCGGGGCTGCTCGATGGCGCCGAACATGATGGTGATGTTGGACCGCAGACCCACCGCATGAGCCACCCGGTGGGTGTCCAGCCACTCCTGGGTGTCGATCTTGTCGGGGCAGATCACCTGGCGGATCTCGTCGTCGAGGATCTCGGCCGCGGTGCCGGGCAGGCTGCGCAGTCCGGCGTCCATGAGGCGGCGCAGGTAGGCGTCCAGCGGCTCTGCGAGCCGGCGGGCCCCTTCGGTCACCTCCAGGGCGGTGAAGCCATGGATGTGCACCGACTCCGACGCCTTCCGCACCGCCTTGAGGACCTCGAGGTAGTACTCCCCGTCGAAGTCGGGATGGATCCCACCCTGAAGGCACACCTCGGTGGCCCCGCCGGCGACGGCCTCGGCCACCCGGTCGGTGATCTCGTCGAGGGTCAGCAGATAGGGCGCCCCCCGCAGGTTCAACGACAGCGGGCCCTTGGAGAAGGCGCAGAAGCGGCACTTGAACGTGCACACGTTGGTGTAGTTGATGTTGCGGTTGGCGACCCAGGTGACGGCGTCACCGACGATCGACCGACGAAGCTCGTCGGCGACCTCGCACACCACGCCCACCTCCGGCCCCCGGGCGGTGAAGAGGGTGACTATCTCGTCCTCGCCGGGCTCCTGGCCGGCGAGGACCCCGGCCAGGACCTCGCCGACGGGGGTGAGACCGGGCCGGCGCCGCTCCGACATGGCGGGGGCGGGCGGCCCCGGCACCAGTCGGGGGGCGGCTATCTGCCCACCGGAGGACCACGGATGGTCGCGGGCGAGTCCCTCGGCGTCGGCCCGGTCCATCACCGGGAAGCGCAGTCTGGCGTCCAGCCACCGGTCGGGCTCCGCCACGTAGCGGGGATAGACCGTCAGGCGCGGCGCCAGGGTGTAACCGCGCCCTTCGGTCACCTCGCGGAGGCGGTCGAGGGCGGGCCAGGCCCGCTCCGGGTTCACGTGGTCGGGGGTGACCGGCGACACCCCGCCCCAGTCGTCGATGCCGGCGTCGAGCAGGGTGCCGAAGTCCTCGGAGAGGTTCGGGGGGGCCTGGAGATGGATCTCGGCCGGCAGCACCAGGCGGGCGGCCGCCACCGTCCACAGGTACTCCTCGGTCGGGCACGGGGGGGCGGCGCGCATGGCCGTGCCCGGCTTGGGCAGGAAGTTCTGGACGATCACCTCCTGCACGTGGCCGTGCCGGGCGTGGGCCGCAGCCACCGCGGCCAGGGCCGACAACCGGTCGCCCCGGTCCTCGCCGATACCGACCAGGATGCCGGTGGTGAAGGGGATGGAGAGGACCCCGGCGCCGTCGAGGGTGGCCAGGCGGCGCTCCGGGGTCTTGTCCGGGCAACCGCGGTGGCAGTCGAGATCCGGGTTGAGGCTCTCGAGCATCATCCCCTGGGAGGCGGACACCGCCCGCAGGATGGCCAGGTCGGTGGGGGACAGGGCGCCGGCGTTGGCGTGGGGCAACAGGCCGGTCTCCTGCAGCACGGCCTCCGCCGCGGCGGCCAGGTACTCGATGGTCGACCCGTATCCGTGTTCGTCGAGCCAACGGCGGGCGGCCGGGTAACGGTCCTCGGGGCCCTCGCCCAGGGTGAACAGGGCCTCATGGCAACCGGCCTCGGCCCCGGCCCGGGCCACGGCCAGCACCTCCTCGAGGGCCATGTAAGGAGCGTCCAGCCGGGCCGGCGCCTTGGCGAAGGTGCAGTACCCGCAGCGGTCGCGGCACAGCTGGGTCAGGGGAATGAAGACCTTGGGCGAGAAGGTGATCCGGGCGCCGTGACCAGCGTCACGGACCCGGCGGGCCTCCGCCATCACTTCCTCGGGCGAGGCGTCGATCAGAGCGGCCGGATCGATGGGCATGACGACCCACCTTATGCCGGGGCCGGGCGGGCCTGGCGCTCGATCAGCCGGCGGCGTCGGGGTCCACGAACCACACGATGCGCTCCGCCTCCACCCGGCCGGCGGGCAGGTCGGCGCCGGCCCGGACGGCGCGGAAGGCGTCGGCCTTCTGGGCGCCGGCGACGGTGAAGACCACCAGCCGGCTGCGGGCGATGCCGGCCAGGGTGAGGGTCATTCGGCGGTGCGGGTTGCGCCCGCTCGGGTCCTCGCTCAGGGCGACCAGCTGGCCGGGGTCGGCGTCCAGGGCCGGTGACTGCGGGAAGAGCGACGCGGTGTGGCCATCGGGCCCGAGGCCCAGGTGGACGACGTCGAAGTAGCCGAGCTCGCCCACGAGGAGCTGGTAGGCCTCCGGGCCGTCCTCGCAGCGCATGGGCCGCACCGAGTTGGCCGCCCCGACCCTTTCGAGCAGAGACCGCCGACCGAGGAGCTGGTTGGAGTCGGGGTGGTCGGCCGGCACGCAGCGCTCGTCGCCCCAGTAGAAGTCGACGGTCCACCAGTCGATCGCCTCGGACGCCTCCTCGGCGAGCCGCTCGTAGCACTGGCGGGCGGTGTCGCCGCCGGACAGGGCGATGGCGAACCGCTCGCGAGGCCGGGCCCTCCACGCCTCCACCACGCACTCGCTGAAGGCGCCCGGCACATCGGGGCTGATGAGGACGTCGCCGTTCACCGTTCCACCCTCGCTGCCGCCCCGAGGGCCCCGACGAAGGCCGGGTCGGTGCCGCCCCGCCCCAGGGCGGCGGCGAGCAAGGCGGCCGTGCCTCGCTCCGCTCCACCCACCGTCACGGCGCGCTCGTCGTCGATGCGAGCCTCCACCCGCCCGAGCGGGGCGGAAGCCGCCCGCACCAGTACGTCATCGGCGGCCAGCTCGACGATGGTTTCGGAGCTGACGGCCTCGAGCTGCACTGAGCCCGGCGCCAGGCCCAGGCGGTCCGTCAACCAGCCGCCGAGCAGGCAGGCCCTCCACGGGGGGCCGGCCACCCGCGCCCCGGCGATGCGGGGCAGGATCCTGCGGGCGGAGGGGGGATCGAAGAGCAGGGCCAGCGCCCGGCGCCACGGCTCCGTCGCCAGCCACTCGAGGTCGGTCACGTGGCGGAGCCGCGTCAACGCCGCCGTCGCCTCGAGGCTGGACTGATCCGGGTCGGACGGTCGGTCCCCACCCAGGATCACGTGGGCTCCGGTGGCGACCAGACCGGACGCCGAGGGGATCTCGCCCATGTGCCAGGCGGCCACCGGCAGATCGTGAACCAGTAGCGGCTCGACCACCGACGAGAGGTGACGAGCGGCGCCGCCGCCGACCCGCAGGTCGATGACCTCCCACCACAGGTGCCGTTCGGGCAGGTCGGTCTCTTGCAGCTCGATGGTGGCGTCGATCCGGTCGGGCCCGTCCGGGTCGGCCAGGACGATGATGATCCGCCCCGGATGGTGGGCGCCCAGCCCGCCCACGGCCGAGCGGGCCCGTTGGGCCGTCTCGGGCTCGGCGGTCACCACCACCAGGTTGACCACCGCGGCCCGGGTGGCGGTGCGTGACTCGCCTGACCGCATGCGCTCGGCCTGGGCGATCACTTCGCCGAGGTCGACGTTCTCGGCGCTCCAGCGGCACACGACGCCCGGGGCCATGTCCTAGGGCCGCCGCCAGCGGCGACCCGTCGACTCGATGAGCCGGTTGGCCTCACGCGGCCCCCAGGTGCCGGACTCGTAGCGGGCCAGGGGGGCGGCCCCCTCCTCCCACGCCTCGAGGATCGGGGCCACGATGCGCCACGACTGTTCGACCTCGTCGGCCCGGATGAACAGGGTGGGGTCGCCGACCATGGCGTCGAGAAGGAGCCGCTCGTAGGCGTCGGGGGTCTCTTCCATGAACGACGCTCCGTAGGAGAAGTCCATCGACACCGTCCTGACGCGGAACTCCGGGCCGGGCACCTTGGCCCCGAAGCACATGGTGATCCCCTCGTCGGGCTGGACTCGCACGACGATCGAGTTGGCGTCGAGGTCGCGGGCGAGCGACGAGGCGAACGGCAGGTGCGGCACCCGGTGGAACGCCATGGCCACCTCGGTGACCCGCTTGGGGAGCCGCTTGCCCGTCCGCACGTAGATGGGGACCCCCGCCCAGCGCCAGTTGTCCACCGCCAACCGCATGGCCACGAAGGTCTCGGTGTGGGAGTCGGGCGCCACCCCTTCCTCCTGCCGGTAGCCGGCCACCTCCTGACCCTCGACCCAGCCCCGGTCGTACTGGCCCCGCACGACGGACGTGGACACCTCGTCGGGGCTCAGCACCTCGACGGCCCGCAGGGCCTTGACCTTCTCGTCGCGAATGCCCTGAGCGTCCACGGTCGCCGGCGGCTCCAGCAGGGTGAGGCCCAGCACTTGCATGACGTGGTTCTGGACGATGTCACGCAGCGCCCCGGCGGTCTCGTAGAACCCGCCCCGGTGGCCCACGCCGATCGACTCGGCCACCGTCAGCTGCACGTGGTCGACGTAGCGCCGGTTCCACACCGGCTCGAAGATGGCGTTGGCGAAGCGGAGGGCCAGGACGTTCTGGACCGTTTCCTTACCGAGGTAGTGGTCGATCCGGTAGACCTGGTCCTCGTCGAAGCTGGTGTGCACCGCCCGGTCGAGAGCGGCGGCGCTCTGCGGGTCGCGTCCGTAGGGCTTCTCGACGACGAGGCGTACGAAGCACCCCTTCCGCGGACGGCTGAGGCCGTGCTCGCCGAGGGCGCAGGCGACAGTGGCGAACTGGTCGGGGACGGTGGCGAGGTAGTACACCCGGTTGCCCTGGGTTCCGCGGTCGTGGTCGACCTCCTCCAGGACCTGTCGCAACCGGTCGAAGGTCGCCGGCTCGCCGTACTCCCCCTGCACGTACCGGAAGCCCGACACGGCCCGCTCCCACTCGGGCCCGGCGTCGGGCACGGCGTCGGCCGCCAGCTTGCGGAAGTCCTCGTCGGAGAGCTCCGAGCGGGCGACCCCCACCACGGCGAAGGAATCGGTGAGCTGCTGGCGACGGGCCACCGCCGCCAGCGACGGCAGCAGCTTGCGGCTGGTCAGGTCACCGGAGGCCCCGAAGACGACCAGGACGACCGGAGGGGCCCGCCGGGCCATCTCCAGTCCGATGGCGAACGGGTTCGGCGGCGGCTCGCCGGTGGTCATCCGCCTTCGCCGGTGACGACGGCGTGTCCGCCGAACTGGTTGCGCAGCGCGGCCGACACCCGGGCGGCGAACGACTCGTCCTGCCTGGACGCGAAGCGGGCGTACAAAGCGGCGGTGATCACCGGGGACGGCACCGCCCGGTCCACCGCCTCGTTGATCGTCCACCTTCCCTCACCGGAGTCGGCCACCACCCCGCGGATCTGCTCGAACTGGGCGTCGTCGGCCAGCGCCAGCTCGAGCAGCTCGAGCAGCCAGGAGCGCACCACCGACCCGTATCTCCAGATCGACGCGATCTGATGGAGGTCCAGGTCGAACTCGCTCGCCGCGTGCATGAGCTCGAACCCTTCCCCGTAGGCCTGCATGAGGCCGTACTCGATGCCGTTGTGGACCATCTTGACGAAGTGGCCGGCCCCCACCGGCCCGACGTGGGCGTATCCGCCCTCGGGGGCCAAGGTGAGGAGGGCGGGCTCGACGATCGCCACCGCCTCCTTGCTGCCGCCCACCATCAGGCAGTAGCCGTTGTCGAGGCCCCATATCCCGCCGGACACGCCCGCGTCCACGAAGTGGATGCCGGAGGCGGACAGACGCTCGGCCGCGGCGATGCCGTCGCGGTAGAAGGAGTTGCCGCCGTCGACGATGAGGTCGCCGGACGACAGCAACCGGGCCAGGGCGTCGATGGTCTCGTCGGTGGGGGCGCCGGCGGGCACCATCACCCAGGCGGTGCGGGGTGACTCCAGCTTGGCCACCAGCTCCTCGAGGGTGGCAGCCGTCTCCGCTCCCTGGCCGGCCGCCGAGTCGCGGGCGGCCTCGGAGAGGTCGTAGGCGACCACCTGGTGGCCTCCCCTGATCAGCCGGAGGGTCATGTTGCCCCCCATGCGGCCCAGACCCACCATCCCGATCTTCATGCCGGGTCCCTCCCTTTCCGCTCAGCCCACCGAGCCGAGGTCGTCGACTGCGACCCTTATCACCCGCCGCCCGTGCTTCTTGAGGCTCTGGTGGTCACCGAGGGCCTGGGCGGCGAGGAGAGTACCGAAGTCGTAGGGATGATCGGGTATTTCGACGAAGGGTTGGTCGCCGGCCCGCAGGAGCTGGACGGCCAGGACGCTGTTCGGTCCTCCCTTGTGGAGCTGGCCGGTGGAGTGGAGGAAGCGGGGCCCGTAACCGGCGGTCACCGGTGCGCCACCGAGCCGGTCGCGCACCCGGCGCCGGGCGCCCTCCAGCCGGTCGTCCTGGCCGTAGGGAAGGTAGGCCTGCAGCGATACGTAGTCCCCGGGCCGGAAGGACTCGGTCAGCCAGTCAGCCAGTTCGCCCGGCTCGGCCCGGTCTACCTCCGGCAGGGGTAGTGACTCGAGCACGGCCTTGGTGTTGGCCTTCGACTCGGAGACGTTGGGTTCGTCGAAGGGATCGATGGCGAGGAAGTGACCGGCGACGGCAGTGGCCACCTCCCACCGGTAGAAGAGGGTGCCCAGGTCGAGCAGCTTGGCGGCCTCCACCGTGACCGGGTTGCGGTCCGGGCCCTCCTCCGGCTGGGTGGTCGGAACCGGAACGCAGCCGGTTCCGTGCTTGCCGGTGGACTCGGCGATGAGCTGCTCCACCCACAGCCCGAAGGACGCGAACGGCTCCGGCACGATCAGGGTCACCTTGTCGCGTCCGGCCCGGGCCTCGTTGCCGAGGTGAGCCCCGAGCTCCACGGCCTCCTCGATGTCGGTGTCGAGCGCCATCTCGCACAGCCCGTCGATCTCGAGGCCGGCCAGGGCAGCGGGGACCAGTCCGAAGTAGGAGAGGACCGAGTACCGGCCCCCGATGTCGGCCGGGTTCACGAAGGTACGCAGGAACCCGCGGCGCTCGGCCAGGGTCGCCAGGGGAGTGCCGGGATCGGTGATGGCCGCGTAGCGCGACGGGTCCGGCACCATGCTCCACATCCGCGCCAGCAGCGCCTCGACCTCGAGGGTCGTGCCCGACTTCGAGGAGACGAGGAAGAAGGCGTCCTCGACCGAGGTCGACTGGATGGTCGCCGGGTCGGTCGTGTCGAGGACGATCAGCTCGCGGCCGCCGCCCCCGAGGGTGTCTCGGGTGGCCCGCAAAACCTCAGGGCCGAGGGAGGATCCCCCCATCCCCAGCAGCACGACCCGCCCGTGCGGGACGGCGGCCGCCCACTGGCTCAGCTCCCTCGCCTCGCCCAGCATTCTGCGGGGGACGTCGAGCCAACCCAGCCGCTCGGGCGCCACGTTGGGGACGGGCCAAAGGGACGGGTCGCGTTCGAGCAGCCGCTTGGCGAGCTTGGTCACCGCAGGGCGTTGGCCTTGTCGGTCAGCAGCTGCATGAGCTCGTCGAAGGACTTGGAGAACGCCGCCACCCCTTCTTCCTCCAGGGTGCGGGCGACGTCTTCCATGTCGACGCCGATCTCTGCGGCCTGTTCCATCTGGCGCTTGGCTTCGTCAGCGCCGTGGTCGATGGTCCGGGCCAGGGTGCCGTGGTCGAGGAAGGCGTCGATGGTGGCGTCCGGCATGGTGTTCACCGTGTGGGGGCCGATGAGGCTGTCGACGTAGAGCAGGTCCGGGTAGTCGGGGTTCTTGGTGCTCGTCGACGCCCACAACGGGCGCTGCAGCCGGGCGCCCTTGGCCGCCAGGGCCTCCCACCGCGACCCGGAGAACCGTTGCTGGAACAGCTGGTAGGCCAGCTTGGCCTGAGCGACGGCCAGCTTCCCCTTCAGGCTGGTGGCCACCTGGGCCGTGCCGGGATCCGCCGAGGAGGCGATGGCGTCGAGTCGTCGGTCGGCCTCGGTGTCGACCCGGCTGACGAAGAAGGAGGCGACGCTGTGGACCTTCGACGGGTCGCCGCCCTTGCCCACGAGCTCCTCGAGCCCCGACAGGTAGGCCTCGATCACCTGGGCATACCGGCTCAGGCTGAAAATCAGGGTGATGTTGATGCTTCGCCCCTCGGCGAACATGGCGTTGATGGCCGGCACCCCCTCCGGGGTGGCGGGGATCTTGACGAACAGGTTGGGACGGGAGATCCGCTCGTGCAGCTGCCGTGCGGACCGGATGGTCGCCTCGGTGTCGCCGGCCAGGGCCGGAGACACTTCGATCGACACGAATCCGTCACCTCCGCCGGTTGACTTGTAGAGCGGGGCGAACACGTCGAGGGCGCCTTCGATGTCGCGGATCACCAGCTCCCAATAGGCGTCCTCCACCGAGCTCCGGCGCAGTGCGTCGGCGAACTGCTGGTCATATTCGTCGCCGGCGGAGATGGCCTTCTGGAAGATGGTCGGGTTCGACGTGACTCCTCGGATGCCAGCACCGACCAGTTCGGCTAGATGTCCGGACGAGAGGTGGTGGCGGGTGAGGTTGTCGAGCCAGGCGCTCTGGCCCTGCTCCTCGTAAAGCCTGGTCAGCCTGGTCATGGGGAAACCCTACCCAGGGTGCCCACCCCGTGACCGTCGCCGAACAGGGCGATGGAGGCGGTGAAGCCGTGGACGAAGTTGTGTCCCCCGACCGGTCCGAATTCCCCGGCAGCGAAGAAACCGGCGACCGGAGCTTCGTCGAGCGCATCAGCGAGGACGTCGGCATCGTGGTCAGGACGACGGAACAGCCGGGTGCCCCGCCCGTTGCACGTGAACAGCAGAGCCGCCTGGGCCCGGCGGGAGGCCAGGAGCGCACGCAGGTCCTCGTCGGCGGTGGAGGCGTCACGCAGGTGGAACTGCACCGTGGTGCCGACGTCGACCATGTCGTTGACGGCGATGGCTCCTACCTCCCGGTCGGCCCCGAGGACGTTGCGCACGAGGAAGTCACCCCGCGAGAAGTCGGCCTTGTGCTCGTCGATCACCCGTCCGAGGTGGAGGCCGCCCTGGTTGATGACCGACACCTCTTCGGGGCCGAGGTCGTGCTCGGCCACTTCGAGGAGCCGCTCCATCGCCGGTCGTCCCGCCAGCTCGTAGACCACGTTGCGTTCTGCGCGGGTGACCGCCCACGGCTGGCCGATGGGCCGGCACCCCTGCGACACGACCGTGGCGACGGGCACCGCGGCCGGCAGCAGCGCCCCCACGGCGCCGGCGGTCCTCATGCGACCGTCCACGGTCAGTCGGTTGCCTCCTGGGCCGCGGGCGGCCGAAGCCATGCCACCGATGACCGGCAGCCCCGGATGGCGGTCGAGGAGCCACGCAAAAAAGCGGTCGGCGTCGAAGCTGTAGGGGTCGGCGAGAAGGATCAGGGCCCCCGGCACGAAATCGAGGTCGGTGGGCCATCCGCCGATCGGGTCCGGATCGTCTCCCACCGGTGGGCAGGTGAGCTCGACGGCGCGGACCCGACCCAACCGGGCTGCCCACAAGGAGACGGCCGCGGCCTGTTCGACCTCACGGCGGGGCCCGGCGACCGACTCGGCGGCACAGCCCACCAGCACGGTGGGAGCGAGGGTCGCCCGCACGGCGGCGGCGGCGTCTTCTAGGGCTCCGGCGTGGGGAGGCGTGACAAACAGCAGGGCCAGGTCGGGACGGTCGCCCATCGTCTCGAGCACCTGGCCCACCACCTCGCCCGTGGCGTGGGCGGTGACGGGATGCTCGGAGAGGGCGGCGGCGAAGGCGGGCGGCCGGCGACCCTCGCTCAGCCCTCCCACGCCGGTTCGCCTCCCACCCAGGTCTGGCCCACCCTCATCTCGGAGTCGAGGACGACGAGATCGGCCCGCCGGCCGGGGGCGACCTCGCCCCGGGTCCGGTCGCCGAGCACCCGGGCCGGCACGGTGGAGGCGGCGGCGACGGCCGCCTCGAAGGGCACCCCGGCGGCGGACACGACGTTGCGCACGGCGCGGTCCATGGTGAGGGCGCTGCCGGCGATGGTCCCGTCCGGACGGCGGGGGGCGTCTTCGTCGACTCGGCTGATCCCCGACGACCCGACCCGACCCGACCGCCACGCCACCGCGTCGGTGACGAGGGCGACGCCGGCGCCTCCCCGGGCCCGGAAGGCCACGGCGATCACCGCCGGGTGCACGTGGACGAGGTCGGCGATGAGGGTGGGGGTGAGCCGGTGGTCGGTGAGGGCGGCGCCGACCATTCCGGGCTGGCGGTGGTGGACGGGTGACATGGCGTTGAACAGGTGGGTAACCAGTCGAGCGCCGCTGTCGGCGGCGGCGAGGGTCTCCTCGTAGGTGGCAGTGGAGTGCCCGAGGGAGACGACGACCCCTCGTTCGGCGAGGGCGCGGATCGCCGCCGGCGACCGTTCGAGCTCCGGGGCCACGGTCACCACCCGCACGACCGGTGGCAGCTGGTCGATCCAGTCGAGGTCGAGGGGGGCCAGGAAGCGACGGTCGTGGGCTCCTGGAAGACCTCCGAGGAAGGGACCCTCGAGATGGGCTCCGGCGATGTGGGGCCGGCGACCGCCCCGGGCGGCGGCGGCGGCGATCTGCTCCAGGCGGGGGCGGTAGGACTCGAGGGGGGAGGTGACCAGAGTCGGGCACCAAGTGGTGACGCCCTGGGCGAGGAGCAGATCGTCGAGTCGGTCCCAGTCGCCGCCCTCGGCAGCCGACACGTCGACATCGTCGTGGCCGTTGACCTGTAGGTCGATGTAGCCCGGCGCGATCATCCGGTCGGGGACGGGCCCGGTGGTGGGGCCGACCGACGCGATCAGCTCGCCGTCGGTCTCCACGACCGCCGGGGAGAGGATCCCCTCGGGCGTGACGACCGCCCTGGCGGCCAGGGTCGCCACCGTCAGGCGGCGGCGGGCGTTCTCAGCTTGGCGTCGCTGTGGCGGACCGTGCCCCAACCGCGCCGCACCAGCAGGCGGACCAGCCACCAGCCGGGGTCGATCTCGCCCCGTTGGTGGGCGAGGCGCGCCGACGTGGGGGCGGCGTGGTGGTTGTTGTGCAGCCCCTCGCCGGCGGTCAGCCACGCCAGCCACTGGTTGTTGCGGGCGGGGTTGTCATAGCGGCGCCGGCCCCACGTGTGGCCTACCGCGTTCACCGCAGCGCTGAGGGTCAGGTAGGTGACGGCGTGGACACCCCCCGCGATCAGGGCCAGCGGCCAGCCCAGGAAGATGGCGAGAAAGGCCACTCCCAGCCCCAGTCCGAGCAGGGCGTGGTCGAACAGCACCCGGTCCCAACGGTCCGCCGGCAGGTCGCGGGCGTAGCGGGCCAGCGTCTCGGAGTCACGAGCGGCCCGCCGGTACATGGCCACGTTGCCCAGCTGCACCCGCCAATAGCCCTCGAGTACGGGGGAGTGGGGGTCGCCGGGCACGTCGGTGAAGGCGTGGTGGCGACGGTGCACCGCCACCCACTGACGGGGCCGGATGCCAGTGGTGATCCAAGTGATCAAACGGAACACGAAGCCCACCGCCGGGACGACCGTCATGGCCCGATGGGAAAGGGTCCGGTGGAGGTAGACGGTCGTGATGAGATTGGCGAACTGGGCCACGACCAGGCCGATCAGCACGGCAAGCAGCACGGGGGGCATCGTCAGACAGTAGCCCAGCCTGGGTTGCTCCGAACCCGTCCCCCGGCTAGGCGAGGCCCCGTCGGCGGCGCCAGAGGGAGTAACGCCACATCCGGTCCAGTGCGCCGACGGCCCGATGGGCGGCGCTGTAGCACAGCCGCCCCGTCGCCCTCACCTGGGCCGGCCCGGGGTTGTCCGGGTCGGCCACGGCCAGCTCGGTGGAGGTCAGCACCGGCTTGCCGGTGGCGTCGGAGATCTCCGCCGCGGTGTCGGCGAAGCGACGGTCCTGACGCTCGTGGAACGAGACGATCCGGTCGAGGCCGTGGTCGGGGAAGAAGGGGCCCTGGCGCAGGAACTTCGCCGTGTTGGACTGGATTCCGAGACCCAGGTAGAGCACGGCGTCGACCTGGGGGTGGCGGGCCACCAGCTCGAGGACCTCGGGCACCGTGTCTCGGGTCTCGCCGCCCGCCATGTCGATCGGGTTGTTACGGCTCCACCTGGGCGGCAGCCGCGAGTCGATGGCCGCCCGCAGGTCGTCGGGCAGGGCCATCAGCTCGAGCGAGGAGGCGCCGATGGCGTCGGCGGTCACCACGCCCCAGCCACCGACGGTGGTCACCACGACCGTGTTGGGTCCCTTGGGCAGAGGTTGAGTGGCGAAGGTGGCCGCCAGCTCGAAGGCGTCCTCGATGTTGCCGGTGCGCAGGACGCCGGCTTGGCGGAGCATGCCGTCGAAGACCCGGTCCTCGGTGGCCAGGGCCCCGGTGTGGGACGACGCCGCCCGCTGGCCGCCCGCAGTCACCCCGCCTTTCACCATGACGACCGGTTTGCGTTCGGATACCGCCCGGAGCTGCTCGTAGGCGGATCGGCCGTCGGACACGCTTTCCATGTAGGCGATGACGACGTCCGTGGCCGGATCGGATCCGAACCACTCGACGTAGTCGGGCACGGTCAGGGCGGCCCCGTTCCCGACGCTCACCGCCCGGGCTACTCCCACCCCCGTCTGCACCGAGTAGTTCATGAGTGACGAGACGAAGTTCCCCGATTGGCTCGCTATAGATATGGAGCCGGCCGGCGGGTACGGGGCCACGATCTGGGCGCACAACTCCGCCGGCGTCGACACGAGGCCCTGGCCGTTGGGCCCGGCGAGGAGGATCCCCAACTCGTCGGCCAGGGCCGCCAGCTCCGCCTCGGCCCGGGCGCCCTCGTCGCCTGCCTCGCGGTAGCCGGCCGAGGCGACGAAGGCCGCCCTCACCCCTTTGGCCGCGCAGGCCCGCAGCAGGTCCGGGTTGGCGGCGGCCGGGGTGCACACGACCACGAGGTCGGCGGCCCCGTCGGGGAGCTCGGACACTTCCGTCGCCGCCTCCAGCCCGAGGATTTCTTCGCCGTCGCGGTTGAGGGCGAAGACCCGGCCCTTGTAGCCGGCGGCGAGCACGTTGTGGAGGGCGGCGAAGCCGAACTTCCCCGGATGGCTGGACGCCCCGGCCACGATCACCCCCTGGGGCTCGAACAGGGCGCGGAACTGCTCGTCTGTGGGCTTCATGCCATCTCCAGCAGAGCGTCGACCGCCACGGGCCGACCGTCCGAGATGATGAGGGGGTTCAGGTCCGCCGACATGAGCCGGGGCTCGGCGGCGGCCAGGTCCGAGAGGGCGACGAGCACATCGGCGAGCGCCGAGCGGTCGACCTCCGGCTCGCCCCGAAAGGCGGCGAGCAGACGCTGAGCCGGGAGTTGCTCGATCATCTCCTCGGCGTCGACCCTCGCCAGCGGCACCAGCCGAAAGACCACTTCGGCGACCGCCTCGGCCAGGATCCCGCCCAGGCCGAGCATCACGTAGGGCCCGAACTGCGGATCGCGGCCCATGCCGGCGATGAGCTCGCGGCCGCCTCTCACCATCTGGCCGACGAGCACCCCCACCTCCCCGTCATCGGGGCGGGCCGCGGCCAGCAAGTCGGCGGCCGCCGCCTCGACCGCCCCCTCGTCGGTCAGGCCCAGGCGGACCAGGCCCCGCTCGGTCTTGTGGGCGATGGTCGGCCCGCACAGCTTGGCCACGACCGGGAAGCCGAGGCGGGCGGCGGCCGCCGCCGCTTCCTCCGGGGTGGAGACCAACGCCTCGGCGGGCACCGGCACGCCCCGGGCGGCCAGCTTCTGCTTGGACTCCGCCTCCGACAACGTGGGCACGCCAGATGGTATGTCTCGGGCGTGACGGCCCCGCCAGCCCTGCCACTTCCCATGTTCCCCTTGGGGGCGGTCCTCTTCCCGCACGCTGATCTTTCCCTGCACGTGTTCGAGCCGCGCTATCAGGCTCTGGTCCACGACTGCCTGCGCTCCGGCCGCCAGTTCGGGGTCGTCCTCATCGAACGGGGCCACGAGGTGGGCGGGGGCGACAGTCGCTTCTCGGTGGGCACGGTGGCCCGCATCGTCGCCGAGGCAGAGCTCGGGGGAGGCCGGTGGGCTCTGCAGACGAGGGGGACCAGGCGGATTCGGGTCACGACCTGGCTTCCCGATGATCCCTACCCGGTGGCCCTGGCCGAGGACCTGTCCGACCCGCCCGTCGGCCCGGACGCCATCGAGCTGTTGGGCGAGGCCGAGCGCCAGGTCCGCCGGGCCCTTGCCCTGGCGTCGGAGCTGGGGCTGGTGAGGGCGGCGGCCACCGCCCGTTTCGACCCGGACCCTGCCGTCGCCGTCTACCAGCTGTGCTCGGTGGCGCCGCTGGGGCCGGTCGACCATCAGGCTCTTCTGGAGGCCCCGACCCCCGCCGCCCGCCTCGAGCTGCTGGTCGAGTCGACGCAGGCCGCGGCCGAGCTGTTTGCGTACCGGCTTTCGGGGCGATAGAACCCGCGGTCCGTATTCGGCCGAATCCGGGGAGCCCGTGAGCCAGAACCGACGCGACGAGAGCCTGCCCAAGCTGGTGTCCGAGCTCTGGGACCTGGTCGTCGCCTACGCCAAACAAGAGACGTTGCAGCCGCTCAAGGGCATCGGCAAGTACGTCGCGTTCGGCATGGCCGGCTCCATGGTGCTGGCCGTGGGGGTGGCTCTGTTGCTGTTGGCTTCGCTGCGGGTGCTGCAGACGGAGACCGGCACCCTCTTCACTGGCACGTGGACGTGGATCCCTTACTTCATCACCGCGGCGGCGGGCATCGCCGTCGCCTTTGCCGCCGTGCTGGCCATCGTGTCAGGACGGAGCCGCCGCTCCTCACGGGGAGCACGGGCGTGAGCCCCATTCAGCGATCCGACATCGAGGACAAGCTCCGCCAGATCCGGGGCGAGGTCGACCGCGGTGCTGAGGCGGCCAAGCCGGTGGCCATGGCGGTGGCGGGGGTCGTGCTGGTGGCGGCGGTCGCTCTCGCCTATCTCGCCGGCCGGCGGAGGGGGAAGAACGCCCGCACCGTCGTCGAGGTCAGGCGGGTCTGAGTTGGAGCCCCTGTTGAGCGCGGCGGTGCGCAACGGATGGCGGCGTGGAGTCCTGCGGGGCAATCAGGTCTGGCTGGTGGTGGGGGCGGCGGCGTGGATGATGCGCCGGGTCCGGCGGGGCCGCGAGCCCCACCCGGTTTTCGTCGAGGAGCTCGAGCCCGGGCAGGCCGTCACCATCACCCACTTCGCACCGCCGGGCGACTGAGGACGTTCCCCCCGGCGGCGGCAGCCGCCAAGATGGGGGGTGTGAAGGTGGTGCTGCGGAACCCCCGCCGCGAGCTGGAGGTCGCCGGGCCCCTGCGGGTCAAGGCGCTGCTGGACAAGCTCGAGCTCAACCGCGAGTCGGTCCTGGTGATCAGGGGGGACACCCTGGTGACCGAAGACGCTCTGTTGGGCGACACCGACGAGATCGAGGTCCGGCCGGTCATCTCTGGGGGCTGCGGGGCGTGAGGTGCCGCCGCTGCCGGGCACCGTCGGTCATCGAGCTGCGACGCCACAACGCCGCCTTCTGCCGCCCGTGCTTCCTCATTCACTGCCGCGACCAGGTCGCCCGGACCATCGAGGAGCACCACATGGTCGAGCCGGGCGAGCGGGTGCTGGTGGCCGTCTCCGGTGGCAAGGACTCTCTGGCCCTGTGGGACATCCTGTTGGACCTCGGTTACCCGGCCGACGGTCTGTACCTCGGGCTGGGTATCGGCGACTACAGCGACGAATCGGGCCGCTACGCCCGCGACTACGCCAGCAGCCGGGGCGCTCGCCTGGTGGAGGTCGACCTGCCGACGGACGTCGGCTTCGACATCCCCGGCGGAGCGGCGGCGGCCCGGCGGGTGCCGTGCTCCGCTTGCGGGCTGTCGAAACGTCACCTGTTCAATCGGGCTGCCGTGGAGGGGGGCTACCCGGTGGTGGCCACCGGCCACAACCTCGACGACGAGGCCGCCGTCCTGCTCGGAAACGTGCTGCGGTGGTCGACCGACTACCTCGGGCGCCAGACGCCCGTCCTTCCCGGTGGTGACGGGTTCGCCCGCAAGATCAAGCCCCTCATCCGGCTGGGCGAACGGGAGACGGCGGCCTACTGCGTGCTGACGGGCATCGACTACGTGGTCGAGGAGTGCCCGATGGCGGTGGGCAACAAGCACCTGGGCTACAAGGCGGCGCTGAACGCCATCGAGGACGCCTCACCGGGTTCGAAGGCCGCCTTCTACCTCGGGTTCCTCCAACGGGGGCTGGCCCACTTCGCGCCGGAGGCGGCCGCCGACCGCCAGTCGCTGTCGCCGTGCGCCTCGTGCGGCTCGCCCACCACGGGCGACGTTTGCGCCTTCTGCCGCCTGACGGAGGCCGCTACCCGCCCCCCCCAAGGCGCCAAGCCCGCGCCCCGGCGGAGGACGGCTCCGCCCCGGTGAGCCGGCCGTTCGGGGCGGGGGAGAGGGCGCTCCTGCTCGACAGCAAGGGCCGGCGCTACCTCGTGACCCTGACGGCGGGGGCCGAGTTCCACACCCACGCCGGGTTCGTCCTCCACGACGAACTGCTGGGGCGCGAGGAGGGGACGGTGGTGCGGACCGGCTCGGGTGCCCGCTACACGGCCGTTCGGCCCACCCTGTCGGACTTCGTGCTCAAGATGCCCCGGGGCGCCCAGGTCATCTACCCCAAGGACCTGGCCCAGATCCTGGTCCTGGCCGACATCCACGACGGGCTGTCCGTCATGGAGGCCGGGGTGGGGTCGGGGGCGTTGTCCATGACCCTGCTCCGGGCGGGCGCCGAGGTGTGGGGCTTCGAGCTGCGCTCCGACTTCGCCGCCCGGGCCCGGGCCAACGTGGCGTCGTTCCTCGGACCCGAGGCCCTCGAGCGCTTCCATGTGGAGGAGCACGACGTCTACGAAGGGATCCCCCGGGCCGACCTCGACCGGGTGGTCCTAGACCTGCCCGAGCCCTGGAGGGTCGTGCCCCACGCCGAGAAGGCCCTCCGTCCCGGGGGGATCCTCCTGTCCTATCTGCCGACCATCAACCAGGTGTCACAGCTCCGCCAGGCCCTCGACGAGTCGTCGTTCGCCATGGCCGAGACGGTGGAGGTGCTGGTGCGCAGCTGGCACGTGGATGGTCGCTCGGTCCGTCCCGACCACCGCATGGTGGCCCACACCGGGTTCCTGACCCACGCCCGGCTGGTCGGCTGAGACCTACTCGCGCTCGATGAAGATGCACTCCCCCGGGCACTCCTCGGACGCCTCCACCACCGCGTCCTCCATGCCCTCGGGGACCGCCGCCATGCCCTGGGGACCGCCCGGATCGCTCATGACCTTGTCGCCTTCCTTCACATAGGCGAGCCCGTCGTCGAGCAGGGTGAACACGGCCGGCGCGATCTCCTCGCACAGACCGTCTCCCGTGCACAGATCCTGGTCGATCCAGACCTTCATGACGTCCTCTCGATGTGCTTCCGGACGAACCTATCTATACCCGCGACCCAGTGTCAATTTCCCCGGCGACGACAGGTGAAATAGGTCACCAGCAGCACCGCTATGAGGGACATATCAGGTAGGCCGGTGTACATTCCCAACAAGAGGGGAGGTGGTCCGCACGGCTGACGACGAGTATCAGCGTCGGCTCTCCGCCTACGAGCGCGAGGTGGCCGAGCTCCAGCAGCAGGCCAAGTCGTTGGAGGAGGAGGTGATCACCCTCCGCCGCAGGCTCCAGGACGCGCCCAAGCGGGTGCGCACCCTCGAGGAGAAGCTTCTCGAAACGAAGGGCCAGCTGTCTCAGGCGCTGTCCCAGAACGAGAAGCTGACCTTCACCCTCCGTGAGGCGCGCGAGCACATCACCGCCCTGCGCGAAGAGGTCGACAAGCTGACCCAGCCCCCCGCCGCCTACGGCACCTACCTGGGCGCCAACGACGACAGCACGGTCGACGTCTTCTCCGGCGGCCGCAAGATGCGGGTCTCCCTCCACCCGGAAATCGACGTGGCCACCCTGCGTCGGGGCCAGGAGGTGGTCCTCAACGACTCCCTCAACGTCGTGCTGGCCCGGGGCACCGAGATCGCCGGGGAGGTCGTCACCCTCAAGGAGAAGATGGAAGACGGCCGGGCCCTGATCATCGGTCGAGCCGACGAGGAGCGGGTGGTCGAGCTGGCCGACGACCTGCTGGGCGAGAAGCTGCGGGCCGGCGACAGCGTGCTCATGGATCCCCGTAGCGGCCTGCTGCTCGAGCGGCTCCCCCGGCCCGAGGTCGAGGAGCTGGTCCTCGAGGAGGTGCCCGACGTCTCCTACGCCGACGTCGGCGGCCTGGACAACCAGATCGAGGCCATCACCGACGCCGTCGAGCTGCCCTTCCTCCACCGCGACCTGTTCGTGGAGCACAAGCTGCCGGCGCCCAAGGGGATCCTCCTCTACGGGCCGCCCGGGTGCGGCAAGACGCTCATCGCCAAGGCCGTGGCCAACTCGCTGGCCAAGAAGGTCGCCGAGCAGACCGGCGACCAGAGTGCACGCAGCTATTTCCTCAACATCAAGGGGCCGGAGCTACTCAACAAGTACGTCGGGGAGACCGAGCGTCAGATCCGGCTGGTGTTCCAACGTGCCCGCGAGAAGTCGGAGGAGGGCGTACCGGTCATCGTCTTCTTCGACGAGATGGACTCGCTGTTCCGCACCCGGGGCACCGGAATCAGCTCCGACATGGAGTCGACCATCGTCCCCCAGCTCCTCGCCGAGATAGACGGGGTAGAGGCGCTCCGCAACGTCATCGTCATCGGCGCGTCCAACCGCGAGGACCTGATCGACCCCGCCATCCTGCGCCCGGGCCGGCTCGACGTGAAGATCAAGATCGAGCGGCCGGGGGTCGACGCCGCCGCCCAGATCTTCTCCCGCTACCTGACCGCCGACCTTCCTCTCGACGAGGAGGAGGTGCAGTCCCTCGGAGGCGGGGACCGCGAGAAGGCGGTCCGGGCCATGATCGAGCGGACAGTCGCCGAGATGTACCGCGACGACGACGAGAACCGGTTCCTCGAGGTGACCTACCAGAACGGCGACAAGGAGATCCTCTACTTCAAGGACTTCGCCTCGGGGGCCATGATCGAGAACATCGTGCGCCGGGCCAAGAAGCTGGCGATCAAACGGGCCATCGCCGAGGAGGGCAGGGGGATCCGCACCGCCGACATGCTGGCCTCGATCAAGCAGGAGTACAAGGAGCACGAGGACCTGCCCAACACGACGAACCCCGATGACTGGGCCAAGATCTCGGGGAAGAAGGGCGAGCGGATCGTGTACGTCCGCACCCTCATGTCCAGGGGCGATGAGACAGCCGGCGGCCGTGCCATCGAGCGGGTCGCGACCGGGCAGTACCTCTAAGCGGCTACGACCACGATGGGCGGGGGGTAGGGTCGCCCATGGCCATCCCGAAGGTCTGCGGAATCGAGACCGAGTACGGGATCATGCTGCGCGGGGGAGGGGAGTCCAACCCCATCGCCGCTTCTTCGGCCCTGATCAACGCTTACGTCGCCGAGGTCCAGCGCAAGGTGGGGTGGGACTTCGAGGACGAGGCGCCCGGCAACGACGCCCGGGGTTTCGCCCGTGAAGGCTCGGCCCCGCCCGAGGTGGAGACCAACCTGGTCAACACGGTGCTCACCAACGGGGCCCGTTACTACGTCGACCACGCCCACCCCGAGTACTCCACCCCCGAGTGCGCCACCGCCCGCCAGGTGGTCCTCTACGACAAGGCCGGGGAGCTGATCCTGGCCCGCTCGATGCGAGCGGCGGCCCAGATCCTGCCCCCGCCTCAGGCCATCGTGGTGTACAAGAACAACTCGGACCGCAAGGGCAACTCGTACGGCACCCACGAGAACTACCTGGTTGACCGGTCGGTTCCTTTTGCCCGGATCGTCCAGCACGTGATCCCGTTCTTCGTCACCCGCCAGATCTTCACCGGCGCCGGCAAGGTGGGAACGGAGGCGGCCGGGGCCCCGCCCGTGCCCTACCAGCTCGGCCAGCGGGCCGACTTCTTCGAGGAGGAGGTCGGACTCGAGACCACGCTGAAGCGGCCCATCGTCAACACTCGTGACGAGCCCCATGCCGACGCCCAGAAGTACCGCCGCCTGCACGTCATCGTGGGTGACGCCAACCTCGCCGAGGTCGCCACCTTCCTGAAGGTCGGGTCCACCGCCCTGCTGTTGGCCATGATCGAGGACGACTGGCTGGCCGAGCACGACTTCACCCTGGCGGCCCCGGTCCAGGCCATGCGGCGGGTGTCCTACGACATGACCCTGCGCCAGCCCCTCGAGCTGGCGTCGGGGTCCACCATCACCGCCCTTGGCATTCAATGGGAGCTGCACGACCTGGCCCGCAAGTACGCCGAGGATCGGGGCCTCGAGGTGCTCGGCGGCCACGAGGCCGGAATGGAGGTCCTCCGGCGATGGGACACGGTCCTGACCGCCCTCGAGTCGGACCCCATGTCGCTGGCCGATCAGCTCGACTGGGTGGCCAAGTACCAGCTACTGGACGCCTACCGCGAGCGCCACGGGATCGGCTGGGACGATCCCCGGATGGCGGCCATGGACCTTCAGTACCACGACGTGCGCCCGGACAAGTCGCTTTTCGGTCGGCTGAGCATGGAGCGGCTCACCACCGACGAAGAGGTGGTGACCGCCGTCACCGAGCCGCCGCCCGACACCCGGGCCTACTTCCGTGGGCGCTGCCTTCAGCGGTGGGCGTCGTCGATCGCCGCCGCCAACTGGGACTCGCTGGTCTTCGACCTGGGCTCGGACCCGCTGCGCCGCGTCCCCATGATGGAGCCGCTCAGAGGAACCGCTGCTCACGTCGATAGTCTGCTCGAGGGATGTTCGAGCCCCGCCGAGTTGTTGGAGCGACTGGGCTCATAGGAGAGCGTGGAGATGGCCGAGAGAGAGCTGAAGAAGAAGCAGGCGCCGGCGAGGACCGAGGAGGTCGTCGAGGAGGCACCCCCGTCCACCGACAAGGGCGAGAAGCTCAAGGCCGAGCTGGACGACCTGCTGGACGAGATCGACGAGGTCCTGGAGGACAACGCCGAGGAGTTCGTGCGCAACTACGTCCAGAAGGGCGGCGAGTAGTGGCGGTCGGCGAGGCCCTATGACGCTCCCCATGTTCGGGAGCGCCGAAGACCCCGGACCCAGCTTCACCGAGCTCCTGACCCGGTTGGGTCAATCGTCCGCCGCCCCGGCCACGCCGGGTCCCCTGGGCGACGTGCGCCACGGCACGACTGTCGTCGCCCTCCGCTACGTCGACGGGGTCGTCATGGCGGGTGACCGCCGGGCGACCGAGGGCTATTCGATCGCCCACCGCTCGATCGAGAAGGTCTTCCCGGCCGACCGCCATTCCGGAGTCTCGATAGCCGGGGCGGCCGGGCCGGCCATCGAGATGGTGAAGCTGTTCCAGACCCAGCTCGAGCACTACGAGAAGGTGGAGGGCCTGGCCCTGTCCCTCGAAGGCGAGGCCAACCAGCTGAGCCAGATGATCCGCTCGAACCTGCCGATGGCCATGCAAGGCCTCGCCGTCGTTCCCCTCTTCGCCGGTTACGACGTGCGCCGCCAGGCCGGCCGCATCTTCACCTACGACGTCACCGGCGGCCGTTACGAGGAAGCCGATTTCCACGCCACCGGTTCCGGCGGCCGCGACGCCCGCACCGCCATCAAGTTGTTCTTCCGCGACGGGCTTAGCCGCAGCGAGGCCATCGAGGTGGCCATCCAGGCGCTGTACGAAGCGGCTGAGGAGGACGCCGCCACCGGCGGCCCCGACGTGGTGCGGGGCATCTACCCGACCGTGGCGACGATCACGGCCGAGGGATTCGAGCGGGTGCCCGACGAGGAGGTCGCCGAGAGGTTCCGTGAGCTGATCGAGCGCCGCACCGCTGGAGGTCAGCCCCGGTGAGCATGCCCTTCTACGTGGCACCCGAGCAGGTGATGAAGGACCGGGCCGACTACGCCCGCAAGGGCATCGCCCGGGGACGGTCGCTGGTAGGCATCGTCTACGACCAGGGCATCCTGATCGTCGCCGAGAACACCTCCCGCACCCTGCACAAGGTCAGCGAGATCTACGACCGCATCGCGTTCGCCGGCGTCGGCCGCTACAACGAGTTCGACCAGCTGCGGGTGGCCGGCGTCCGTCATGCCGACACCAAGGGGTACGCCTACAGCCGCGAGGACGTGGACGCCCGGTCGCTCGCCAACGTGTATGCCCAGTTCCTCGGTCAGGTCTTCACCCACGAGATGAAGCCGCTCGAGGTGGAGATCCTCGTCGCCGAGGTGGGCAGCGACGCCGCCGACGACCGGCTCTACCACATCCTCTACGACGGGAGCGTGGTCGACGAGGAGCGCTTCACCGTGCTCGGCGGGGAGGCGGAGGCCATCTCCGAGCGCTTGGGGGCCAGCTGGCAGCCGGGGCTCTCCCGGGGCGACGCCCTCGGTCGGGCGGTGGCGGGGCTGGCCGGCTCCGAGCGCACCCTCGTTCCGGAGGAGCTCGAGGTGGCCGAGCTGTCACGGGCCAACGGCCGGCGGGCGTTCCGTCGTATCGAGGACGCCGAGCTGGCCGAGCTCCTGGGCGCCTCGTAGCCGCCCCCGGCCAGCCGCCTAGGAAAAGGCGTGGGCGGCGAGGCCGGCCCACACCAGGGCCAGCGCCAGAGCCAGGGTGAGCAGCGCCACCCACCGTTGCCTGGCCACCGCCGCCAACTCGAAGGGCGCCGCCCCCATGGCCGAGTCGACCTGGTCGGCCAGAGCCGCCTCGGTCTCGTCGGCCGACAGCAGCTGGCGGGCGGCGTCCTCGTCGTCCGAGGCCACCAGGACCTCGACCACCCCGCCCACCGGATAGGTCGAGCCCGGACCGCGCAGCTCGGTCAGGATGCCGTCGGCCCCCAGGCGGGCGGCCACCACCCGGGCATGGAACATGCTCGACGCGGTGGTCAGATGCACCATTCGCATCGGCTTCACCACCGGAACGGTACCGTTGCTGCAAATGGATCGGCGCATATTCGGCCTCGAGAACGAGTATGGCGTCACCTGCACGCTCCGGGGCCAGCGCCGGCTCAGCCCCGACGAGGTCGCCCGCTACCTGTTCCGAAGGGTGGTGAGCTGGGGCCGGTCCAGCAACGTCTTCCTCGAGAACGGCGCCCGGCTCTACCTCGACGTGGGCAGCCACCCCGAGTACGCCACGCCCGAATGTGACTCGATCGCCGACCTGGTGGCCCACGACAAGGCGGGGGAGAGGATCCTCGAGAACCTCCTGTTGTCGGCCGAGCAGCGCTTGCGCGAGGAGGGGATCCGGGGAGTCATCCACCTGTTCAAGAACAACACCGACTCGGCTGGGAACTCCTACGGGTGCCACGAGAACTACCTGACCAGCCGACGGGACGATTTCGGGCATTACGCCGAGGTCCTGATCCCGTTCTTCGTGAGCCGGCAGATCTACGCCGGGGCCGGCAAGGTCCTCCAGACCGCTCGAGGGGCGGTCTACTGCATCAGCCAGCGGGCCGAGCACATCTGGGAGGGCGTCTCCTCGGCCACCACCCGGAGTCGACCGATCATCAACACCCGAGACGAGCCCCACGCCGACGCCGAGAGGTTCCGCCGCCTGCACGTGATCGTCGGCGACTCCAACATGAGCGAGTACGCCACCTTCCTGAAGATCGGCGCCACCAGCATCTTGCTGCGCATGCTCGAGGACCCCGGTGTCGTGCTGCGCGACATGACCCTCGAGAACCCCATCCGGGCCATCCGCGAGATCAGCCACGATCCCACCTGCAAGCGCAAGGTCCGTCTGGCCAACGGCCGCGAGGCCAGCGCCCTCGACATCCAGTCGGAGTACCTGGGCCGGGCCATCCGCTACCGCGACCAGCGGGGCCTGTCACCCCTCGAGGAGCAGGCCCTCGACATGTGGGAACACTGCCTCAAGGGCATCGAGAAGGACCCGACCAGTCTCGAGCGCGAGTGCGACTGGGTCATCAAGCACCGCCTCATCGAGGCCTACCGCGAGCGCAACAGCCTGCCCCTGACCCATCCCCGGGTGGCACTGATGGACCTGCAGTACCACGACGTGAGCCGCGACCGCGGCCTGTTCTACCGGTTGCAGGACCGTGGCCTGGTGGATCGGATGTGCACGGACGAGGCCATCCAGACCGCCGTCGACTCGCCCCCCCAGACCACCCGGGCCCGCCTGCGGGGCGAGTTCATCAAGCGGGCCAAGGAGCGCCGGCGCGACTTCACCGTCGACTGGGTTCACCTCAAGCTCAACGACCAGGCCCAACGCACGGTGTTGTGCAAGGACCCCTTCAAAGCCCATGACGAGCGGGTCGAGAAGCTGATCGCCAGCCTCTAGCGGTCCCCCCCGGACGGCACCGGGCAACTAGCCTCCCCCGATCGTGTCCGAGCCCGACGACTACCGTCACGGTCCGGCTGCCGCGTTGCCCGACCCCGGGGCGCCGGCGCCGGCCGTGTCGCCCGCAGGCGAGGCCCCCCCGAGGTCGTGGTGGAGAGGCCCGGCCGAGTGGGTCTTGGTCATCGTCGCCGCCCTGGCCGCCGCCTTCCTGGTCAAGACCTTCGTCCTCCAGACGTTCTTCATCCCCTCGGCGTCGATGGAGCCGACGCTGATGATCGGTGACCGGGTGTTCGTCAACAAGCTGGCCTACAACTTCCACCCGGTGCACCGAGGCGACATCGTGGTCTTCACCCTGCCGCCCGGTGAGTCGGCCGGACCCAACATCGACGATCTGATCAAACGGGTGATCGGCCTGCCCGGCGACACCATCGAGGCCATCGGTGGCCGGGTCTACATAAACGGCAAGGTGCTCAACGAGCCCTACCTGCCCCGGGGAACGGTGACCACCCTGCTGCCCAAGCAAGTCGTGCCGAAAGGCCGCTACTTCCTGCTGGGGGACAACCGCACCGACTCCAAGGACAGCCGGTTCTTCGGCGCCATAGACGAGAAGCTCCTGGTAGGACGGGCCTTTGTGCGGGTGTGGCCCCTGTCGCGCCTCGGCTTGTTGTAGCTGAGCCCGGCCTCCGGGGCCGAGGTGGACGGTCTAGTCATGACAGGCCGGCCAGGCAAACACCCCGTCGGAGTCGGTCATTTCTCCTCGCTGACCCCTCAACCGCGGGCGTCCAACAGCCGATGCATTGGGTGCAGGCAGGTGAAGGAGGATTCCGTGGCTGCGACGATCCGGGCGAGCTGCCCAGACTGCGGGGATGTGGAGCTCACACCATCGCAGGTTCAGGTGATGATGTGCGCGACCACCACCCAGGCGTCGTACACGTTCCGGTGCCCGGTCTGCCGCCTCATGGTCGCCAAGCCCACCGAGAGCCGGGTCGTCGACGTCCTCGTCAGCTCCGGCGTCGCCCTGCGGGTCTGGCAGCTGCCGGCCGAGCTCGACGAGGTGCACCTGGGTCCCAGCCTGACCTGGGACGACCTGCTCGAGTTCCATTTCCTTCTCAGCCAGGAGGGCTGGTTGGAGCGGGCCACGGCGGACGTGCGCCCCGGCGAGTTCACCTAGAACCGCCTCCCCGCGGGCGTCGACCCGCACCCGGCCGTCGGTAGACTGAAGATTCGTGGGCGGCCTCATATCGCCGAAGTTTTTGATGCTCCTGGCGATCGCTCTCATCGTGCTGGGTCCGGAGAAGCTTCCCGGGGCGGCCCGCGCCGCCGGCCGGATGATCGCCGAGTTCCGCCGGGTCACCTCGGGTCTGCAGGACGAGGTCCGCCAGGCCTTCGAGGGCAGCGACCTGGCCAGCCCCATCCAGGAGCTGCGGGCCACGGCCGACTCGTGGCGGGGAGCCACCCTCGGGGCCGTCGGTGGCGCGGCGGCCACCACCCCTGGATCCACCTCCACCACCACCCTCGGCGGTCCGGCTCCGCCCAGCCGCCCCCTCATCCCCGACGGCGACCTGGGGATTCCGCCGCCGGGGGATCCCAGCCTGAACTGATCGCCGCCTCCTGACATGGCCACGCGCATCCGGATCCTGCGCCGGCGCCCGCCCGCCGACCCCGAGGGCATGATGTCCCTCGCCGAGCACCTGGCCGAGCTGCGCCGACGCCTCATCATCTCGATCCTGGCCGTGGCGGCCGGCGGGGTGATCGCCTTCGTCTTCTACGAGTCGATCCTCACCTTCTTCGAGCACCCCTACTGCCAGACCATCCGGCCCCACGCCTGCCGCCTGTACGTGACCGGCCCGCTCGACCCGCTGTCGATTCGTCTGAAGATCGCCGCCTACGGCGGGCTGGTCCTGGCCCTGCCGGTGGTGCTCTGGGAGCTGTGGCGGTTCATCACCCCCGGGCTCAACCCCAAGGAGAAGCGCTACTCGGTCCCGTTCGTGCTGTCGTCCCTCGTCTTCTTCGGCCTCGGGGGTCTGGTGGCGTGGCTCACCTTCCCCCACGCCCTTCGCTTCCTGTCCTCCATCGGCGGCCCGACGCTGTCGGCCATCTACTCGCCGGTCAACTACCTGCGGCTCATCGTCCTTCTGATGCTGGTGTTCGGGGTCGCCTTCGAGTTCCCCGTGGTCCTCGTGTTCCTCGAGGTGGCCGGCGTGGTGCACCCGTCGGTCCTGGTGCGGTGGCGCCGATGGGCCATCGTCATCATCTTCGCCTTCGCCGCCGTGGTGACTCCCAGCTCCGACCCGTTCTCTATGCTGGCCATGGCGATTCCGATGGTCCTGTTCTACGAGGCCGCCATTCTGGTCGGGAAGCTGCTCAAGCGGTGAGGCCCCCGCGACGGGGGGAGCGATGACTGGGTTCCGCGAGCAGTTCGTCTCCTCGCTCGCCTTCCGCCTGGATCCGTTCCAGGAACGGGCGGTGGAGGCCCTCGACGCCGGCCGGTCGGTCCTGGTCGCGGCACCGACCGGATCGGGCAAGACGGTGGTTGCTGAGTACGCGGTGGCCAAGGCGCTGGCCGAGGGGGGGAAGGCCTTCTACACCACGCCCCTCAAGGCGCTCAGCAACCAGAAGTACGGAGACCTCACCCGTCGTCACGGACCGGGCGAGGTCGGGCTGCTGACCGGCGACAACGCCATCAACGGGGACGCCCGGGTGGTGGTCATGACCACCGAGGTGCTCCGCAACATGATCTACGCCGGGTCGGGGGCTCTCGCCGGCCTGCGCTACGTCGTTCTCGACGAGGTGCACTACCTCCAGAACCCCTACCGGGGGGCGGTCTGGGAGGAGGTGATCATCCACCTCGACCCGTCCGTCCGCCTGGTCTGCCTGTCGGCGACGGTGTCGAACGCCGAGGAGTTCGCCTCGTGGATCGAGACGGTGCGGGGCTCCACCGCCGCCATCATCGAGGAGCGTCGGCCTGTCGACCTGGTGAACCACTACATGGTGGGGGACCGCTCGTCGGACGCCATCCACCTGCTGCCCACCTTCGTTGACGGGCGGCCCAACGCCGAGGCGGTCGCCCTCGACGGTCGCTCCCACCGCCAGCCGGCGCCCCGAGGCCGACGCCGGGGCCGGCTCTACACCCCCCGCCGGACCGAGGTGGTCGAGGAGCTCTCCGACGCCGACATCCTGCCGGCCATCTACTTCATCTTCAGCCGGGCCGCCTGCGACGACGCCGTGCGCCAGTGCCTCGAGGAAGGCGTGCGGCTCACCAGCCCCGAGGAGCGACAGCAGATCCGCGCCGTGGCCGAGGCCAAGGTCGCCGCCCTGTCCGACGACGACCTGCGGGTTCTCGACTACGGCCGTTGGCTCACCGGGCTGGAAGCCGGCCTGGCCGCCCACCACGCCGGCATGGTGCCCCCGTTCAAGGAGGCGGTGGAGGCCTGCTTCGCCGGTGCTCTGGTCAAGGTGGTCTTCGCCACCGAGACCCTCTCGCTGGGCATCAACATGCCGGCCCGCTCGGTGGTGATCGAGAAGCTGTCCAAGTTCACCGGTGAGCGCCACGAGTTCCTCACCCCAGGTGAATACACCCAGCTCACCGGGCGGGCCGGTCGCCGAGGCATCGACGACGAAGGCCATGCCGTCGTGCTGTGGTCGCCGTTCGTGCCCTTCGAGCAGGTGGCCAGCCTGGCCTCCACCCGGGCCTACGCCCTCACGTCGTCGTTCCGCCCCACCTACAACATGGCGGCCAACCTGGTCCGGCGCTACCGGCCCGACCACGCCCGCCACCTGCTGAACCTGTCCTTCGCCCAGTACCGGGCGGACGGGGACGTGGTCCGGCTGGAGTCCCAGCTCGAGCGGGCCCAGCGCTCCCTGGATGAGGCCCGGCGGGCCGCCACCTGCGAGCTCGGCGACGTCGACGAGTACCGCCGCCTCCTGGCCAGCGCCAGGCGGCGGGGCCGGCACGAAGGGGAGAGCACCCGCGAGGAGGTGAGCAGGTCGCTCGAGCGGGTGCGCCCCGGCGACGTGCTCCTGGTGCCGGGGGTCGCCTCGGGTGGGCGGCTGGCCGTGGTCTCCACCAGTCGGCGCCGCGGGGGAGAGGTCCGCATCGCCGGGGTCAACGTCGACACCCGGCGGGTGGTGCTGTCCGCCCGCGAGCTCGACGCCCCGCCCCGGACGGTGGGGCGGATCGCCCTGCCCCTGCCCTACGACCCGTCGAGCAACCGCTTCCTGCGCGAGGCCGCCGCCGCCCTCCGTCAGCTCGACCTCCCCGAGGTTCCCCCGCCCGACGGCCGGCGCCGGCCCCGGCGGGGCGAGGGGCCCCCGCCGATCGAGCACGAGGTGAGCTCGTGTCCGGACCTCGCCACCCATCTCCGGGCGGCCGAGCGGGCCGACCGGGTGAGGGCCGACGTCGAGCGGCTGGAACGGCGGATCCGGAGCCGCACCGAGTCGTTGGCCCGCCAGTTCGACCGGGTGCTGCGGATCCTCGAGGAGTGGGGCTACGTCGAGTCGTGGGGGCTCACCCCGGCGGGGGAGCAGCTGGCCCGCATCTATCACGAGGCCGACCTGCTGGTCGCCGAGTCCCTGCGCGAGGGACTGTTCGACGAGCTGGACGCCCCCGGAGTGGCGGCGGTGGCGTCGTTGTTCACCTTCGAGACCCGAGGTCCGGCGGGGTATCAGGGCCCGGCCGTGCCCCGCCCCGGCCTGCGCGACCGGTGTCAGCGGGTGGAGGCGCTGGCCCGCGAGCTGAACCGGGCCGAGGAGGAGGCCGGCCTGCCGGTGACCAGGCCGCCCGACCCCGGCTTCGCCGCCCTGGCCTTCGCCTGGGCGTCGGGGCGCCCCCTGCACGAAGTCGTCTCCGACGAGGGTATGTCCGGCGGCGACTTCGTCCGCAACGTGAAGCAGCTCATCGACCTGCTGCGCCAGATCTCCCAGACGGCCAGCCAGCGGGCCACGGCCCGGGCGGCCTCGGCGGCCGCCGAGGCCCTCTTTCGCGGGGTGGTGTCCGCCTCGTCGGTGGTGGAGGCCGCCACCGAGGAGTCGGCCGAGGACGGGCCGGTGTCGGCCTGACCGCGGCTGGTCGCCCACCCGGCCGGGGAGGGGAGCGTCGCCGGTAGCTTGGCCGGCGTGAAGTCCTGGATCCTCGACGAGTCCCCCGGGGACTACCGCTTCGGCACCATCGACCTCCCCGACCCCGACCCCGGCCAGGTCGCCGTGCGGGTGGTGGCCAGCGCCCTCAACCACATGGACCTGTGGGTGACCAGGGGGATGCCCCGACCGCACGTGCCCCACGTGCCGGGGGCGGACGCCGCCGGGGTGGTCGAGGCGGTAGGGGAGGCCGTCGAGGACGTTTCGGTCGGTGACGAGGTCGTCGTCAACCCGGCGGTGTCCTGCCGGAGCTGCCCGGTCTGCCTGTCGGGAGAATCGCCGCTGTGCGCCGACTTCGGCATTCTCGGGGAGCATCGCTGGGGCGCCCACGCCGAGTCGGTGGTGGTGCCGGCGGCCAACGTCCGGCCCCGCCCGCCGGGGCGCAGCTGGGAGGAGTGCGCCGCCTACCCGCTCGCCTACCTGACCGCCTGGCGCATGCTGCGCCGGGCCCGCCTGCGGGCCGGCGAGACCTTGCTGGTCGTGGGGGTCGGGGGCGGGGTCTCCTCGGCCGGCCTGGTGCTCGGCGCCGCCATGGGGGCACGGGTGGTGGCGACGTCTCGCGACGAGGCCAAGCGAGCCCGGGCGCTGGAGCTCGGCGCCGACGAGGCTCTCGACTCCAACCAGGATTTCGGGGTCCGGGCCGACGTCGTGTTCGAGAACGTCGGGGCGGCGACGTGGGACCGGTCGCTGCGGGCGCTCGCCCCCGGCGGCCGGTTGGTGACCTGCGGGGGCACCGCCGGCTCGAAAGTGGAGATCTCCCTGCCCCGCCTGTTCTTCAAGCAGCACGAGATCATCGGCTCGACCATGGGCTCCTACGCCGAGTTCGACCAGGTCACCGCGCTGGTGGCCCAGGGCCTGCCCGTAGTCGTGGACGAGGTGGTCGACGGCCTGGGGTCCTTCCCGGAAGCCCTCGAGCGGCTGCAGGCCGGCGCTCAGCTGGGCAAGATCGTCATCCGACACTGACGGGAGTCCGCATGCCGGGGGGCGGCCCGTCGTACTCTTCGACGGGCATGCATCCCTACGTCGCCGAGGAGTTCTCGCCCGGTGAGGCGGACATCCTCCGGCGGTACTTCACCAACCTGGACCAGCCCGTCTTCGCCCTGGTCAACCTGCCCGAGGTGGTGAAGGGGGCGTTGTTCGCCCGCTACTCGCGCTCGGCCAAGAGCCTCCGCCGGCTCTTCCTCGACGAGTTCGTCGGCGACCTCGACGTCACCGGCGACCAGAGCGTGGACGCCACCGTGGGCATGGCCCGGGCCGAGGACCTGTACTCCCGGGTCTTCTACGAGTACGGCGACGACTCGGTCGCCCAGCTCGGCGGGGTGCATCTGGCCTGTGAGCAGGCCTCCAACCTGCTCACCAAGGTGCTCGAGTGGGGCCGGCTCATGTCCTACCTCGAGCAGTCCACCCGCTACATCGCCTACGCCGCCCGCCTCGACAACGGGCGGTACCGCTACTTCCGCGACCCGGCCGTGGGCGCCTCCCCCCTCGGGGCCCGTTACGTCGGCGACGTGGACCGGATGTTCGACACATACGCCGGCCTGCTGCCCCGGCTCCAGGCCCATTTCGCCGAGCTGTACCCCAAGCAGCCCGGCGACTCCGATTTCGTGCACCGCCAGTCGCTGAAGGCCAAGGCGCTGGACTCGGCCCGCGGCCTGCTCCCGGCGGCGGCGCTGTCGAACGTCGGCATCTACGGCACCGGCCAGGCCTACGAGCAACTCCTGCTGCGCATGAGGGCCCACCCCCTCCCCGAGGCCCGGCTGTACGCCGACCTGATGCTGGAAGAGCTGCGCAAGGTGATCCCCTCCTTCCTGCGCCGGGTCGACGTCCCCGAGAGGGGCGGGGCCTGGACCGACTACCTCCGGGCCAACCGAGAGGCCATGGAGGATCTGGCCCTGCGCATGCTGAAGGGCGAGGAGCCCGAGGACAGCCCGCTCGTCACCCTCGTCGACTTCGACCCCGAGGGCGAGGAGAAGGTGGTGGCGGCCATGCTGTACCCCTACACCTCGCTGCCCGAGGACCAGCTGGCGCGCCGGGTGGCGGCCATGTCAGCCGAGGACCGGTTGTCGGTGATCCGGACCTACGCCGGGGAGCGGTCGAACCGCCGGCATCGGCCGGGCCGGGCGCTCGAGCGCGCCTACTACCGCTTCGACGTGCTGTCCGACTACGGCGCCTTCCGAGACCTGCAGCGTCACCGCCTGCTGACGATCGAGTGGCAGTCGCTATCTCCGCAGCACGGCTACGCCGTGCCCGACAGCGTGGCCGCCATCGGTGCCGGCGAGGAGTACGCCGAGTCGATGGAGCGTTCGGCCGACCTGTATCACGACCTGCGCGAGCTGTTCCCCGACCAGGCCGCCTACGCCGTGGCCCTCGGCTACCGGGTCCGCTACGTCATGCAGATGAACGCCCGTGAGGCGATGCACCTTCTCGAGCTGCGGTCCGGTCCGCAGGGCCACCCGGAATACCGGGCCGTCGCCCAGCAGATGCACCGGCTCATCGCCGAGCAGGCCGGTCATCGGGCGCTGGCCGCCGCCATGAGCTTCGTCGATCACGGCGCGGTCGGCCTCGAGCGGCTGGACGCCGAGCGCCGGGCCGAAAGCCGCCGCCTCGGCAGTTGACGGGTTGCCCATAGCCGAGGGGCTCCGGCCGGGCAAGGTCACCAGCGCGAAAACTCCGTAAAAAATCGGGGCTTTCTCTATTGACGGCCGGCGACCAGACCCGCAAAATCGGCGGGTCCCGAGAAGCCCCGAGCCTCGGTCTCGGCCGTACACGGCCCGGCGTCTCTGGGAGGGGACCCGCCCGGCGGGAGGGGCCTTGAGGAGGGAACCGTCGGTCCAGGGAGCCAAGTAGAGAACGTCCCAATAACCCCTCAGGTCGGCCGAGACCAGTGCGGGCTACCGGATGGCACCAAAGGCTTCCTGGGCCGATTGTCCCCCCTCTGTTTCCCTCTTGACTCCGTTCTGAATCGCTCCGGGCGGCCTGTATGCTCCGCCGGCATTCGACCACCCCCCCAAGGACGGAACGATGGCGGACGACCTCGACGACGAGATCGACGAGGAGGAAGAGCCAGAGGACCTCGAGGAGCCCGAGGACCTCGATGACGAGGAGCTGGAGGACTTCGCCGACGACGATCTGATCGACGAGTCCGAGGACGACGAGCTCGCCGACGAGGACGAGGAGGACGAGGAAGAAGGCACGGTCCGCACCGCCGAGGCCGACGACGAAGAAGAGGAAGAGGACGAGGAGCTAGACGACGAGGACGTCGAGGCCAGCCTGGACGTGATCCTCAAGGAGCGTCTCGTCGTCGTCGAGGACGAGGACGAAGAGCCCGACGTCCCGGACACCGAAGAGCGGGGCGAGCCAGGCACCAAGGTTCAGCCCCGGCAGCCCGACGAGTTCGTCTGCCAGTCCTGCTTCCTGGTGAAGCACCCCAGTCAGCTGGCCGATCCGAAACGGATGCTGTGCCGCGACTGCGTCTGACGGCGGCGTAGCCCAGTGCCTTGGGGAACGATCGTCGTGGGCACCGACGGCTCCGAGCGGGCCGACCGGGCCGTGGCCCACGCCGCCCAACTGGCGGCGGCCGGCGCCGACCGGCTGGTGGTGGTGATCGCCTACTCCGACCACGACAGCTCCGAGCCCGGCGCCGACCGGGTGCCCGAGGACGTCAAATGGGCCACGACTCCTCGGGTCGCCGCCGAGGAGGTCGCCCGCCGCTCCTCCCAGCTGGCCCGCCAGCAGGGAGCATCAGATGTTCACGTGCGGGCCGAGGCCGGCGAGCCGACCACCGTCCTGCTGTCGGTCGCCGAGGACTGCGGCGCCGGCCTGGTCGTCGTCGGGTCCAAGGGCATGTCCTCGCCCAGCCGTTTCCTCCTGGGCAGCGTGCCCAACAACGTGTCGCACCATGCCGACCGCGACGTGCTGATCGTCCGCACCGACTGACCCGGGGTCGAGCGGCGGGCGGGCCGCCCGCTACGGTCAGGTAGGTGAGTGACGAGAAGACGCCCCTGGAGCAGGCCCTCGACCTGTTGGTCTACGCACCGTTCGGACTGTTCATCACGGTCACCGAGGAGATGCCGAAGCTGGTGGATAAGGGACGCCAGCGTCTCACCTCTCAGCTGACCATGGCCCGCATGATGGGGGAGATGGCCGCCCCGCAGCTCCAAGCCGAAGCGGAGAAGATGGTGAAGGGCCTGGTCGACCGGTTCGCCCCGCCGGTGGGGCCGCCCCGCCGGCAGGCCCCCCGTCCGTCGGCGGACGCCTCCCCGCCCCCGCCGTCCGGCTCTCCAGCGGGCGCCTCGAGCCGGCCGGCTCCAGCTCCCACCGACGCCGCCCCGTCTGCCGCTGGGACCGGTCCGGGAGCGGACCCGGTCCGGCTCTCGGCCGGCGCCGACGCTGCCCCGGCCCGGCCACCGGCGCCTCCTGCCGGCGCGGCGGCCGCCCACCTGTCGATCCCCGGCTACGACGCCCTGTCGGCCATGCAGGTCGTGCAGCGCCTGGCCGGGCTAGATCCCCAGGAACTCGAGGCGGTCCGCTCCTACGAAGCGGCCCACCGGGGACGCAAGACGATCCTCAGCAAGGCCGAGCAGTTGCTGGCGGAGAAGTGACCGGATGGAGCAGGTCAGGTCGGCCGGGGTCGAGGACCTGCCCCGCCTGGGCGCCCTGGCGGCCATGGCCGTCGCCGAGCTCGGCCGCCACCGGGGTGCCCCCCAGCTGATTGGCGCCTGGGCCGACGCCGACCTGACCGGCGCGCTCGGCGCCGCCCTGGACGACCCGACGGCGTCGGTGTGGGCCGGCTGCGTCGACGACGTCATTCTGGGGGTGGCCGTCGGACGCATCGGGGCGGTCGTCGGTGGGGGTCCAGAGCCCCGGCCCCAAGAGACCGGCGCCCCCATCGGGTCGGCACCCGTCGGGCGGGTCGAGCTGATCTATGTCGAACCCGAGGCCAGAGGAGTGGGCCTGGGAGAGGCGATGTTGGACGCCCTGGTCGGGTGGTTCTCCGAGCAGGGCTGCTCCGCCGTCGACGCCGTGGCTCTTCCCGGGGTTAGGGAGGCCAAGCAGTTCTTCGAGGAGGCCGGCCTGGTCGCCCGGCTCATCGTCATGCACCGGAAGCTCCCATGATCGGTCCCCCCGACGTCGGCGGCCCCCAGTTGTGCGTTGGGGTCGTGGTCGTCGACGACGACCGCCTGCTGCTGGTGAGGCGGGGGAGGGGCCCGGCGGCGGGGGAGTGGTCGGTGCCCGGTGGTCGCGTCGAACGGGGCGAGACGATGGCCGAAGCCGTCGTGCGCGAGCTGCGGGAGGAGACAGGGCTCGAAGCGGTGTGCGAGGAGCTGGTGGGTTGGGTCGAGCGCATCGACGATGACCACCACTTCGTCATCTTCGACTTCCGGGCCCAGGTGATGGACCCGACCGAACCGGTGGCCGGCGACGACGCCGCCGAAGCGGCCTGGGTCCCCCTCCACGAGGTCACCGAGCTACGGCTGGTGGAGGGACTAGCTGAGTTCCTCCACCAGCACGGCGTGCTCGAAGTGATCGCCTGACGGCGCTACCGCCCCTTCCACTCCGGCGGGCGCTTCTCGATGAACGCCTTCGGACCCTCGGAGAAGTCCTCGGTCTGGACGACGCGACCGAACGCCTCGCCGGTCATTCGCCACAGGGCGTCATCGTCTGATGTCAACGCGGCCAGGACGATCTTGCGGCTCTCGCGGACTGCGACGGGAGCGTTGGCGCAGATCCGCTCGGCCAGAGCGACGGCCGCCTCCACCGCCTTGCCGGGCTCGACCAGCTCGTTGACCAGCCCGAGGGAGTGAGCCCGCTCGGCAGGAATCGGATCACCGGTGAGGGCGAGCTCCATGGCGATGTTGGTGGGAAGGGCGCGGGGGAGACGGAACAGGCCGCCGGCGGCGGCCACCAGCGAGCGCTTGACCTCGGGCAGCCCGAAGGCCGCCGAGGTGGAGGCGACGATCATGTCGCACGACAAGGCGATCTCACATCCACCCGCCAGGGCCGGACCGTCAACGGCGGCGATGACCGGCTTGGTGCGCGAGCGCCGGGCGATGCCCGCGAACCCGCCCCGTTCCGTGTTGAGGGCAGCAGCCTGCCCGGAGGCGATCGCCTTCAGGTCGGCGCCGGCCGAGAACACCGGACCGGCGCCGGTGACGATGCCGACCCAGACGTCGTCTTCGGATTCGAGGCGGTCGAGGGCCGCCTCCATGCCGGAGGCGACCTCGCCGTTCACTGCGTTGCGGGCCTCCGGGCGGTTGATGGTTAGGACCGCGACGCGGCCACGCTGTTCGTATTCGACCATGGCCGGGACGTTACCGATCCTCGGCTGCCGCCGTCCCGGCCGGGCGGCCGGGGCTATTCGTGGTCCGCCGGTTCAGCCGCCAGCTCGACGGCCGGCTGCTCGGCGACGGGCTGCTCGGTTTGCTCGGGCTGCTGGGGGACCGGCTGCTCGGCGACCGGCTGCTGGGGGACCGGATGCTCGGCGACCGGCTCCTCGGTTTGCTCGGGCTGTTCCAGCGGCGGCTGCTCGGGGACCGGCGCCTCGACAACCGGCTGCTCGGCGACCGGCTCCGCCGTCTCGACCGCGGGGGCAACGGCCACCTCAGCGGCAGGTTCAACGACCGGCATGACGGGCACCTGGCCGGAGGTGGGCTCCACCTGGGTCGACGTCTCCCGCGTCGCTGCTGGTTCAGGGACGGGCGCCTCGGTCCCATCGGCCGCGGCTGGGGGACCGGGTCGCCTGCTCGACTCCTCCGGGCGTCGGGGCGCCGGTCGGGGCGGGCGAGGGGGGCGAGGGGGACGGCCGGGATGCCGAGCCGGACCGTGGGCGGGTCCGGGCGGCGGGGGCATCGGCAGTCCGAGCAGGGTGGCGACCGCGGGCACCCGACCAGACGCCAGGCGGGCGGTGTTCAGGAAGTCCTCGTTCGGGCTGTCGGGCAGGCCAGCCGGCTTCACGTTGCGACGCACCGGCGACGCGGCCACGGCGTCGAGGAGAGTGAGCCACCGCTCGGAGGGGGTTTCGGACGACATGGCGGCCGCGGCCGACTCGGCCAGTCGCAAGGCGAGGTCGGCCGGGAACCGGATCGACGGGTCCGGCGGCCGGGCGGACATGCGCAGGGCCCGCACCACCCGGCCCTCATCCAGATTCGATCCGATCTCCTGGATCCAACTCTTGCCCTGCTCGTCCAAGCGGCGCTCGAGAGCCTGGCGCAAAGTGCTCGCCAGCATCCGGGTCTCATCGTCGCGGGCCGACGCGTCGGCGCTGGCAACCACGGACCGCAGATCGCGAAGCCCGATTTCGTCGACGATGGCGGCGGCCGCCTCGGCCCGGTCCCTCCAGGCGGCCGTCTTGAGCCGGGGCAGAAGGTCCTCGGCCATGGCGACGAGCTGGTCGGGGTTGATCGCAGGCCTTCCTTCGGCCTTCGCCTTCTCGTTCTCGGTGGCGATGGCCTGGCGGACCGCCGGCAATCCGCCTCGCAGCAGTTGCTCGGCGATCGGCCTCTGTTCCGGCGACAGCGCTTCGAGCTCGCGGTTGCGATGGGTGTTGCCGGGGGTGAGGCGCTTCGGGGCTGGGCGGGTCGGCTCAGCCGGGGGGCGCGGAGGGCGAGCCCGCCGGTCGGTGGGTGTTCCCCCGGCGGCCGCCTCGTCCCCGGGCCGCGCCGGACGCCGCTCCGGGCGGCGAGTCGCCTGATCCGGGCGCCGGCCTGAACGAGCGGCGGCGTCATCGGTCCGACCCCGGGCTGGCCTCTCCCCCCGGGGCCGTTCCGGGCGGCGGCGCTCGTCGCCCGGGGCGCCCCGGTCTCCCCTGCGGGGCCGCTCGGTGCGGGGAACGAATGTGGTGGTCACCGCCGGCCGGGGCTCGCGGGGGGGACCGATGACCTCCAGCCGCTCCGCTTCGGCCTCCTTGGCCCGAGGCGGGAAGACGGTAGTGATGACGATGCCCTCGAGTTCGAACTCGGCCTCGGCTCGGACCACGTCGCCGACCTTGGCGCCCTCGTACAGGACGGAGCCGTCGAGCACGCCCTTGGGTTGACGGGCGCCGGCGGCCCGCCAGGTCCAGGAGCCGTCATCACGGGCGCTGGTCAGCTCGACGTCGATGCGGCGGGACATGTTCCGACCAAGCTACCGCTGTCCCGTCGCACGCTCCGAGTGGAGTTGCGGAGCCCCCGCGTTCGGGAGACGGGCATCTTTCGCAGGTTCCCTGCCGAGGGCAGCTATCGCCCATAATCCTCGTTATGTCAAGTCGATAGTTATGTCGTCCCAGGCACCGACACTCCACCACCGAGCAGGGGTGCCGCTGGTACCGTGAGCGAACGCCCCCCGTTGGGCGCACACTGCGACGAAGCCCCAGCCGGACCCGCCAGCGCAGCGGGTGAATGTGAGAGCCGAGCCGGCCGGCCATCGAAGCCCGAGGGGCGGGCGGACCTGGACAAGGAACCCCGGGGGGCGGTTCCTGTCGTCGGTCCCCCGGAGGCTGAAGTGTCGTCGCAGGTTCCCCCCGCAGCGTTCGACGTTGCCACGCACTACCGCCAGTTGGTCGGTGACTTTTACCGGGCACTCATAGCTGCGCTGTCAGAGCATGCGCAGCAAGGCGGTACGGCCGTAGGTGCCGCCCAGGTAGCTCGGCGGGTGGCCCGTGAGTTCGGATTGATCGAGGCCGACCGGTTACCGCTCCCCCGGTTGACGAAAGCTGAGCGTGATGCGCTCAGGTGGCAGCGGGACGGCCGGTGAGTCGGCGGAACCGGAACGCCCGGGCCCGGTGGCAGCCTCGGGAGCGGCCGGAGGCCGTCCAGAGCGGGAGCGTGGACGACCGCCGGCCGAAGCCGAAGCGGGCCCCCAGGCCTCCGGCATGCCGGTACTGCGGGTCACGGGGCCATCGTGCAGCGGCTTGCCCGTTCCGGTGCTGCCCGGTGTGTGGCGGGTGGGGTCATGTCGTTCGGTCGTGCCGGATGACGTGGCGGAGGACCCGGGAGGCGGCGGCGAAGCCGACGCCTACTCGACTTGATAGTGCAACGAAACTGTCTCGGGCTAGGTGGCGGGTCGTTGGATATCCTGAGTGTGGGGAGGCTTCGTTCACCTGGTCAGGGGCCCTATCGTGTCGCAACCCCTTGACGCCACCGCCTCTGACCTGGTATTTCTCCCCCGGTGCCGAAGAAGCGCCGTACCGGCGGCGGCAGAGCAACTCCGAAGGGCAGCGAATCCCCCGGCCGGCATCTGGCACGGGCCATCCGAGCAGCTCCGCCGGCGTCCGTGCGGGCCCGTCAGGCCGCTCCGGTCTCACGGGAGCCGAGCCCTGGTGCGGTGACGGCTGCGGCTCGTCATGCGGGTGTGCTGGATCGGGTGGAGCCTCCCCCGGCCCCTCGGGGGGTGTTGCCTCGGCATCGGTCTCTGCGGGAGGTCGAGCGGATCTCGGGCTATCTGGCTGCGGCGCAGGTGATGCTGCGTGAGGCCGTCGAGCGGGCGAGGGGTGACGGGGCGACCTGGGCCGAACTCGGGGACGCCCTGGGCACTACCCGCCAGGCAGCGCAACGCCGGTTCGGACCCGGTAGAGACGTTGAGGGCGCTGGTGCTGGCCCTGGCGTTGGTAGAGGGAGCCGTAGCTGATGCGGTCGCTCAGTGTCAGCGGGCCGGCGTCGATCGAACGACCGTGGCGGAGCTACTGGGTGTGCATCGGTCCACGCTCTATCGCCGGTTCCCGGTGGAGGGCTCGGCGTGACGGCCCCCTATCCCCTCACAAGCAAGCCCGGCAGCGCAACGGGACTGCGCCCGAACGGGCGCCGTGTCGGCCCCCTGGTCGAGAGCCGAAGGCCCGGGGGGAATGGGGGGCGGTTAGCCCCCCACCTGGCTTTGATCCGAGCGAGGGTGCGCTTTCACCGCGTCCCGCTCGTGGGTCGGACGGTGCAGGACACACCGCCCGGGCCCTGGCGGTGTCGGACCCTGGAGCCTACGCAACGGGTGGCCGGATCCGACACCGCACCTCACGTGTTACGTCACACGTTACGGACCCGTCACGTCACCTGTCACGGATCGGGTTGTGTTGAGGCGCTACTGGCGGGTGTCGGAGCGCCGGGTGTGTCCGCAGTGTGGGCTGCTCGCTGTTGCGGATCCTCGAGCTATGTACTGCTCCGCTGCGTGCCGGCAAGCTGCTTACCGTCGCAGGAAGCGACACGAGGCAACGTCCCGAGCATCCTCGTTATGTAAAGTGAATGTGGGTCAGCCGGTCAGGTCCTGCCGACCAGCGCCAGGACCGGCCTAGTGCTCGCCGCCCCGCTTCTGGCCAGGCCGATACAGCCCACGGCGGCCAGGACGCTCACGACCATCGCCCAGTACTCCCATTGGCCCATGTGGAAGTAACCGAGGACGGTGAGGCCGAGCGCCAGCAGACTGCACGGGGCGAGGCATGCCGGACCCCGGCGAGCCGCCAGGATCATGGCCACCACCAAGGCGGGGGTCATGTAATACGGGTTGAGGACCGACTCGAAGGCACACCGCCCCGCCAGGGCAAGGAAGGCTGCGGCGACCATCGCCAGCTGCGGGCGCCGGCTCTTCGCCACCCAGAAGCCGAGGGCCAGGGCGACGAGGAGGGCGATCATGCGGCCGGGACCGGCCGCCACGCTGGTAGCCGACAGCCGAGGAGCCAGAGCGACCCAGGGCGTCGGGTGGTCTGGCCCCGGGTAGTTGGGCTGGCGGAACAGGGCATCGAAGGCGGCCCGGCGATCGGCGGCCAAGACGACGATGGTCAGAAAGCCGGGGAGGAGCGCGGCCCTCAGGAGCAGGGGCAAGAGGCGGCCGGCGCCGGCCGCACCGAGTACGGCGGGCACAAGCAGCACGGTGAACGGCTGCACGGCCAGGGCTGCCCCCATCAGCCAGGCCGTGGCCGTCCAGCGTCTGGTGCTCGCCGCCCGCAGCCCGTACAGGGCCAATCCGAGGGCCAGGGGATCCTCGGGGTGCCCGGAGATCAGGACTCCCGGGAAGACGACGGCCGCGGCGCCCAGCCCCAACCACCAGCGTGCCCGTCGCGAGGCTCCGAGCGACTCCGCCAAGGCATCGGCCCCGAAGAGGGTCGCCCCCGCGGCCAGGAACGCGAAGGGGCCGAACAGCAGCCAGGCCGTCGGATGCTGGAGCGCGATCGGCCAGCTCTCGCTGAGGTTGAAGTGCCAGGCGACGAAGGCGAACGGGGCCATGAGAAGGGGGAAGCCGGGCAGGCTGACCAGGTGGGCTGACGAGCTGTAGACGCCGCCGAGGTCACCCCAGGCGATGAAGTGGGCCGCCTGAACGGTGGCCCAGAGATCACCCGGCGTCAGCCAGGCGGACACGTGGCGGTGGATGGGCAGGTAGAGCAACGACGTGGCCATGCCTACGAGGGTCATGACGACGGTCAGCCCGAGCGGCCACCTTCGCCTTCGGACCGCTCCGAACAATCTCGACCGAGCACGCTCGAACGCCGGGGCCCCCGCCGGGGGCGGCTCTTCGGGGCGCGTTGGTCGAAGCGGCGTGATGACGGCCACGATTACTGATCGGCCGACGGGTCGCCCGGCCTGAGCCCAGGCCCGCGGGGGCGGATTGGCCCCGGCCCTAAAATGGGCCGTCTCCCAGCTAGGAGGTCCCGTGGCCGAGCTCACCATCCCCACTCCCCCCTCGTTCGCCACCGTCGAGGAGGAGCGGCTCCACCGCAAGCAGAGGCTGGCCGCGGCGTTCCGCCTGTTCTCGCGCTTCGGGTTCGACGAGGGAGTAGCCGGCCACATCACCGCCCGCGATCCCGAGCATCCGCACCGCTTCTGGGTGAACCCGTTCGGCATGCATTTCGGCCACATCCGGGTCTCCGACCTCATCTGCGTCGACCAGGACGGCAACGTCGTCGAGGGTGACCGGCCGGTCAACACGGCGGCGTTCGCCATCCACTCCCAGGTCCACGCCGCCCGCCCCGATGTCGTGGCCGCTGCCCACGCCCATTCCGTCTATGGCAAGACCTGGTCGACGTTGGGTCGCACCCTGGATCCGATCACCCAGGATGTTTGCGCCTTCTACCAGGACCATGGGTTGTTCGACGACTACACCGGCGTCGTGCTCAGCACTGACGAGGGGAAGCGCATCGCCCACGCCCTTGGCGATTACAAGGCGGTGATCCTGCGCAACCACGGCCTGCTGAGCGTGGGCCAGTCCGTCGACGAGGCCGCCTGGTGGTTCATCACCATGGAGCGGTCCTGCCAGGCCCAGCTGATGGCGGAGGCAGCCGGCACGCCGGTCCTCATCGAGGCGGACAACGCCGCCCTCACCCAGACCCAGGTCGGATCCCACTTCGCCGGCTGGTTCAGCTTCCAGCCGCTCTACGACCGGATAGTGCGCGAGCAGCCCGACCTGCTCGACTGACTACTCCCGGCCGCCGAGAAACTTGACCGACCGGTCAAGTGAGGTCTAAGCACGCGCCATGAATTGGCCGCTGCGGTTCGGGATCTTCATGGCGCCCTTCCACCCCGTCGGGCAGAACCCCACCCTGGCTCTGGAACGAGACATGGAGCTGATCGTCCGCCTCGACGAGCTGGGATATGACGAGGCGTGGGTCGGCGAGCACCACTCGGCTGGCTACGAGATCATCGCCTCGCCCGAGGTGTTCATCGCCGCCGCCGCGCAACGGACCCGGCACATCAAGCTCGGAACCGGGGTGAGCTCGCTCCCCTACCACCACCCTCTGATACTGGCTGACCGCATGGTCCTCCTGGACCACCTCACCAGGGGCCGGGTCATGTTCGGCGTCGGTCCGGGGGCGCTGCCTTCCGACGCCTTCATGATGGGCATCGACCCGGTACGCCAACGGGAGATGATGGAAGAGTCGCTGGAGGCCATCCTCGCCCTCCTCGCCGGTGAGGAGCTGGTCAGCCGCAAGACCGACTGGTTCACCCTCCGCGACGCCCGACTGCAGCTGCGCCCGTACACGCACCCCCGGTTCGAGGTGGCGGTCGCCGCCCAGGTCTCCCCCGCTGGGCCCCGAGCCGCCGGCCGCTTCGGCCTCAGCCTCCTTTCGCTAGGCGCCACCACAGCCGGAGGTTTCGACGTTCTCGGGGCCCACTGGGACGTCATGGAGGAGCGGGCGGCGGAGTTCGGCACGACGGTCGACCGTCGCCGCTGGCGGCTGGTCGGGCCCATGCACATCGCCCCCACCGAGGAGCAAGCGAGGGTGGAGGTGGCCTACGGACTGCCGCAGTGGGTCGACTACTTCGCCCGGGTGGCCGCCCTGCCGTTGGCGCCCGCCACCGACGACCCCAACGAGCTGGTGGACGCGCTGAACGCGTCGGGCCTGTCGGTCATCGGCACCCCCGATATGGCCGCCGCTCAGATACAGCGGCTCATCGACCAGTCCGGGGGGTTCGGCACCTACCTGTTCATGGCCCACGAGTGGGCCGACCGCAAGGCGACGCTGGCGTCTTACGAGCTGTTCGCCCGCGAGGTGATGCCTCGCTTCCAGGGCTCCGCCGCCCAGACAGTGGCTTCGCGCGACTGGGCTGCGGCAAACCGGCCGGAGTTCATGAACGCCGCCACCACGGCGGTGATGAAGGCGGTCCAGGATCACCACGCCGAGCGGGCGGCGAAGTCGACCCCCTCGAGCTGATTCAGCCCAAGCTCAGCGACCGGCCCGGCCCACGACCGAACGGATCGTCCGCACGATGATGCGGAGGTCGAGGGTCAGATTCTGGTGGCGCAGGTAGAAGAACTCGTACTGGAGCTTCTCCAGCGCGTCGGCGGTGGATGAACCGTACGGGTACTTGACCTGGGCCCAGCCGGTCACCCCGGGCCGGACGAGGTGTCGCAGCTCGTAGAAGGGGATCTTCTCGGTGAGCTCGGCCACGTAGCGCTCCTGCTCGGGACGAGGCCCAACGGTCGACAGCTCGCCGCGCAGGACGTTGAGCGCCTGCGGTAGCTCGTCGAGGTGGCTGCGCCTCATCCAGCGGCCGAAGGGCGTGACCCGCGGATCGCCGTGGCAGGTCCAGTCCCCCTCCGGCGCTCCGGGCGACATGGTCCGGAACTTCAGGATCTCGAAGGTCTTCCCCGACCTCCCCACCCGGGTCTGGCGGAAGAACAGGGGACCGCGATTGCCCAGGAGGTTGCCGACCGCCACCAGGGGCGTCAGCAGCCCGAGGATCAGGACGGCGGGGACGGCGACGACGATGTCAGCGACCCGCTTCACCCGGGTGTAGCGGAGGCGGTGGACTTCTCCGATGTCGAACATCAGCGCCAGTCGCTCGAGCTCGGGCACCGGAAGCTTGCCCAGCCACTCGTCATAGAAGAGGGACAGCGTCCGCACCCGGACACCGGAGGCGTGCAGTCGTGCCGCCTGAGCGATGATCGAGTCGTCGCCTTGTGCCTCGCGACCGAGGACCACCACGCCGGCCCCGCTCGAGCGGGCCAGATCCTCGAGTGGGCGGCTCCCCTCCCCTGTTGGGCGGGCCTGGGACGGCGATAGGGCCCCGACGAGGACAGCGGTGGCCTCGGGCTCGATCGCCAGATCGTCGCGGAGGACGCTGACGTCCCCGTCCGGGGCGACCACCACGACGCGGTCGAGGTTCCGGCGCAGCTCCCCCGACCGCGTCGCCACCGCTGCGCAGACGACGTATCCGGGCACCAGGGCGATGGCTCCGGCAAAAACCACGAATCGGGGCATCAGCTGCGAGCCCAGCAGCAACTGCACGATCGAGATGCCGACGGCGGCGCTGGCGGTGGCTCCTACCGCCGCCGTAAAGGCGCTGGTCAGACCGGGTGTGGACTCCGGCAGGCCTGCGGCGTAGGCCGCCACGCCCAGCATGGCCACGTAGGCGAGCTCCCAGCTGAACCGGGTGGTTGAGGCGAAGCCGTAATGCCCGATGAAATGGGCGTGGACCCACCCGAGGAGGACGATGAGGCCTGCCGTCAGGAGGTACAGCGGGCCCCGGCCCGACCTCAAGGCAATGAGGCTGAGGGGGGCTGGCCGCTTCACGCCCCTCTTTATCGGCAAGGAGGGCCCCCCTTTGAGCGGCGGTGGCAGGTCTTGGGGCGAGCTCCCATATTGCCGTGCCCTCAGACCGCAGCATGAAATGCCAAGGGCCGGCCCCGGAGGGCCGGCCCTTGAGCTTGTTCCTAACGGACTGGACTAGGTCCAGGAGGACGTCCAGGTGGCGCCGGCGCCCGAGTAGTCGGACGGCTTACAACCCGCCGTGCTGCTCGCGGGGCTCCACTGGGTGTAGAAGGTTCCGGCCTTGTCAAACGGGGCGGTGGTACCGGCCTCCTTGACGGTCATGACCGCGTAGCACTTGCCTGACTTTGACTCGGCCGCCGCTGCCCAGACCTGCGGTGAGTCTGTCGTCACAGGTGCACCGAACGTCGACGGACCCGTCCCGCCGCCGGCCGCCACGGCGACGCTGATCTCGTTCGGTCCGAGCGAGACGTTGCCACCGCTGGTGCAGAGGTTGCTTGCCCCGACTCCGCAGAAGGTGAGCGCCGGCTCCACGGACGCGATGTCGCCATTGGCCCCGTCGATAGCCTTCACGTAGTTGTCCGTGTTGGCGTACGAGGTGTCCGCCGCGGTCAGGGCGTTGCGCAGGCTCGACTGAGCCGCCCGGTCCTGGGCACGGCTGCGGGCACCGAGGAAGGTCGGGATCGCGATGGCCAGAAGGATGGCAATGATGAGGATCACGACCATGAGCTCGATGAGGGTGAAGCCCTCATCCTCCCGGCGCTCGATGCGCCGGCGTAGTGAAGACAGCATGGGACCTCCCTGATAGTTGGACGCTGTCAGGCGTCGCATCGGCACAGAGAGTGGCGGTATTAGCTCCAATAGAAATCGGCTAGGGAGACGGAAGAAGGCCGGCCCAGATGGACCGGCCTTCTTCGACTACCGCTGCTGCGTTGCTAGAGCTAGGTCCAGGACGAGAGCCACTTAGCGGACGATCCCACCGAAGCCGGGCTGCATCCGCTGCCGGAGGCGGGCTGCCACTGGGTGTAGTAAGTCCCCGCTACGCCGCTAGGAAGGCTGGTCGACCCGGAGCCGGTCCCAGATGAGTCCGGCACCTTGACGGTAACGACCGCGAAGCACTGGTTGGACTTCGACTTGGCTGCCGCCGCCCAAATTTGCGGCGAGTCAGTCGAAGCGGGGTCCGTCTGGGCGAGTGTGGCCGACCCGTAGGTGCCGCCACCAGCCGCCAAAGCAATGCTGATCTCATTCGGGCCAGTAGAGCTCGACACCTTGCCGCTGGTGGGACCGCAATTGGCGGTCACGCCACAGAAAGTAAGGGCCGGCTCAACAGATGCCAGGTCGCCCGCCGTTCCGGCAGTGGCGTCAGTGGCCTTCAGGTAGCTGTTGACGTTGGCGTACGAGGTGTCCGCGGCGGTCAGGGCGTTGCGGAGGCTCGACTGAGCCGCCCGGTCCTGGGCACGGCTGCGGGCACCGAGGAAGGTCGGGATCGCGATGGCCAAGAGAATGGCAATGATGAGGATCACGACCATGAGCTCGATGAGGGTGAAGCCATCATCCTCCCGGCGCTCGACGCGCCGACGTAGTGAAGACAGCATTTGGACCTCCTGATAGTTGGACGCTGTCGGGAAGTCTCGGCAGTTTGGAGAGAGATATGAGGATTATCAGGATTCGGGAAAAATAGACCTAGAGCTCCAACGTTCCGACGGCAAATGGCTGGAGGGGCCGGCCAGGTGGCCGGCCCCTCCGGGTCATTCCTTCAATCTGCGACGATTACGTCCAGGACGTGGTCCAGGTCGCCGTGCTGGGGACCGCCGATGCATCGCAGTTGTGCGCCGACGAAGCCCACTGTGTATAGAAGGTTCCAGCATTGTTCAGCGGAGCAGAGGCCGTGGAGCTGGCCAGCTTGATGGTGGTAAGGGCAAAGCACTCGCCAGACTTCGACTTGGCGACGGCCGTGAACTCCTGCGGAGTAGAGCTGGTGCTTCCGCCCGCCTGAGCAGTGGCCACACTGATCTCGTTCGGACCGCCCGAGTACTGCTTGGTGCCAGTGCAGTTCGTGTTGGCCGTGTCGCAGAAGGTCAGCGCGGGTTCAATCGAGGCAAGATCCCCGACAACCGATGTGCTAGACGTTCCGGCGTTGGCCCGGGAGTAGTCATTGGTGTTGGCGTACGAGGTGTCCGCACTGGTCAGGGCGTTGCGGAGGCTCGACTGAGCCGCCCGGTCCTGGGCACGGCTTCGGGCACCGAGGAAGGTCGGGATCGCGATGGCCAAGAGAATGGCAATGATGAGGATCACGACCATGAGTTCGATGAGGGTGAAGCCCTCATCCTCCCGGCGCTCGATGCGCCGGCGTAGTGAAGACAGCATGGGAACCTCCTGAGTGTTTGGGACGCTGTCGGTGGTCATATCGCCACTAAACGCAGTCGTATTAGCGGAAAGAGATGAAATCTCGTTCGTTCTTCCGATCGGCCGTCGGTGACCTGGTCGCGGAGGCGCCGGCGCGATCCCGCCTGGCTTCAGGTGCCAGTTCGTGGCTACCACCTGCTGTCATACGAGGACGCCGACCTCCAGACGCACGTCCTGGCGCTTGTGCTGGTCGATCCCTCCCCCAACCCGGTCGTCGAACGGCTGCTGCGCTCGACCTCACGGTCCAAGATCGTCTGTTACTGGTCGCTCCAGCTGGACCAGTTCGTCACCCAGGTGAGCGCCCGGCTGACGGCTGTCGTCGAGGGCGAGGAGGCGAGCGGCGCCTTCGAGCTCGAGTTCAAGCTGCCCCGCGACCGTGACCTGTTCCGGGTGGTCGCTGAGCAAGGGCGCATGGTCCTGGCGACGAGCGGTCCTGAGGAGATCGACGGGGAGCTACGGGCCCCGCTCCCCCACGTCAGCTTCTCGCTCTCCGGTCCGGCCACCGCCGACGCTCTCGAGTTCGCCACCAAGCTCCTGGACGGAGCCGGCCGGCAGGCGACTCATTGAGCCATTTCCGCGAGGTCCGAGAAGGGACGAAGGGGGCATCCGGACATGGCCAGGCGCCGGACGCGAAGATCGGCCGTCAATTGGCCGATATGAGCAATCGTGCGTCGGCGGCGGGTACTCACTAGCAGCGTTTGCCTCAGCTGCCTCGTCGCGGCCCTGCCGGCCGCGGCGGCGGCTGCTGACGCGCCGACGAGCCCGTCATCGACTACCCCGGCAGCCCGCGTTCCGGCCTCCCCCCCGCTGCCGCCGCCACCGGCCGGGGTTGTGTTCGCCCCGCCCCATCCGGCCAAGTGGGTGCCGCTGCTGAAGAAGGCGGAGCAGAGCGCGGCGGCCCGGCTGGCCGAGGCGCAGTCGCTTATGGCCGGGGCCCAGCAAGCTCTGGACTCCGCCCTCTCTGCCGAATCCACCGCCGTTGCCGAGGTGGACGCTCTGGGCGGCGAGCAGACTGTGCAGGCCTTGGAGCTGAGCCGGGCCCGCACCGGGCTGGCCGAGGTGGCCGCCGACTCCTACGAGGCCGGCGGGCCGTCGATGCCCGAGCTGGTCTACGTGCTCGACTCCCGCACTCCCTCTGACTTCGCCCGCCGGGAGGCGCTGGCGAACATCGCCGCCCAGGTCGTCGTGCAGCACGCAGTGGCACTCCGCAAGGCCCAGAGCCAGACCAAGGGTGCGGCCCTCCGGGCCGGCACAGATCTCGACGAGTCCGACCGCGCCCTCTGGGCGGCCCGGGACCAGCTCGTCCAGGCCCAAGCCGAGCTGGTCGCTGCCCAGACTGCCCACGACCAGGCCAAGGCCTCCTACGACCTCGCCGTGTCGGCCGCTCCTCAGACCGGGACCGATGTCCCCCAGATCGTTCTAGCCGCCTACCAGCACGCCGCCAACGTCCTGTCCACCGACCCGAAGACCAAGCGGTGCGGTCTCATCTGGCAGGACCTGGCGGCCATCGGTCGGATCGAGTCCGGCCACGCCCAGCACGCCGACACCCAGCTGGCGGCGAACGGCGACACCTACCCCCCGATCCTGGGGCCCGCTCTCGACGGCACCAACGGGTTTGCCGCCCTGCCGCAGCCGACGGGGGTGACCTATGACGGGCCGGGACCTTGGGAGCGGGCGGTCGGGCCCATGCAGTTCCTGCCGACGACGTGGGCGGTGGTCACCGCCGACGGCAACGGCGACGGGGTGGCCGATCCCAACAACATCTACGACTCCGCTCTGGGCGCCGGCATCTACCTGTGCAAGGCGGCGGGCACCGCCAGCCTGGCCACCACGTCGGAGCTCAGCCAGGCCTTCTTCAGCTACAACCACGACCCGCAGTACGTGTGGGAGGCGCTGAACAACGCCGTCTACTACGGCGCTCCCATCACCCTCCCCCCGGCCCCTCCGCCGCCGCCCGCCCCGCCGACGGGGCCACAGGGGACCACCGGGACCACCCTGCCACCGGCGTCGACCACCCCGCCTCCGCCACCGGCGGCGGACGGGACCGACCCCGGCGCCACGACCACCACGTCGGCGCCGCCGGGTGGCCCGACGTCGACCACCGACTCGACCACCTCCACCACCTCGACGTCGACCACCCTGCCGGGCACCACGACGACCACCACGACCCTTCCAGCCGGTTGACGCCGCCCTCCATACGGGTGAACGTCGGGGCCCACGCGAGACTGGCCCGCCGGGCCAGCGCGGTAGCTACTGGTTCTCTGCCTGGCCGGGTGTCCCAGGCCAGGCCGGCACGATCAGGATGTCGGGGTGATCTGGAGGACGGTGCTCTGGGGCCCGGCGAGGACGGCGAAGTGGACCGGGCCGAAGTCGGTGCTACCGCCGGTCAGATGCTGGCGCACCCACTGCGAGGCCTGCGACGGGCTGGCGCCCGAGTACTGGATGCCCGCCAGTGTCGTGAACAGGTTGATCGAGGAGCTGATCGTCGGCCGACCCTGGAAGGCGAGGGCCACCAGCTTGGCGGCCGCCCCCTCGGTGTTGATGGCGATGAACGCATCCTCGGCTGACCGTGAGCAATTCACCTGGGAAGGCTCGCCCACGGCGCAGGAGAACCCGAGCGACGCTGCCGTGCTCTCCACCGCCGAGACGGTGAGGACCGGCGCGACGACGGCTGGCGTTGTCGCCGGCGTGGCGGTGTGGGTGACGGGGGCCGAAACCTTCTTGGCCGGCGCGGGCGCTGGTTGCGCCGCCTTGACCAGGCTATTGGGATACACGTGCACCAGCCCCTGGCGCTGGGCGAGGTACAGGCCGCCGGCGACGATCACCATGGCCAGCACAACGAGCAGCGCCACCATGGAAGCCGTCGGGCCTCGCTTGGACGGGATCTCGTAGACCAGGCCGTCCTCGGTGACCGGACCGTCGTTCTCGATCACCCGCAGGGCGGACTCCGGGTAGGCCACCGACTCGGGCCCCCCCGTAACCGGCTGATCAGCCGACTCGTCGACTACCGGCTCCGCCTTGCTGCGGCGACGACGCCGAGCGGGCTTCTCCACGACGGGGGCGTCGGCCGAGTCTTCGAAGATGCTGTCACCCGGGGGGTACGACTCGAGCGACGACGGGATCGAGGGAGCCGTCTCAGGGAGGGCTTGGGGCACGTCAGCGACGGCTGCAGGGACGTCGGTCAGGGCGTCGAAGAACGCCTCGGCGGAGGCAGCCTCGGCGTGATCGGAGTCGAGCATCTCCACCTGGTCGCCGAACACGGGGTCAGCTGCCGGGGCCCGGCCCAGAAGGCGGGCGAAGAACCCACGGCGGGCGGCCTTGGCAGGCGCCGCTTCATCCTCCAGCTCAGCCCCTTCGGCGGACTCGTCGTCGACGGGCTCGGCTCCGGTCTGCTGGTCGTGGTCGAGGTCCCCGAAGGGCGCCTCAACCGTCTCGGGCAGGTCGAAGCCCTCCAACACGTCCTCGGCTACCTCCGGCGAGTCCAGGACCGCCACGGGGGCCGGTGGGGTGTATACGGCAACATCGAGGTCTCCGCGGTGGACCGCAGCCACCTTCTCGAGGCGGGTGCCCAGCCGGGTGGCGTCACGCTCCGGCACCAGGAACCGGTGTGAGCGGCGCACCGTCTCCATGTCGAACTCGCTCCATCCCTCATCGGAAGGCGAGGTCGCAAAGCGGACCATCACTTCCCAAGGAAGGGTGGCGGCGCGATCCCCGTTGGGCTTGAGAACCGAGGCACCCTCCCGGTCAAGCAGGAGTGTGAGCCCGGGCACGGGCACGGCTTCGTCGCCGCCTGCGAGCAGAGTGGTCCGCTCCAGGCGCAACTGGTTCCCTCGCCTACGCAACAAACCCATCGAACGCCTCCATCGGACTGCCGACTTGTGACTATGTCGGCTGTTAGGACCCAGGAGTAGAGCGAACGCGGGAAAACTCTTCGGAGAAAATGGCAGCAGTTGTCTGCTTCAGGCGACCATCAGCGCGTCGGCCAGCAGCAGGCGCCGATCGTCGTCCATCATCAGGTCGCCCTCGGCGACCATCCGCAGCAGCAGCCCGCCCGGATTGTCGGTGAAGCCCTGCTGGCGGAGGGACCGGACGAGCTCCCCCACCTTCAGCGGACGCCCCGACCGGGCCAGGAGGGACCGCACGGCCTCATGGGCGCTGGATCTCACGGTACCTGGCTTAGTCATCGGCGGATGGCTCCTTCCCCGCGTTGCTTGCAAGCGATGTCGTCACTGGACGGGCGGTTCTTGACTCCGAATTCGCGCGGAGAGCGTCAAGGAGGCCCGACTGGGGGTCGATGCACGGGTTGATGAAGGCGCGAGGCATCGGCTCACTGATCGGCATGGTCGTGCTGACGATCGGCATGGCTCTCGGGGCGAGGTCCTGCACGGGCGAGCCGGCGTCGTCTCCGGCCCAGCCCTCGAACCTCGCCCGCAACGGCGTGGCCGGCTTGTGCGCCAATCAGCAGGCCGTGGACGACAACGGTGGCGGCGGCGGTTCAGCCCAGCAGCTCTTAGCGGGGGTGGGCAGTTCGGCTGGGGTACCTGGGGGCTCGAACGCTCTGCGCCAGGCGCTGGGTGGGGCGCCCTCGTGCGCCACCACTACGTCGACGCCCGGACCCTGAGGCCGTTACGCCCGCCAGCGGCAGACTGACTGCGGATGGGCCCCTATCGGCAAATGATGGGTTGTGCACAGCTGACGGTCGTCGGCGCCCCCCGTTCCGTGCCTGCGGCCGCCACTCATGTGAGCGAGTCCGGCCGCGATTCCGAGGGCTGTGACGCCTGTTGCCATCAGCGTCCGACGGATGCTCATCGTGACCTCCTGCCAACTGTCAGGTAGTCAATCGGCAGGCAGCGGGCTCAGGATGAGGACCCGGGCTCAGGTCACAGAGCCGATGTAGTCACTTAGGCCCTGTTCGGACAGCCAGGCCTTCACGGCCTCGGCGTCGCCGAGCGGGGTAGCCGAGGGGTGGCTGAGGCTTTCTCCTTCGCGCTGCCACCTCACGGCCCACCAAGGCCCGGACCGGACGGGTCCCAGTTCGATGACCTCCGAGTCGTAGTCCACCCGAATAACCGCCCGCGGCAGGAACGGAGGCTCGGGGGCGCCGAGTGGCACGCCGGCCCGGTATCTGGGGCGGGCCCGCCGCCAGGGACCGAACCCGGCCGGCGAAGCCATAGTCCGGATCGCCTGGCTGACCATCGGGCCGAAGGCCGCCTCGACGGTGGGGGGAACCTCACCGTCTCGGACAGTGAACTTGGCGGCGACGGGTTGGCCGGCGGCCTCAACCCGAACCTCGACGGGCCCAACCCACCGGACCTGGACGTGCTGTGTCGGGCCGGCGTCGATGTCCACCTGCACCACCCCACGGCTGGGAACCGTCGTGCTGATGGCAGCTGACCGGTGTATCCAGGCTGGGTTCTCTGCACCCTCGCTCATCAGGTCCAGGAGCTTAGGAGGGCAAAGTGGCGTGCCCAGCCCGGCCCGCCATGAAGGCCCAGCCACACCGGCATGAGTGCCACTGCCCAGAAGGCCACGGCGCAGCCGAATCCAACCGCCGCCGCCGCCCGCCACTTCCCCGGCAGGGTCCTGATGGCGGCAGTGACGCCGAGGGCCATGAACGGCACGGCGGGCAGCAGGTAGAAGCAGTACTGCGGGCGCCACACCGCCATCCACGGAAGCCACGAAATGAGGAACCCGCCAAGGATTAGACGCGTCACCCAACCACGGCGGCGGGCGGCCCACAGCAGGACCGGCGCCGCCAGCAGGTATCCCCACCACAGGGCCGGGTTCCCAACCGAGACGATCTCGGCCCCGGCCTGACCAGGCCGACCGGCGCCCGCGGTCGACCAGTATCGGATGGGGTGGACCAGGATCGGCCACAACCAGGGCCGCGAGGTCTGGGGCTGGGTCGTCTTGTACTTCAACTGGTGCTTGAGCATGTCGAACTGCAGGGTGAACCACCCGGGGATCTGGGGGCCGTGCTCAGCCCAGAACCAGGCGTAGGACGCGACGTAGACCGCCACCGGCACGGCCAAGAACGCGAAGGCCCATCGGCTCAGGTCGGCCCGGCTCGACCGCCCCGACTGGCGGTCCCAGACCAATGTCAGGCCGGCCCCGAGAGCCAGGAGGAACACACCGTCCCACTTGCAGGCGACGGCCGCCCCGAAGGCAGCTCCGGCCCACAGCCGGCGACGCCCGCCGGCCAGGCTGGACACACGGCCGGGTGGTCGGTCCGGCGTCGGGTGGGTCCGCTCGCGGACCACCAGGTAGATGCCGGCCAGGGCGAAGGTGGCAAGGAACATGTCCAGCATGGCCACCCGGCTCTGGACGATCTCTAGCCCGTCCAGGGCCACCGCCAGACCGGCCAGCCCGGCGAGGCTCACCGACCCGAGTAGCTCCAGTCCAAGGAGGTAGGTCAGTCCGACCGCGGCGGTCCCGAACAGGACCGACGGCAATCTCCAACCCCAGGGTGACTCTGGAAGGGGGCCCTCGCCCAGCCCGATCAAGATCTTCCCGAGTGGGGGGTGCTGCCAGGTCCCTTCCCCGTTGATGATGTAGCGGGGGTGAGCCTCTGGCTGGCCGGTTGCCCCCCCGAGCAGGTTTGACCCGTCGAAGACGTAGTAGTGCTCGTCCCACACCAGGGTGCTCGGCTGCCCCAGCGACCACAGCCTAAGACCGGCGGCCAGCAGAACGAGCAGCAGCCCCACGACGAGGCGCGCTCGGCCTCGCCTGGGCGACGGCCGGTCCGCAGCGGGGAGGTCCGACTCCGCCAATTCGGACGAATCGGCCGCCGGAGGGGCGTCATGGACCAAGGTCGTGAGGGGGGCCACCGAACGATTATCGGCGGCCGCCCTCAAGGTGCTGAGCTAGTCGGTCGCCGCCTCGGGGGCGCTCGGGTGGGTGGTGGGCAGAGCGCCCAGGTCGTCCAGGCAGATCGTGTCTTCATCCAGGGCGTGGGAGCGGACGTCGAGGACGGGTGTTTGGGCGGTTTTGAGGGTGTCGAGGATTTGGTCGCCGATGAGTTCGTCGTGGTGGAGGAGGGCGTCTCGGAGGGCTTCGACGAGGT
>JAJPHE010000113.1 GCA_021325435.1 Actinomycetota bacterium | reverse complement strand
GAGGAGGCCCTCGACTACGGCTTCATCGACAAGGTGATCACCCGCTCCGGGTCCACCGCGATCGTCACCTGAGCGTGGAACTCGGCAGTCGCCTGGCCACCGCCGGGGACGCTCCCGGACGTCCCGGGCCGACGGAGATACGGGTCATCAGCCCCGAGGTCAAGGTCCTCCGCCGGGTGGCCGACGTGTGGCGCTACCGCGAGCTGCTCGTCGGGCTGGTCCGCAAGGAGCTGCGGGTCAAGTACAAGGGCAGCGTGGTGGGCGTGGCCTGGTCGATGCTCAACCCGGCCTTGACCCTGGCCATCTACTACTTCATATTCCAGATCGTCCTCGGCGCCGGCATCCCCTCGTTCGCCATCTTCCTCATGACCGGCCTGCTGGCCTACAACCTGTTCTCCTACTCCTGCATGAACGCCACCTCGGCCATGGTGGGCAACGCCGCCATCCTCAAGAAGGTGGCATTCCCCCGCGAGATCCTGGCCCTCGCCTCGGTGGCGACCGGGCTCATCTTCTTCTTCTTTCAGGCGGTGGTGCTGGTCCTGGTTCTGGCCGGCGCCCGCTACAGCCACATCAGCTGGGCCTTCCTGCCTGAGGTCGTGCCGGCCCTGCTCGCCCTGATCGTCTTCTCGGCCGCCCTGGCGGTCTTCCTGTCGGCGGTGAACGTCTACTTCCGCGACACCCAGCACCTGGTGGAGATAATCGTCGGCGCCCTGTGGTTCTGGGCCACGCCGATCGTCTACCCCTACGGGCAGATCGCCAAGAAGCTCGCCTCTCACCACCTGCCCGCCTGGCTGCCCCTCCTCAACCCGGTGACCGACGTGGTCCTCGTCTTCCAGCGGGCCATCTACGGAGTCCTCGCCTACCGGAGCAGCGGGCAGGCGGCGTCCCTGAAGCCGGGGCTGGGGGCCCCGCAGCAGAACGGCCTCAACCCCCTGCTGCCAGCCGCGGGGGAGTGGTGGTACCTCTGGCACGTGCTGGTGGTGCTGGCGGCGGGCGCCGTCCTGCTCGTGGCGGCCATGGTGATGTTCGGTCGCCTCGAAGGCAACTTCGCCGAGGAGCTCTGAGCGTGTCCGACACCGCCCCCTCGCTCGACCAGGTCCGGCGCGAGATCGACGAGGAGGTCAGGGCCAAACGGGCGAGCGGGGCGCTGCCGCCCAGCCTCGAGCGCGAGCTCGACCTCGCCTTCGACAAGTTCGCCCCGGTGGGCGCCCTCGACAACGACTTCGGCGAAGCCCTCAAGGCGGCGGACCGGGCCGCGTTCGTCAACGTCGCTGTGCCCACGGCCTCGTCCAAGCCGGGCGTGTCGTTCGTCAAGCGGCTGCTGCGCAAGGCCATGGCCTGGTATCTGAACTACCTCGCCCAGCAGGTCACCGCCTTCGGCTCGGCGACGGTGCGGGCGCTGCGGGCGCTGGGGGAGCGGCTCGGCGCCATCGAGGCCCAGATCGGCGAGGTCCGTCCCGCGGTGGACGACGGCTCGGAGCGCCCCCCGGTGGCCCCCGACCTGAGCGAGTGGGTGGAGCTGGTGGTGGCGCGGATGAACGGCGCCCGAGGCCGGGTACTGCACGCCGAATGTGGGGACGGGGCGATGCTGCGGGCCCTGACGGCGGCGGGGGTGGACGCCTACGGCGTGGACCCCCGAGGTCCGCTGGTCGACGGGGCGGTGGCCGCCGGTGGCGACGCCTGGCCCGACGACCCCCTCGCCCATCTCGGCGCGGTGGCCGACCACGGGCTCGGCGGGCTGATTCTGTCCGGTTGCGTCGACCGCCTCTCCCTGGCCCGCCAGCGCTCCCTGGTCGAGCTGGCCGCCCGCAAGCTGGCTGGAGGGGCCCCCCTCGTGCTGATCGGCACCGACCCCCGGGCCTGGGAACGGGTCACCCCCGCCCTCGAGGCCGACCTGGCCCCCGGGCGTCCCCTGCATTCGGCCACCTGGCAGCACCTGCTGGAGCGAGCCGGGTTCGCGGGCGTGGCAGTCACCGATGGTCGGGTCGAGGGCCTCGAGCGGGTGCCGGACAGCGCCGCCGGCGCCGCCGTCATCAACGCCAACCTCGACAAGCTGGGCCAGGCCCTGTTCGGGCCGGCCACCTTCGCGGTGGCGGCCGTGCGCTCCACTTGAGCGCGGTCCACCAGTTCATCCCCTCGTTCGTCTCCCGCGACGCGATCGGGGCCCACACCCTGCAGGTCCGGTCGGTCCTGCAGGAGATGGGGCTGCGCTCCGAGGTCTTCGCCGAGAACACTTCGCCGGATCTCGAGCCCCACAGCCGCCCGTACGAGAGCTACCGGCCCAAGCCCGGCGACTGGCTGCTGTACCAGGCGTCGACGGGGTCGAAGGTGGCCGAATACCTATTGGGGCGACCCGAGCCGCAGATCGTGAACTACCACAACGTCACCCCCGCGTCGACGTTCGGGCGGTGGGAGCCGAGGCTGGCCGACGAGATGGCCGACGGCCGCCGACAGGTCGCCAAGCTGGCGTCGGTGGCCCGGCACGGGCTGGCGGTGTCCCAGTACAACGAGGCCGAGCTGAAGGAGATGGGCTACCGGTCGACGTCGGTCACCCCCCTGCTCCTCGACTTCAGCACCTTCGACCACGACGTCGACCGGCCGACCCTCGACTGGCTCAGCCGGCTGAGGGACCGCGGCGGTGCCAGCATCCTCTTCGTGGGCCGCATCGCGCCGAACAAGGCTCAACACGATCTGGTCAAGGCCCTCATCGCCTACCGGACGCTGTACGACCCCGCCGCCCGACTGCACCTGGTCGGCGGGGCCTCGTCACCGGCCTACTTCGACGCGCTGCGGCGATTCGTCGGCCACACCGGCGTGCGCGACTCCGTCGACTTCGCCGGATCGGTCAGCGACGCGGTGCGCTCCTCGTACTTCCGCGGCGCCGACGTGCTGCTCTGCCTTTCGGACCACGAGGGCTTCTGTGTGCCCCTCCTCGAGGCCATGTACAACGGCCTGCCCATCGTGGCCTACGCCTCCTCGGCGATCCCCGAGACGTTGCAGGGTGCTGGCATCCTCCTCGACTCGAAGGAGCCGGTGGTGGTGGCGGCCGCCCTCCACCGGGTCCTCTCCGACGAGGCGCTGCGGAGCCGCCTGGTGGAGGCCGGCCGGCGGCGGCTGGCCGACTTCAGCCTCGACCGCACCCGCCGGACCTTTGCCGAGGCCATCTCCGCCGTCCTGGCCGAGGGCGCCGGGTGACGGCGCTGCGCCGGCCGACGCCCGCCGACGCCATGGTCGACCCCGGCTCGGTGACCGCCGTGCACCAGTTCCTTCCGGCCCTGCTGCCCGGGGACGCCGTCGGCATGCACACCCTTCAGGTCCAGGCCGCCCTGCGCGAGGTGGGACTGGATTCGGAGATCTTCTGTGAGGCGATCCATCACCAGCTGGAGGGAAGCGGTCACCACTTCTCCGAGTTCGGCCGCTACGCCAAAGGCAGCGTGCTCCTGTACCAGTTCGCCACCGGCTCGGTCCTCGCCGACGAGGTCTTCGCCCGCCCCGAGCCGCTTGTGGTCGACTACCACAACATCACCCCAGCTGAGTTCTTTCGGCGCTGGGATCCGGCCGTCGCCAACGCCATGGCCTGGGCCCGGGCCCAGCTGGCCCTGCTCGCCCCGCGGTCGGCCATCGGCGTCGGCGACTCCTCCTACAACGAGGCCGAGCTGGTCGAGGTCGGCTACCGGCGCACCGGCGTGGTGCCGATCCTCCTCGACCTCGAGGCCATGTCGGCCGAGGTCGACGGGGACGCCCGGGCCCGGCTGCAGGAGGCCAAGCAGGACGGAGGCGCGGACTGGCTCTTCGTCGGCCGCCTGGCGCCCAACAAGGCCCAGCACGACCTGATCAAGGCGCTGTACGCCTACCGCGAGGCCTACGACCCCAGAGCCCGTCTTTATCTCGTCGGACGCCGGGCGACGGACAGCTACTACGAGGCTCTCACCGGGTTCGCCGTCCGCCTCGGCGTCACCGACGCCGTCCGCATCCGCGAGGGCGTCTCTGGCGGCGAGCTGGCGGCCCACTACAGCACCGCCGACGTGTTGGTCAGCGTGTCGGAGCACGAGGGCTTCTGCGTGCCGCCCCTCGAGGCCATGCGCCACGACCTGCCCGTGGTCGCCTACGCCGCCGGCGCCGTGCCCGAAACGGTCGGCGACGCCGGGCTCCTCCTGGCCCGCAAGGACCCCTCGACGGTGGCGGCCTCGGTGAACCGGGTCCTCAGCGACGACGTGCTCCGGCAGCGACTGATCGGAGCCGGTCGCCGCCGCCTCGGCGACTTCAGCCTCGAGTCGTCCAAGCGCAAGCTCGTCGAGGCCCTGGCCCCGGTGACGGGGGTGAGCGGGTGAAGGTCGCCTTCGTGGTGCCCCGCTACGGGGTCGAGGTCACCGGCGGCGCCGAGAACGCCGCCCGGATGCTGGCCGAGCACCTGGTGGCCGAAGGCGTCTGGGACGCTGAGGTCATCACCACCTGCGCCCAGGACGCCATGACGTGGGAGGACGTGTACCAGCCGGGCCCGGAGGTGGTGAACGGCGTGCCCGTCCACCGCTTCCGCTCCAAGGCCGGGCGCGACCCGGGCTTCCATCCCTACTCGGGCCGCCTCCTGACCTCGCCGTCCCAGGCGACCGTCGAGGAGGCGGACACGTGGATCGACCTGCAGGGCCCGCTGTGCCCCGACGTGGTCGACGCCGCTGTCGCTTCCGACGCCGATGTCGTCGCCTTCTATCCGTACCTGTACTACCCGACGGTGCGCGGCCTTCCGCTGGTGGGCGCCCGAGGCATCATGCACGCCGCCGCCCACGACGAGGCGCCCATCCGGCTTCCGGTGTTCCCTTCCGTCTTCACCACCGCGGCGGGGCTGGTCTTCCACACCTACGGCGAGCGGGCCCTCGTCCAACGGCTGTTCCCGGTGGCCGACCGACCCCAGATCGTCCTCGGACTCGGCGTAGACCAACGCCACGGCGACCCCACCGACGCCAGGACGGCCCTCGGTATCGGAGACCGGCCCTACCTGTGCTGCGTCGGCCGGGTCGACGAGCAGAAGGGTTGTGTGGCGCTGTGGCGGTCGTTCCTCGCCTACAAGGAGCGCCGACCGGGGCCCCTCGCCCTGGTCTTCGCCGGGCAGGTCGTGGACCGTCCCCCCGATCACCCCGACCTGATCGTCACCGGTCCCGTGGACGAGGACACCAAGTGGGGGTTGATGGCCGGGTCGCTGGGCCACGTCTCTCCCTCCGCCATGGAGTCGTTCTCCATCGTCATGATCGAGGCGTGGATGGCCGGGGTGCCGGCCGTGGTGAACGGACGTTGTGACGCCACGGTGGAGCACTGCGTGCGCTCTGGGGGAGGGCTCTGGTTCTCGAGCTACGGGGAGCTCGAGGCGGTGATCGACCGGCTGGTGGGGGATGCGGCGTTGAGGGCGCGGCTGGCCGCGGCCGGTCGTCACTACGCCGACGCCAACTTCAGCTGGCCCGTCATCCTCGCTCGCTACCGGCGTTTCCTCGACGGGGTGGTGGCCCGGGCGGTGGGGCGCAGGGGTGCAACCTGAGTCACAGCAGCCCCGTTACCCTCGAAGCATGAGCAGGTGGGTCTGCCGGCTCCGCCGGCGGACGGCGATGGCCGCTGCCGCCGTGGTGGGTGTCGGGTCCTTTCTGGTCGTGGCCCCGGCGCCGGCGGGGGCCTACCCGGCGTCCTCGGTGTCGCTCACCGGCCACGGATGGGGCCATGGGCGGGGGATGGGGCAGTGGGGGGCGCTTGGCTATGCCCTGCAGGGTCAGGGCTACTCGTGGATCCTCGACCACTACTACGGGGGGACGTCGTTCGGGGCCGCCCTGGCGAATGATCCCATCCGGGTCCGGATCGTCGAGAACGACGGCAACGACGTGATCGTCACTTCGGGCTCGGCCTTCACGGCGGCCGGAGTCAGCTTCGCCCCCGGCCAGGCCGCCCTCATGCACCTGACCACCACCGCCCACGTGTGGCAGATCATGCAGGCCCCCGGCTGCGGTGGTCCATGGACCCAGGTGGCCACGGCGTCCGACCAGGGGTCGGGCCCCCAGGCCCTCGCCGTCCCGTCGGTCACCACCCCGACCGCCACCAGCTCCCAGGTGCTGCAGCTGTGTCAGGGGGGCGGCAACCTCTTCTTCCGGGGCACCCTTGCCGGGGCCGAGGTCAACGGCGCCGCCCGCACGGTGAACAGCGTTCCGATCGAGTCGTACCTGCGAGGGGTGGTCCCCTCCGAGTCCCCCGCCTACTGGGGCGGCGTGGGCCCGACCGGCGCCCAGGGAGAGCCCGAGGGCTTCCAGGCCCTCGAGGCTCAGGCGGTCGCCGCCCGTTCCTACGCGGCGGCGGACGAGCAGTACAACAGCGGCAGCGGGGTGTACGGCTACGCCGACATCTGCGACACGACGTCGTGCCAGGTGTACCGGGGCATGACCGCCGAGAACGCCACCTCCGATCTGGCCATCGCCGACACCGCCGGCCAGGTCCGCCGCTTCTCTGACGGGTCCGTGGCCAGCACCGAGTTCTCCGCTTCGACGGGTGGGTGGACGGCGGGGGGCACCTACCCCGCCGTCATCGACGCCGGCGACGCCGTCTGCACGTCCTCGGCCTGCAACCCCAACCACAACTGGACGGCGTCGGTGCCGGTCAGCTCGATCCAGTCCGCCTACCCGTCGATCGGCACGCTGCAGTCGGTGCAGGTCACCTCCCGGTCCGGGCCGGCCCAGGCGGCCGACGGCGGCCGGGTGGTCAGCCTGACCCTGCAGGGAAGTCAGGGCAGCGTGCAGCTGTCGGGCACCACGTTCGCCTCTACCTTCGGGCTGAAATCGAACTGGTTCAGCGTGGTCGGCGTGCCGAGTGGCGGCATCGACGGCTACTGGGTCGGCGCCGCCGACGGGGGGATCTTCACGTTCGGCGCGGCCAAGTTCTACGGGTCGACGGGGGCGATGAAGCTGAACAAGCCGGTGGTGGGCATGGCCGTCAGCCCCGATCAGGCCGGCTACTGGCTGGTGGCGTCGGACGGGGGGATCTTCACGTTCGGCTCGGCCAAGTTCTACGGGTCGACGGGGGCCATGAAGCTGAACAAGCCGGTGGTCGGCATGGCCCCCACCCCCGACGGCGGCGGCTACTGGCTGGTAGCGACCGACGGCGGCATATTCAGCTTCGGGGACGCCAAGTTCTACGGCTCCACTGGGGCGATGGTGCTCAACCGGCCTATCGACGGCATGGCCCGCACCGCCGACGCCAAGGGCTACTGGCTCGTCGCCAGCGACGGCGGCGTATTCAGCTTCGGGGACGCCAAGTTCTACGGCTCGACCGGCGGGCAGCCCGTCCCCGCTCCCATCCAGGAGATGGTCCCCACTTCCGACGGCGCCGGCTACTGGATGCTCGGTGGTGACGGGTCGGTCTATCCGTTCGGCGACGCCGGCAACTACGGGTCCTTCGGCACCGCCGGCCTCACCGGCAACGCCGTTGGCATCCAGCCCACCGCCACCGGAAAGGGCTATCTCGTAGTCACCTCCGACGGGCGGGTCTACAGCTTCGGCGACGCCCCGAACTTCGGCGGCGTCCCCGACGAGGT
>JAJPHE010000102.1 GCA_021325435.1 Actinomycetota bacterium | reverse complement strand
GGAGGTGATCCGCTGACCGCCGCCGAACACTGAACCGGGCCACCCAGGCTCAGGCCGCACCTACATTTTCGGTGATCGCACACCTACAAGTTCCGCGATCCGCGACAGCCGAAACGTGCGGGTGGATCGAGAACAGAGTTCGTCAACACGTTGACCGTCTGTTCAACCGCTCAGTTCCCGTCGGTACCGGTGGGCTGTTGTCGCAGGTACTGGATGACGGCGAGGACCCGACGCTCCCCTGGTTGGTCGGCCAACAACCCGAGCTTGGTGAATATGGCGGCCACATGGGATTCGACGGTTCGCAGGCTCACCGTCAGGTGGGAGGCGATACCCGGGTTGGACAGTCCTTCGGCCATGAGGGCCAGGATCTCCTCTTCGCGAGGTGAGAGGTGCCGGAGCCGGCCACCGCGCTCAGAGCGCCCGATCAGCAAGCGGACCACTTCGGGGTCCACCGCCGTACCTCCGCTGGCAACCCGGCGGACGGCCGCCACAAAATCGTCTACTGCGCCGACGCGTTCTTTGAGGAGATATCCGACTCCCTGCGCATCGCCACCGAGGAGCTCGACGGCGTAACGGGTCTCGAGGTGCTGGGACAGCACGAGGACACCCACTTTCGGGTGCGTACGGCGGATCTCTAGGGCCGCTCGGAGGCCTTCGGTGGTGTAAGAGGGCGGCATCCTGACGTCGGTCACTACGAGGTCGGGGGCGAGCTCGCCTACCAGGGCTACGAGAGTCTCGGCGTCATCCGTCTGACCGACCACCTGCAGGCCCTCTTCCTGGAGCAAGGCGGCGATGCCTTGACGGATGAGTACGGCGTCGTCTGCGAGCACCACCCGCAGGTCGGGCGGCGGGGCCGCCCGCCAGTCGACCTCATCGACAGCGACACCGGCCAGGGTGGGCTCTCGGTCTACCGGGCTCAAGGTCACCTCGATGGGCCCGGCGACCAGTCCGACGGCCCGGTTGGCCAGGATCCGACCGGGGCCGGCGGCCCGACAGAGCATCCTGGCCTCGTCCACGGGGCGACCGTGAGCTGGCTGCCCAGGGAGTAGCTCCCCTACGGCCACGCCCATAGCCGGGCCGGCGCCGTCGCCGTGGGTCTCCTGGTGCCGGCGCTGGGCGGCTACGGCGAAGCGGATCGCAGCGGAGCAGGTGGTGAAGATGGATATCTGCTCGGCATGGCCCGGGGAGGCGACGGCTACCACGGTGGAGGTGGTCGAAGTCATGCCGGTAGCTCGGCGGTGATCTTGGTGCCGGCCCCGACGGGGCTGTCTACCCGCAGCTGTCCCCCCACGGCCTCGACCCGGTCAGCCAAACCCGCCAGACCGGAGCCCGCCCCGAACCTCGCGCCACCGGGGCCATCGTCGGCGACTTCGATCATCAGCGCCGACCCGGCAACTTCGACCCGGAGGCTGACCGTGCTGCCCTCGGCGTGCTTGCTGGCGTTGGTCAGGGCTTCGGCCACCACGTAGTAAGCCGTCACCTCCACGGCCGGGTCGAAGCGTCGACCCCCCTCCAGTCGGGTGACGACCCGCATCGGGCACCGCTCCACCAGCGACTCGAGGGCGGGTTCGAGTCCCCCTTCGGTCAGGACGGCGGGGTGGATACCCCGGGCCAGCTCGCGTAGCTCGTTTAACGCGCGGTCCAGCTCGGCCTGGCTCGACGCCAGGCTGGCGGCGAGATCGGTGTCACCTTGGCGGGAGAGCCGCGACCGGATGCCGCCCAGTTTCAACCCCAGGGCCACGAGGAGCTGCTGGGCTCCGTCGTGAAGATCGCGCTCCACCCGCCGCCGAGCTTCGTCGGCGGCGACCACCAGACGGGCCCGGGAGGCGCGAACCTCGGCCAGGCGGAGTGCCGTCTGGGCCCGGAGCCGGGCGTGGTCGAACGCCGGGGCGAGGGTCGGCAGGATGGAGGCCAGGACGGTGGGATCGTCGGGCGGCCGGACCGGGTCATGAACGACCACTCCCAAATGCTCACCCCCCCGATCCACCCGCAGCAGCTCTCGTCTGGGCCCCGGCTCCGGGCTGTCCGTCGGCGCCCCGTCGGGGTCTATGTAGCCCTGCCGATCCGGGGCCCAGAAGATGAATGTGACGCTGGGGTCGCCGAGAGCGGTTGCCAGTCTGGCCTCGAGCTCGCCGGCGGCCGGCGCCATCTTCGCCAGCGAAGCCAGGTAGTCGTCGACGATGCGTCGCGCCTCAAAGGCACGGCGGCGGAAGCGGCGGTCGCTCTGCTCCTGGAGGAACCTTCGCAGGGGTTGGAACAGCACCGCCGCCAGGGCGGCACCGGCCGCCGGGGCAATTCGCGAGCTCCGCGGCGAGCTGAATAGGCTTCCCACCGCAGTGGACGCGAAGAGATAGGCAAAGGTGAGGGCGCCGGTGAGGGCGAGCCAGGCGACCGACCGGCTAATGATCGAGTCAATGTCGTAGAGGTGATAGCGGCGGATGGCCACAGTCAGGGCGACCAGCTCAACCACCGGGCTCGCCATGGCCAGGAACCCCGCGGCGGTGCCGTGCACCACGTGGGCCGCGACCAACAGGCCAATCAGGGGGACCGCGCCGAAGGCGACCCATTTGACCTGATGGCGAACGACGCCGGTCGACGTTCGGTACCGGAGGAATAGGGCGACGGCGGCGGCCACGAGGCCGACGGCGATGATCGGCTGACCGAGATGGGTGACAGCGCGGTAGAGGCGTGCCGCGTGGGTCTTGGGGATCGAGGCGCCGTCCAGTAAGGCGGTCCCCCGCAGTGGCCAGCCGGCCGCCGCCGCCGACACCACCGCCACGGCGCCAAGACCGATCAGGGCCCACTCGACGGGCCGCCAGCGGCGCGACAAGGGCCGCCCGTCGGGGAATCGCAGCAAGGCCAGCGCCAGCAGGGGCCCTGAGGCCACCAGCGGAATCAGGCCCACCCAGGCGGCGACCCCTCCTGCCGCCGTCCCGGAGCGAAGAGCGAACGCCCCGTACTGAGAGGCGAGGGCGTGAGCGCCGTGAGCAGCGGCATTGGCCAAGAGCAGCCAGCCCACCGGATTGGCCGGTCGGTAGCTGACGATCAGAGCGGCGAAGAACCCTCCGGCCACCGCGATGACCACGGAGTCCGGGTGGCCTCCGAGCAGAAACGCCTGCCACATCGAGGGCCCGGAAGCGGAGAGGCCCACCGCGGCCAGGCCCATCGAGGCGCTCAGCGCCCAGCCGGCCCAGGCCATCTGGCTCCGGCCGCGCAGCTTCATGGTCGCCCTCGCGGCGCCGGCGCTCACCGCCGCCGTGTCCATTCCTCCCACCGCCGATCGCCCTCGTTACGAGGCCCGCCGGGCCGGGCCCGCCGGCCAGGGTACGCCTCCGCCGGCGAGCCAACTCGGACGATCGACGTGTCGCGTCTAGCCGCCCACGCCACTGACGAGGCGGCGGCGTCGACCGGCCAACACGAGGGTGACGACCCCCAGAACCGCAACCACGGCCCAGGTCGCCTTCCCTATGGCGGGCGGGGCGTGCGTCGCCCCCAGGATGCCGGCCACCACCGCGACCAGCCCGAAGACCACCAGGACCCACGTGGGAATTCTCGACAACTCCATCACGATCTCCTTCCGGTCGAACCTTCCTTCAGGGATGATGAGCCCAGGCCGGAGCTGTGACATCCGGGCCGTCTCGGATTCTTGGGGCCAGCTTCGGTGCGTGAACACACGGACGAAGCCCTGGGCAGTCACATGAGGAGGCGGTCCACGCCGAGGCCGCCGATCACGAGACGCTCTTTGTCGTCGCTCAGCAGTCGGCGGGTCCAGACGGTGCAGCCCCCGTCCCCCAGCTCCACCCGGTCACCGTCGGCGTCGACGGCGAAGAGCTTGTAACAGGCGTCGAGGTAGTAACCGCGTCCCGACACCCGCTCCGGGTCCATGCGAACCCGGACCCCGGGGAACTGGTCGCCGATCGGTTCGGCGACGGCCTGCTCCAGGACCCGTGGCCGTCCGGCGAGGTCAGTGAAGGCGACCTCGACGGTCCAGTCCCGCCGGAGCTGGCCGATGAGGGACACGAAATAGGCGATCTGCCTTCGGAGGGCGGCGGCCTCGAAGGTGAACCCCCCGCGGTCTCGGCCCGATTCGGTGACGGCAAGGAGCCGGAAGTGTGCCCACGACCGGGGCTGGGAGAGGGCCTGGGCCCGAACCTGGGGCTGGCAGGCGGCCAGCCCCACGGGCAGGGACCGCCGGGCCGGGTCCGCCAGCATGGCACGACGCTGCAGGGCCGACTCGAGCGCCAGCACGTTGGTGGTGTCCGCCACCACCTCGACGTTGCGGACCGTGGACACGATCTTGTTCTGGTCGACCGTGGCGACCGCCGCGCAGGCCCCGAGGGGACACAGCGGCGAAAGCTCGATGGCCTCGTAGCCCTCGGGGAGAAGTGACCAGGCCGAGGCCTCGAAGGCGGACAGTGCAGCCGGCCCCACCCCGGCCGGTCGACAGAAACGACTGTCTTGGTAGCGGGTCAGCAGCTCGGCTGGCGAGACGGCCGCCGCCTGCCGGCGGTAGACCTCGAGCATGACCGACTGAAGGTCACTTGGTGCAAGGCCGGCCAGCAACTCCACCAGGTCGAGGTCCCCAACCTGCCGGGCAACCCTAGACAGTGGACCGGTCATCGGGTGGTCTTCGGAGCGTTCGGGCTCATGGGAGAGATGCTCTCCGGAACGACCGCGGATGGCAACGCAGTTATGGCACTCCGGTCGACGGCTATCGGAGGTGGCCCATGCCGCGCACTCAGCTCAATCCATGGACTTGGCAGGACGCTTTCGGATTCTCTCAGGGCTGGCGGGTCGACGGTTTGGGGTCCGTCCTGTTCCTGTCGGGCCAGGCGCCGATCTCGGCGGAGGGAAAGGTGGTCGGGGAGGGCGACTTCGAGGCTCAGGTCAGGCAGGTGTTCTCGAACATCGGGGCGGTGCTGGAGCAGGGCGGCGCCACCTTCGACTCCATCGTCCGGCTGACGGTCTACCTGACCGACATGAGCAACCTGCGCGACTTCGGACGCATCAAGGGCGAGTTCATCTCCGGCCCTCAGCCTGCCTCCACGGCGATCGGGGTCACCTCCCTTGCCCTACCGGGGATGATGGTCGAGGTGGAGGCAACCGCCGTGATCTGATCCGGCGCCGAGCGCCGAGCGCCGAGCGCCGAGCGCCGAGCGCCGAGCGCCGATCACCATTTGTGACATTCTGTGGTGCCCGCTTGCTGGGCCTGGGGACCAGGGAGGTGGGAGATGATCCGGCATCGCGCCAGGGGCCGACTGGTGCTTTCGGCTGCCCTCATCGCCGCGCTGCTCGCCGGCCTGGGCGTCCGAACGGCCAGAGCCAGCGGCCCCGTCGTCTTCGACTCCCAGGTGAACCCCAACGACGGTGCCGGTGAACCCGAGGTGGCGGTCGACCTGAAGGACCCCAACGTGGTGGTGGACACCTACACCAAGGGCGTCGCCGTCTCGCGGGACGGCGGCCGGCACTGGAAGACCGTGATCTACGACAACAACGCGGGGGATCCCGTCGTCACCTCGGACGCAGATGGGCGCTTCTTCCTCACCATCACCTCCTACGGAACGGATCTGGTGTCGTCCGACGGGGCCCGCACCTGGAGCCCGACGGGCAGCCCGCTGCACGCCAATCCCTTGCCCTTCGGGTCATCGCCTCAGGACATGAGCGTGCATCCCTCCGACGGCCCGGTCTACTGGGGCCCCTCGGTGATCGGATGCGATCGCCCGCTGATCACCACCGACCTCAGCACGGGCACCATCTACGCGTCCTGCACGGACCACGGTGACCAGAGCGGCGGGGAAGGGTCACCCACGTGGCCCGCCTACTTCGCGGCGTGCCGGTCCAACGTGTTCTCCAGCGGCTACATCACCAACTGCGGCCGGCGCTACGTCACCGCCTCCAAGGACCGGGGCCGGACCTGGACTCCGTGGGCGCCGGAGGACGCCGCCGGCTGGCCGGCCGGCTATACCGGCGCCTTCGACGGGATACCGGTCGCCGCTCACGGTGTGCTGGCCACCAGCTACATCGCCGGGGCCGCCCCGGACAGCGACTGCACCCAGTGCGTCGTGTTCGAGACCAGTACCAACGGCGGGGCCACGTGGCGCCGCCATCTGGTGCCGGGCGCCACGGCCCAGATCGCGTCGTTCTCGCCCTTCACACCGCCCGGCGAGATCTACGTCCAGTACGCCGCGGGCGGCAACGACAACCAGACAATGTGGTTCGAGCCCTATGTTGCCGCCGACCCTGCTCTCCCCGGACGCTTCGCCATCATGGTCCTCGACTCCACCAGAACGGAGATGCTCGTATTCGAGACCACCGACTACGGAGCCACGTGGACCGGACCCGCCGTGGTCGGGGATCGGGTGCACAGAGTCGACAAGCCCGCCATGGCTTTCGGACCGACCGGCGCCCTCGGGCTGATGTGGAAGCGGGTGTTGGGGCCCAGCCTGAGCTACGACGTGTGGGCGGCGGTGTCGCCGACGGGCACCCTCAGCTTCGGCCACCCGGTGCGCCTGAGCAGCGCCCCGTCCAAGGAGGAGACCTGCGGGCTAGGCGGAGGGGAGGGCCAGGCTTACGCCTGCGACGAGCTGTCATGGGTGACCGTCGACGCCACCCACCTCGACGGCACCTGGGGCGACAACCGGGCCGGGGAGAACCCGTGGTTCGGACGCTACGACTTCTCTGCCGACCCGCAGTTCCGGCGGTGAGCGCCCCGCTAGAGCGCCGTGCCGCTACTTGGCTCGACGCTGTCGCCGTTCCTGCAATGAGGCCAAGGCGTCGGCGGAGGCCTCTCGGCGGAAATTCATCAGCTCGGCCCCGAAGCGGTCGGGTGCCCCCTCGGTGAGTTGTTCGACGGCCTTCCACTTCTCCCAGGCCGACTGCCGCGTGGTACCGGCTGCGTCGGCGATCTCCTGCCAGGTGGCGCCTCGGGCTCTCGACACCCTGACCGCTCGTTCCTCGATCGCCGCCAGGTAGCGGTGGTAGGTGCCCGCCAAAGCGATCACCTCGAGCGGGTCAGAGTCCGGCGAGCCCACGACGGCTTCCCAGCGGGCCCAAGCTCCATCCACGTTGTCAGGGTACCCTGACAACGTGGGCTTCGCCATATGCCGCTCAGGTCCTGGGGGCACGGGCAGAAGCGACAGCCCGCTGATGGGCCTGGGCGAGGTCGGCGGCGAGCTTTTCGATCTCGGCTGCCTCCCAGGCCAGATCGAGTCCCCCAGCGATGTTGGTGGCCGCCCGGCGCACGGCGGCAGCGCGGGCTTCGAGTCGGAGACGCAGCTCGTCGACCGAGGAGATGGCATGACGCAGTGCCAGGTAGACCCGCTTGTCGCTGCCCTCGGGCTGGTCCTGTTCCAGGGGAGAGAGGGTGCCGGACCCGAAGCGGGCTATGAGGGCGGCCCGGAGGTTGCCGCCGGTCTTCACCCCCAGCTTCCTGCGGATGTCGTGACGCTTCTGGTTGACGGTGCCGAGGGTGATGCCGAGGTTGTCGGCGACCTGCTGGGCGGTCAGCCCTTCGGCGGTGAGGGCAGCGATGTGGAGCTCTTGGGCAGTGAGAGGCCGGCCGACGAGGGGCGCGAACGGCTGAGCGGACTCGTCGCCCATGCCAGTCGACGCTACAGGTGGCGCAGGTCGATC
>JAJPHE010000153.1 GCA_021325435.1 Actinomycetota bacterium | reverse complement strand
CGCGCAGCGTTCGGGACGCTGAGGTCGCGGGTTCAAATCCCGCCTTCCCGACTCACCCGAGTCCTCGAAGCCCTGCTCACGGGCTTGCCGGTTCCGGTCCCTGATCCGCCTCCTCGAAACCATCGCGCGTTCATCGCGCGTCCCTCCTGAGGACCGCTGGTCGCTCGGCCACATCCGGTCGGCGCCGCCGGCGAAGAAGCGCTCACCCAGCCGATCGCTGGCCAGCCGGTCGCCCTCGGTCGTCGCCTGGGCGTAGATGGCAAGGGTGAGCCTCGGATCGGAGTGGCCGAGGCGGGCTTGGGCCGTTTTGACGTCCGTGCCGTCGAGCACCATCGCCGTTGCGTTGAGCCTTCGCAGGTCGTGGAAGCCGGCGCCCTCGAGCCCCGCCCGGCGGATGGCCGGCAGCCAGATCCGGCGGCGCCAGTTGGAGTAGTCGAGCGCGTCTCCGTCGGGGGAGCTGAAAACGTAGGCGTCGACGTCGTCGATCGGGTCGAGCCCCACATTCACGAGATGCTCGAGAAGAAGCTCAGCCAAGGGCTCCGGCATGGTGAGGGTCCGATGGCCGGCGTCGGATTTCGGCAGACCGACCACCGTGACCCCTCCCCGGCCTCTGGTGACCTGTTCGGCCACCGTGAGCGTCCTGCGCTCGAAGTCGATCCGCCCGACCCGCACTCCTGCGACCTCTCCCCACCGCAGCCCGAGCACGGCGCCCACGTACACCATGGGCCGGTACCTCGGGTCGAGGGCCGTAGCGAGATCGTTCAGCGACTCCGTATCGAGCTGGCGGCCCCGTCTAGCGCTGGCCGCCGGGAGACCGATGCGGCGACATGGCGAACGAGCGATGTAGTCGGCATCCACCGCGGCGTTGAAGACGGCCCGGAGAACGCCGTACATCCGTTTCACGCTCCTCGGAGCATGAGACTGCGCCCAACGATTGACCAGCGCTTGGACGTCTGGCTCGGTAATCGAGCCCATCGCCCGCTTGCCGAGCACCGGTAGCAGATGGACTCGGACGATGGACTCGTCCCGAGCGAAAGCGCTCCCCCGTTTGCCCGGGTTGGAGTTCAGCCACCACCGCGCCACCTCCTCGAACGTCTTGCGCTCCCGGCGGGGGTCCGTCCATGTGCCCTTGGCCTTGGCCGTGCGTTGGGCGGCCTCGAAGTCCAGCGCCTCCCGCTTGGTGGCGAAAGTGCGGGTGTAGACGCGGCCGTCCGGATCTCGCAGGCGAACGTCCCAGACGACGCCCTTGCGGGCCGTCTGCCGGCGCCGGACGCTCACCGGCCGCCCTTCCGCCCTCGCCCAGGGGGCGGGAGGTCCGCCGGAGGCATGATGTCCTCGGTGGTTCGGAACGCCTCGGTTCTCAGAGCCGGCCGCCCAGGACGCCGTTGTGGGTGGCGCAACGCCCACTCCTCGACCCCCGCCCGTTCCCACACTCTGCCGGAGGCCAGCTCAGCCACGGGAGCCGGGAAGTCGGGATACTCCCTGGATAGCTGTCCGGCTCGCTGACGGCTCACTCCGAGCATCTCAGCGATCTCGGCCAGGCCGACCAGGTGGTTCACCTCGACCAGCGTATCCCAATACCTATCGACCCGAAAGAGTTTCCGCCCAACTACCGCACCGCAGACGGGCTCCACCGCTTCCCCGAACTGCCACCGCCTACGGCCACCGTCAAGGGCAAGCCGGCGGGCTCCTTGGCAGCACGCTGCCCGGGCCCGCCGGTCGCCCTGCGGGCGCCCCTTGACGGCTGCCTTCGGCGGCGGCATGAAGCAGTCAGCGAGCGACGCCGGGCGTCGCTCCTCCGTGGTCGAAGGCACGGGATGCGCCGTCAGGTGACCGCTGGTCCGTCTGACGGAGCCGCTCGACGAACTCGACCAGGCAGACAGCCGGGATGCGGCGGGAACCGCCCACTCGAACGGACTCGAGCTCACCGGCAGCCAGCAGCTCGAAGACCTTGTTGCGTCCGACGGCCAGCACGTGCGCCGCCTCCTCGGGCCGGAGAAGCAGGCGATCCATCATTGGTCGTCCTCCTTCCGGGCAGGCTGGCCCCGACGCTCCTCCCGTGCGACGCGAAGCATTTCGGCGTGGTTTCGGGCGGCGGTCTCAGCCAGCCACTGATCACCGGGGTTGCTCCAGCCCCGGCCGGCGAATCTCCACTCCGCGGCTCGGACCAGTTGCTCGTCGTCTTCGTCTTCACATGGATGTCGACCGGAGCGCCACTCCGACCGAGCGGCCCGGAGCTCACGGAAAGTCGTCGAATATCGGCGGCTCTTCGTGACCCAGTGCCCGGGGAAGCCGAGGGTGTGGGCCCAGGCTCGCAACCGGAGCCGAGCCAGTTCGGGCATCGCACCAAGCTCCCACGCCGTGAGCACCAGGCGCCGAAGATGTGCCGGCAGGTCCAGTCGGTCGAGGTCGTCGTGGCGGAGCGGGTGGTCGAGTCGGCCACCGTTGTCGGTGGACTTGGTGGCGTACTTGGCCAGGTAGGCGGCGATCGCTCGCTTCACGGTTTCCTCTTCGGGTAGCGGCCGAAGATCGATCTGCCTACCCCACCGCGCGATCGTCTCGCCGCCGGCGATCGGAGCCTGTGCCCTGGAAACGGCGGAGCGGATGGCGAGCAAGAGCTGCTGCAACTGGAGCTCTGGCGGGGCCGGGCTGCAGGCGCCGTCCGGCCCATCGAGCCGGATCACGGCGTGGACGTGCACGACGCCCCTTCGCTGGTACTCGACCACCTTTACGAAGGACAGCCGAGCCTTGCGTGAGTTGAGTACCAGCAAGTGGTGTAAGAGCCGGCGGGGGGCCTGAGGGTCCACCAGACGCGACGGTCACCGCGTCAACCTCAAGAAGCAGTTCTCACACCAACCCTT
>JAJPHE010000136.1 GCA_021325435.1 Actinomycetota bacterium | reverse complement strand
GAAGTCGGCGGTTCGAGTCCGCTCACCTCCACTTGACGTGGGCCCATACGAACCGGTGTCCCACAGGCCCGGGCCAGCGATGGCCCGGGCCGGTTTGTATCTGTGCTGGGAATTTTGAACCAGGGCCGTGCGCGACGGTCGGCGCTGATCTCGACTCGGTCGACGAGCGCGGCGAGTGTCTGCTTGATCTGTTCGGGGCTTCCTTCGGTCAGGGCGTTCCGCGCTTTGGCGGCGAGCCCTTCCAGTTCCTGGCGGCTTGGCGTGGCCGGCGCCGTGGTTCGAAGCTGCACTTGGAGCTGGTCGCGGTGGGCGGTCAGTTCGGTGCGGCGATCGGATAGCTCGGCGACCCGGGGAGCGCAGATCGTTTCGGGCATGGTGCCCGCCTCGAAGGCGCGCAGGTAGCGGTCGATGGAAGCGGTGGTGTCCCGCAGTTGAGCTTCGGTGCTGGCGAGTTCGTCTTCCAACCGTGGGCGCTCGTTCTCGCTGTCTTCGTATGCGCCGTGGATAGCGTCCTCGAAGAGGTTGAGGTCGCCGTAGAGGCTGAGCAGCGTGTCGATGACGGCGGCTTCGAGGTCATCGGCGGGTACACGATGTCCGGGGCAGCCACGTGCGCCGCTGACTTGGCGGGTGCGGCAAGCGTAGTAGCGATAGGTGCTGCTGCGTCCATGGGCGCTGACGCCAACGTAGGCGCCTTCGCAAGCCAGACAGCGAACGAGGCCGGTCAGCAGATATTCGGAGGTTGTCGGTGCCAGTGCCGTCGATTCCGCAGCGCGCTCGTTGAGGATCTGCTGGGCGGCATTGAAGGTGGCGTCGTCGAGGATCGGTTCGTGCTTCCCTTCGTGGACCGTCTCGTCGTGGCTGATCTTTCCGACGTAGACCGGGTTGCGGAGCAGGCGGAGCACGGTCTGGTTCGTCCACAAACCGCCGCGCCGGGACCGTCTGCCTGTGTCGTTGAGCCAGTTGGCGAGCGCGGTCGCAACCGCGGCGACGAGTTGGTCCCCGAGAGGTTCGACGAGGTTGTGGCACACGCCGGCGAGCCGGCCAGCGGGCGCCCAGATCCAGGGTGTGTCTGTCCACACTGCATCGAGATGCTGGCGGGCTTGGCTGTCGATATAACCGCGCATGGCCATAAGGTCGAGGAGGGCCTTGGCCGCCTGGAACTCAGGCAGGTAGGTCTCGTCCGCATCGGTAATGTCGTAGCGGTAGAAGACTTCTCCGCGCGACGCGTATCCATCGATCCCAAGGTTCCCGCTGCCGACTAGCAGCGTCCCGCCGGCACCGTCGACGAGCAGAATCAGTTTGGCGTGGGCACTCCCAGCATTGGTGATCGGGGTCGCCAGGTAGTGACGGTTCACGTGACGCAGACGAGAGCCGCCGGAGGCAAGGTCGGCGAGCTGGCCGGCAAGGACGACATCGTCGGCAAGCACAATCCGGTTGTGGGCGCGGCTGACATAGCGCCACAGGGGCCCTTCGTAGAAGTCGAGTTGGGCACCGAAGGTGCAAATGACGATGTGGTCCCGGGGCTTGGCGAGCACCTCAGGCAGGCTCAGCCGCTCAGCCATCGTTGCCGCCATCGTTCATCGCGGCCTGGAGATGCCGTTCGGGTAGGTCGCCGTCGGCGAGAAGACGTCGGCCGGCGTCCGTGAGCGTATGTGTCGCTCCGTACAAGCTGTCGACGAAGCCGAGTTCATACACGGTCGTGGCGAGGGCCTGGAACCTCGAATTGCTCATCCGCGCGGGTGCAAAGGCATCATAGAAGCGCAGGTAATCGCCCTGACGACGGAATCGAAACGTATCGCCATTCTGAGCCAGCTTGGCTACCGCGACGCGTTCGTGCTGGCGGATGACATAGTCGCCTAATACCCAGCGCGCCGCCTCAGAAAGGCTCAGGTGCTGGCGGTCACGCCACTGGTTGAAGAAGCGGCTAAGCGCGAGGCGAGATACGCCGCCATCGCGGCAGATATCCCAGTCCTCGCCGAATGCCAGCTCATTGCGACGCGAACCGACACGGCAGGCTACAAGAGCCAGTAGCGTGAGCGCCCCCGGGACGACCGCCGGATCGTCGCCCGCCGAGTCCGCCCATCGGTAAAGGCGGTGCTCTGTTACGGGTGCAGCGACGTCCCAGGAGTCGTCGAGGCCACCCGCTACGTTGCCGGACGTCGATGCCCACTGCGCAAGTTCCGCGACGGTTGAGGTTGCGTCGAGACGGGAATCGTCGACCTCAAGTGCCGCCGCGAGGGGCGCGAAGTCCAAAGCGTGGTCGACGAAGTCCCACCATCTAGCAATTGGAACGACGTCGCCGCTCATAGGCACCTGGCCGATGCCCCACTCGGCGAGATACCGCCACATGCGGTTAAGCGCGTATGCGTAGTACTCGCGCGCTTGGTAGAGGCGCCACCGGCGAGCAGTGCGCACGTTGGGGGGTGCGGGTTCCCACGCTGCGCCGTCGGGGCCTGTTGAGTGGAAGTACGTGAGGCGTCGGAAGCGATCCTCGGACAGCTCGTGGCCGGCAGTCTGTTCCGCGAGGTCGAGGAACATGCGCATGGTCGAGCGGCGCTGCGCGGAATCGTGAGCGCCGCCGGCGTGAAGGAACACGTCTTGGAGGAGCGCTCGGTCCGGGGCGGTCGGCGTGCGCAGCTGGCAGAGGCAGCCTGCCCGGATGTATTCGGCGACGACCTCGGCCGGCACCTGGGCGTGATCGTCGTCGAAGTAGTCACGGTAATAGCGGGTGTCGGCGATCGCCGTCCGATACGCGCCGGCGAGAGCCCGTCCTTCGGGCGTCGGAGCGTCATAAGGGAGACCGGCCGCTGGTGTCGCCGGCAGCGTGAGCCCCATTCCCGCGATGGCTGCGCTGTAGTAGAGGCCGTAGCCACCGAGCGCGTCTTTGATGTAGTTGAACTGGGCGTCGTAGACGGATGGTTGCGTGTGGACGAGCGCGCTGGACTTGACCGAGCCGACAATGGCTTGCATTGGACCAAACTCGTCATGTTCCGGCCGATCGCATAGATGGCAGCCGGCGGCGAAGATCGCCTCACGCGGGCGATAGAAGCGCGAGAAGTCGCGCCGCGTGCGTGGAAGGTCGCGTTGCCAGAACTCATCGAGCAGGAAGGTGTAGAAGCTCCAGTACCGGGGGTGGACGGTCTGCACGACGATGCCCGGCGACAGCTTTGGCAGGATCTGGTCAGACGACACGCTCCCCAAGCCGAGGTGATCCTGGCCCTGGCTCGGCGGGTACAGCTTCTCCGTCCACTGCGGTCTGGCCGCGACTTCAGCGGGCAACATCACGAGCCCCCGTCCCTTTCGACCACGCCGTCGCTACTTGACTCGGGGACACCGATGCGTCCCCGGCGGCAGCATGGTCGGAACTGACCGAAGAGTCGCCGCGGCGATCTATTGCTGGCGTCATAGCCGTATCGCCGAGCCGAAGGGTCGAGGGCAGTCGATCTTTGACCATTGAGATGTGTACGCCTCGGATTCAAGCAGCGAGAGCGCTGAGCTCGTGCATGGAGAGGCCGAGAGACTCCGCTGTACTGCGGAGGACGGTCAGCGAGACATCCTTCGAGTCCGGGAGCACGACCATGCGGCCGTAGGGACCCCGGAACTTGCGGTGGCTCCCCTTGCCGGCACCAGGGACTTCCTTCCAGCCCTCACGTTTGATGAAGCGTTCCAACTTCTTCGTGGCCAGGGGTGCGACCGCGGGATGAGTAGGGAGGATCGTCCGCGTTCCTATCGGCACGACGGTCCAGATTCGTTGGGTGACCCGGAACAGGCTGTGGTTGAGGTGGGTCGCAATGCCGAACTCGGATGGGGTATGGCGTTTCGGAGAGAGCCCCTCTTGCACCTCGGTGAAAAGCCTCTGTTGCTCGTCTTCGAAGTCGGGCTTCAGCAGTAGGCGCGTCGCGTTCGCATATCCGGGCGGAGCGAAGGCGAAGGAGTGCTCGAGGTATCGGCGGGCGCTCCCAGTGACGATTTTGCCGGTCCACTTCTTGTAAGTGTCGTCGCCGATGCGGTACCAGGAGTCCGCGTTGGCCAGCCCCTCCTCGATCTGATCCTTGGTCCCGGCCGTGGTCCGGTAGACATTCCGGTGGTAGGCGGGATAGATCGGTCGGCGCTCGACCACGTGCATGCGCAGAGCAAGCGACTCCGTCTTGTGGTGGTACTGCTCATGCAGAAACAAAGCGGCGAAGGCCGACCGCACAACCGCTTTCGCTAGCAGCGAAGGTCCACGCCAGCCAGTGGCTACTGGTGGGACGAAGGAGGCGATACGGCGGGCGCATTCCACGAGTCCGGCTTCCTTGACGAAGATCCCCCAATCAGGTCCGAAGAAGTGGATCGGCTGATACCACGCCCAGACGTCCCACTCCGGAGGTTCGGCCTGCCCCATCGGTGTCGAGTCGCGGTCGAGAACGGCTGAGGCTTGGTCCTCGGTGAGGTCCCATTCGTCGCCGAAGACTTCGAAGTCCTGCTGGCCCCTGTCGGTCGGTCGCCCGGTCGGGAACAAGCGGCCATAGTCGACTTCGAGAACCTCCTCGCCTTCGTCAATCTCCGGCCACATCTCCTCTTCGAGCGGCTCGTGCAACTCGAGGGCGTCGTCGCGATCCAGAAGGTCGAGTATGCGGGCGAGATCGGGCATTGAAACAGTGCTCCTTGCCGATTAAGCGTGGACTACGTGAGGGTCGAGGAGGCGGAAGACACCTTCGTGGGCGTCCCAGCCGTCCAGTACGGGATCGGGATCCCAGCCGAGAAAGCCTGGCGTGGCTGGAGGAACTCCGTCGAGCAGGGTCTGGTCGGTGTCGCGGCCGACGACGATGCAGGCCTGACGGTGACGAGTGAGCAGCACGCACAGCCGGCCGGGATCCAGATGGAAGGCGTCGGTGACCGTCGACCCGGCGAGGGGATGCCAGGCGATGACCACCTCGTAGGTCAGCCCTTGCAGTCGGTTGGCGGTGTCGACGGCTACGCCGCCCAGGCCCGCGTCGTCCAACAGGGCCCGCAAAAGGTCCTTTTGGTCATTGTGTGAAACGCCGACGGCGACCTCGGACAGTCGGAGGTCTGTCGGGTTCGGTCGATCTTCGCAGCGGACACGGGCTTGCCTGGCAAACAGTCGAAGAAGGAGATCCCGGATCAGTTCGGCCGAGGTCGGGTCGGCGGTCAGAACCGGCGCCCCGGGCAGCAATACATGGGCCCACCCGGATGCGGCCGCCTCGTCGAGGGCTCGGTCGATCGGGGCGAGCGCGCGGCTTCCTGGCCCCGGCCGCGTCAGACGAATCTCCCGTACCCCCGCGGTTATGGCGGAGTCGAAGTGATGGCCCGGGTAAAAGCAGCGCGCGACCGGGACGGCCCGTGGGTCAAGCCGGCGGGTTATCGGCAACCGGTGGACCGGGGTGGTGGGGTGGTTGCGTAGCACGACCCCGACCGCAGTCTGCAGTGGATCTTCGGGCCCGCCGCGCCAAAACGTGGCGTCGGGCAGAGGCGAGAATGGATCCAGCTGACCGGCATCGCCGACGAGCAGATGGGTCGCGGCGACATGCGCTGCGGTGTAGTACCTCGCGGCATCCGCCTGAAACGCCTCGTCGAGGATGAGCACGTCGAAGGCGCCGAGGCCATCGCGCAGGTAGGCGTCGGTGAGCTTGTCGACGGTGGCCACGACCAATGGATCGCCCTGGGCCTGGGCCGCGGCGGCGCTCGGCTGGGAAACGCCAGGCAGGGCAGCGAGGGCCGGAGGGAGGTCGCGACCTTGGGCGTGTACGAACGACACCGCCAGTCCTGGGTTGAGCCGGATCAACCTTCCGACCAGGCTGTACGCCTGCTCGTTGGTGGGCGCGGTGACCGCTACCCGCAGGTCTCGTTGGCGCAGTAGTCCAGCGGTTTCGGATACCAGCTGGCTCTTTCCGGCACCCGCGGGTGCTGCAGCGACCACGGCCGCCTGACGACCGATTCGCGCGAACAGGTCCGCGCGAATCGCGTCCTCGACCGCCTGGGCAGCGGCGAGGACAGCTGCGTCGTACGGTGACGGAGCTACCCGAGCGGTCACGCGTAAACCCCGGGGTCTGGGAGTGTCGCGCCATCGACGGCGGCCGCGGGTGGATCACCGTCTCCGGCATCGATCGGTTCCGGCGGTGCGGGCGGTGCGGCCGAAGTGTGGGTCCACGGCGGGTTCTGCGGCGGTGGCAGCCGATAGCCGTCAGAGCTGGTGTGCAGAACCGAGAACGTGATCCGGTCGCCGACCCCCGGGAGCCGGGCGGGTGTCGGTGCTGCGTAAAGCATGAGTGTGATCCGCGAGCCCGCCCCATTGGCGGTGACATCCTGCACTTCCCAGTGGTGGTCGTGCGCGGTGGCCGTCCACCACAGCTTCTTTCCCAGCGGGAGGATGACGGGGTCGTCTGTGTCAAGGGCGATGATCGCCCTTCGCACCGCCTTGACCCGGAATCGGACCCGGTACTGGTCGTTAAGGGAAGCTACGACCCCTCGGACGGCCTCTCCGTCCAGCAGATAGGGCACCATTGCAGCAGGGTCCTCGATCGCTTTCTCGGCTTCGTAACGGGCCAGCGGTTCCTCCAGCCGCCGCAACGTCATCGCCGCTTGCCGTGGGGTATCGGTCGTGCGATATCGGCCTCCCCCAGTGACCCAATCCACGCGCCGTCCGAATGCCTCGCGGTCAACTTCGAAACGGCGTGGTACCGACGGAGCAGCGGGCAGGGCGCGTTCCCGGTCTACGACCCGGGCCATCAGGGCCCAAACCGGGTCGACGAGGCGCCGATAGTGAGCCTCGATGGGAGCGATCAGTGGACCGATCGTGGCCGGCTCCGTGGCGCCACCCCGGGCTTCGTTGAATCGGGCGAGCAGTTCGTCGGTGATGCGGTCGATGTCTTCGGTTGGCTCGGGACCAATACGCGCCGAGGCCTCGGCGGCAAAGCCGGAGTCGAACGCGTGCACCCCCCGGGGCGGGTCGATCTGAGCGTCGACGGCCGCCAGGTTGGCCTGCTCGAACGGCGACAGCAGAGTCGCCCAGTGTTCGGCCAGGAGCCGGTCGAGTGGCACCAGCAGCGCTTGGCCCGGTACCCGTGCGTGTCGGGCGTAGAAACGAAGGTGCTTGCCGGCCTCGACCAGAGCAGGGTCCGGTGCCACACCGCCGCGGTCGGACAGGTACGCCAAGTACCGTCCGAGCAGCCCGAGGGCGGCCACGGTGGTCCTGTTCGGAACCACGATCTGCAGGGCGTCGGCCGGCAGGTAATCGGTGTGCCGACCGCGTTGGCGCGCCACCTGTGTCGCGGCCACGCGGCGGATCCTCTTACAGAGGTCCGCCGCGAATGGCAGGAGGGCCGAGAAGTAGAGGTCCCGGTTTCGCGGCTCACCAGCAACCGCAAGCTTGTACGGGCCACCGATCGGACCCCAGGCGACAGCGGCTGCTCGGAACCGTTCGCCTCCCAACCGCCAGAGACAGATACCGAGCGCGGGGTCGGTCAGATTTGTGTGGCGGAGCGTCGTGCGCCTCAGGGCGTGGCCATCCTGATGGATCCGTCCGGCGAACATGGCTTCCATCGCGGTGCTCATGCCGGTCGCCGCCTGCGGGGAGCCGGGACCGGTACAGCTTCGTCATAGAGGCGACCAGCCCGGGCAAGCGGGCCCGCCACGGGTGCTTCAACGGCCGATGCCGGCGCCCCGTGGCTCAACTCTGCGACTCGGGACAGGCTCACGACCCCGGGAAGCGCCCGGGCGACGACTCCTCCTGACAAAGCCGGATCGCCGGTCGCGAAAGCGCACTGGCGACATGCCCAGGCGAATCCGCATGAGGACAGGCAGCTGGCGGGCTCATAGACACGGCCGAGCCGGTCGGACACCTCGGCGAAGGCATCGACGCGTTCCTGTTCGGGAAGCGACGTGTCCGCGGCCACGTCGAAGGTCACGTCGGCCGGAACGGAGGTGGCGATGTCGGCGACATGAGGGACCGCCGACAGCAGCCGCTCTATTCGCCGAACCCTCCCGTCCACGTTCTGACGGTGGAGTACGGCGGTCAGACCGGTGTTCCGGGGAGTAACGAGTACCGCGTTGCTCGACACACGGTCGGGATCGACGCCCGCGTCATCCAGAGTCCGCCGTCCGAGCAGGACATAGGTGGCGGCCTGGTCGAGGGCGGAGCCCAAGGCGTCCTCGTCGGTCGGGCGACCGTCGACCACCGGCCACGACTTGTTCTCCCCGACCACGATCTCGCCGCCAACTCCGATCGCCATCTCATCGGCTTCGAAGAAAGCCGGCAGCCCGCCCACGTCGGCGCGCAGGACAGCACCATCCAGAACGACTGGTTCAGCCGGTGAGGCGATGATCTCGGCCATCCGGCTTCGGGTCACCGAGGCACGTAGTTTCAGACCGGTTGTGTTCGGCTGGTAACCCTCCCGCAGATTCTCGATTCCGGCCTGCGAGAAGTCGACCCCTAGCCCTTCGGTCAGTACCCGGCGAAGCTCAGCATGACCGTGTCGCCGGAGGAGAGCTTCGAACGCCACGCCCCGGCCGATCGCGAACGGGGACTGGCCGAACGGCATCTCGAGTGTGGTTCCCGTGAGGACCCGATTCGTGTCCACACGGGCGGCGAAGGCGACGGCCGCGGTGGGACACGCGTGCACATCGGCGAAGGCCGCGAGTCTGCGAACGCTCGGACGCAGCGTGCTTGCCCGACCGCGGACACGTTCCAGGGCGGCGTCAACTCTTGGGTCGACGTGATTACGACGAGCTGGCACTCCGACCCCTCCCCTCCTGGGGGCCTTCACCTACGACACCGACGGTCGTCCCCCACAGCTGTTGCTCATCCGTGAGCTGGTCACGGGCACGGGCGGCGGCTTCCCGTCGCCACGGATCATCCCGGGTCAGCAGCGCCGTCCGCTCCGCCTCGGCGGCGTTCTCTACCCGGGCGGTGTCCACACCGGTCCCATCCATGGCGCCGGGGATCGACCGGGCCATCCCTGCGACTACGGACGCCAGCCTCTTCGCTCCGTCCGGATCGCGGTCGTTCAACCAAGCCAGTTGTCTGGCGAGTTGCGCCGTGGCGGCCAGGTGGTCGGCCCGCTCCGACCACGGGCCGATGAGCCGGCGTTCAAGAGGCCAATCCGACAACGCCAGCAGTCCCCGGATCGGTTGATAGAAGCGGCCTTCAAGCGCCGGGACGATGTAGGTGGGGCGGGCACTTCCCTTGCCCCACGCCCGGCGTTCGTCCCGCCGCAGCCCGGCAAACGCCCGGGGCTCGACGTGCTCGCCAAATCGGGCCTCGATGTAGTCGGCCACGAGGCGGGCGCGCGACGGCGCCCCGATCTCACTCAGGGCTCCGACGACCGACTGACGTGCGCTTGCGGTCGACTGTGCCTTCCGACGTACAGGGACCACGGATGGCGGGGCGGCGAACGCCAGTCGGGGACCATCTGGAGCTGAGATCGAATCGGCGTTTGCAGGAGCTAGCGCTGATAGCCGCGTCTGGAGGAGTTCGGTCAGCCGGACGGCGTCGTCGCGGTCGCCGGCCGCAACAGCCTCCGCTAGCTGTTCACTCAGCCGTACGGCTTCGTCGTCCTGGCCTTTGCCCATGGTCCACGAGTATAGCGGATCCACCCATCTTGTCCATGCTCATCCATGCTTTGCCCGTATCCGGGCAAAGCGGACTGGTTCTCGCGTCTCACTGGGTTGGGAGCGAGTCCTGCCGACCTGTGCATGGTCGGGGGTGTGCTGCGGATGTATGAATTGCATCGATGGGCGCCTCGGGCGGCCTCGACCTGGACTCCGATTGCGACGCTCGCCGCTTGCGTCCCCAGCCGGCAGTGCATCGGGACTACCTCGGAACTTCCGTGCGTGTTCGAGCGTCGTGGTTCGGCTCCCCATAAATGTCACACCCGCCTCCTATCCTCCTCGACTAATGGCCTCAGGTTCGGACCGCACCGCAGAGACTCCCGGCGAGCAGGGCCCGACCGGGTCGAGTGAACAGAGTGAGACGTCAGATGGCAGATATCAAGATCCCGGTGTTCATCAGCTTCGACTACGACCACGACGCCAGCCTCAACGAGTTTCTCGTGGGCCAGGCGAAGAACCCGGACTCCCCATTCTTCATCGAGGACTGGTCCATCAAAGACCCCTCTCCGGACTGGAAGGACAAGGCCAAGAGCCGGATCAAGCGGGCGGACCAAGTCGTCGTGATCTGCGGTAAGCACACGGACGCCGCCACCGGGGTCAACGTAGAGATCAGGCTCGCTCGTGAGGTCGCGACCCCATACTTCCTGCTCGCCGGATACTCGGACGGCGGCAACAAGAAACCGCCCGCGGCACTGAGCACGGACAAGATGTACAAGTGGACGTGGGAGAACCTCAAGAAACTGATCTCAGGCGAGCGGTAGGTGCGGAGCGACAATGGCGACGCGGACGAGGACGCCAGTCTTCATCAGCTTCGACTACGACCACGATGCCAGGCTGAAGGACCTTCTCGTTGGCCAGGCAAGGAATGATGACTCTCCGTTCTTCATCGAGGACTGGTCCATCAAGAAGGAAACGAAGAGCTGGAAAGCGGACGCTAAGAGGCGAATTGGCCGGTCGAAGCTCGTCCTCGTCCTTTGCGGACATCATACGGACTCGGCTGTCGGTGTCGCCGCTGAGATCGAAATTGCGCGGCAGCTGGGGGTGCGGTTCATCCTCCTGCGCGGATACAGAAAGGGCAAGGTGGAGCGGCCCGCTGGAACCTCCTGGTTCTTCGACACGATGCACGACTGGACATGGGACAATTTGCAGCGACTGACGGACGTGCGTCCGTGGTGGCAGAAAATATGGTGACCTTCTTGCCTCTCGGACGAGGCTCCTCGTCGGAGCGTGGCTAACGTGGCGGACGACGAAACGAGCGTTCTCCTAGAGCTGTACAAGACGGCGGTGGAGATGGCCGATCGGGTGTCGGCCCGCCGAGCAGGTGCTAACAGCTTCTTTGTGACCCTCAACACAGCGCTCGCTGCCATCGTCGGGATCGTGAGCGCCGCGCGCAAACCTCCGCCACATGGGAACGTCCCGTCGTTCGACGCCTTCGGGCTGTGCATCACTGCTGCTGCAGGTGTCGTTCTGGCGACCGTGTGGTGGGCGCTCCTTCGGTACTACCGGCGCCTGGGCCGGGCAAAGTGGGACGTCATCAATCGACTGGAGCGGCGGCTCCCGGCGAGCCCGTTCACCGACGAGTGGGCCGAGCTGCACCCGGAGGAAACCCCTACCGGAACGGACCCTGTGCGGAGAGGACGGTGGCGCAGCATCCGCCTGAGGGTCAAGCATCGGGAGGCGACGGTGGTCGAACAGGTAGTTCCATTCGTCTTCGTAGCTCTCTATGTCACCCTGGCCGTCCGGGTCGTGGTCCAGTGATCTACTTGGACGAGCTCGCAGACACGATCCGACAAGCCGTGCCGGCCTCCGCTCTACCGGAGGACGACACGCTCCCTCTTTTCAGGGGATACGCGGTCCTGCTTCTTGCGAAGGGAGAGCAAGTCACGCCCGCAGATGTCCACAACGCGTGGGTGGCATGGATGGCCGGGAAGGGCGAGGACCACGAGTCCCTGGTTCCTTTCAGCGACCTCGATCCGGCGACCCAAGCTGAGGACTCTCCATACGTCGTCGCTATTCGGACAGTCGCTCGTTCGCTCCGCGATGGCTAGGTGGGTTGCGCGTCGTCACGCGGGACGGGGGGCCGCGACCTCGCATCCCTGACTCTCCGGCGCCACTTCGATCGGTCTGCGGGACCACGTGCTGGGCACGGGAAGGTTGCTGTTGACGATTAGGACGCCGACGAGTGAGGGGTACTTCGGATCTTCGAGGCCGTGAAGTCTTGGTTTCAGCCAGCCGATGTAGTTCTCAACTACGCCTGGCGGGGATGCTTTGCGGGTGTGGTCCAGGATCACCAGGACCGAAAGCTGACTGCCGCGGCCGACGCCGTACTGCGTCGGTTGGCCCAGGTACTTTGCTGACCCATCCACGGTCACAGCGGTTCTCTTCTCGACCTTCAGCTCGGCGATGATGTCGTCGTGGAGCAGGTCGTCGAAGCCGCCAGCGACCGCGTCTCGTCTGGTGAGGCGACCCTCCAGTTCGGGGTCGTCGCGGAGGAGTTGTTCAATCTCGTCATGGAACATCTGCTCAGTTACGTGAGTGCCACGCATGAATGTCTTCGTGAACATGATCCGCTGCGCAGCCCGGACCGAGGCGGCGAATAAGCGACAGAACGCTCGAACGTCCCCGCTGTCAAATTCTGCCACATCAAGTCGTCCAAACATTTCTAGTAGTCGTTGGTCCGTCTGCTCGTGGTCGGTCACGAAGTCACGACTTGGATCAAATGGTCGGAGGCGTACACGGGTGCAGCCCGCGACTTCGATTACCTCGTCGCGGTTCTCGCCAAGCAGTCGTACGACGAGGGGGCAGTCCACGGCGGGGTCCCGGATGGGCTGCTCCACGGTGCAGCGGAGCATCCCGCTACCGATGAGTGTGACTCCGGACTCGTCTCTTTCGCCGTCGGACAAGAGGAACTCGTATCGGGGCATGGTCAGCGTGTCGCGATCCAAGCTGGTGATCGGCTCGACAATGCAAGTCTGTGCCCAGTCGGGGACCCCCACCAGTCGCACCATCATTCCGAGCGTGTACAGCTGGTTCGGTCGCACCACCAGTACATCTGTGACAGGTACCTCGCTGAGAGTCGGGACACATACTGCCAGCGGAGGTTCGGGTTGTGCTTCAGACTCGGGTCGGGATCCGAATATTCCGCGTCGCGGCAGGAGGCTGGTACCGACCAGACACACAGGAGCGGCAGCGTGCCCAAGTCGGCGCCACGCCGCCTCGGCCTCTGTCGCATTCGAGATGGTCGCCACGGTTTCCAAGAAGGCAGACATGCCAAGCGCGACAAGCAGATATGGCTCTGCCGCGATCGAGGCACCGAGAATCTCGGTTTTGCGCTTTGCTGCCTGCAGCAGCGCAGGCGCTGCTGCAGCGGCTACCCGGACCGCTGCGTCGTATCGCAGCAGGCCCGACGCGATCCTCCAGGCCTCGGCGAGCCATTGACGCTGACGTCCGGAGGCGTGGGCTGGCTGGGCTCCAGCTTGGTAGAGGTCTGCTGCTCGTTCCAACTCGTCCGCAGCGGCGGCAGGATCGGCGACGATGTCCACCCGCAGCACATCGGCCGCGGATACAAGGCCGAGAAGGCTGTCTAACAATTGGCGCACGGCACCGTCACTCGGCACCTCGTCACGAGCTGCTTCAAGATTGGAGACCGCGGCGCGCACCGCCGCCATCGCTGCCCCGACGGCCGCACTGTCCGCGCTCCACTCGACGAGGAGATGCGACAGCTCAGCGTGTGCAACAACAGCGCGTGCGAGCTGTCGTCCCGGCTCCCCCTCACTTCCAGAAGGCTGCCGCGCTTCGACGTCACGGGCCACAGTCAGGGCATCAGCCCAGCGCCCGGCAGATTGAAGCAGCTCCACCGGTTCCAGGGCACGCCATACGAAGTGAGACCCATGGATCTCGCTGAGGGGCTTGATATGGTCCAGCGGCACGTTGACCATGAGATCCGGGCGATCCATCAGGGCTGCCAGAAGCGGCTCTCTACGCTGGTTGTAGTAGTCGACCAGGTCTGCGCTCGCCGCGGTCTCCAGGGCCGCCGTGACCCATGCGTTGCTCGTGCGAAGCTGATCAGGCCACCACGCCGTGAGGAGTCGTTCTCTGTCGTGGGGATCGCAGTATCCGACGAAGGCGAGCGCTACTCCGTACCATTCGGTGGCCTGGGTTTCGTTCTCGAGTTGTGATGCCAGGAAACGGATCGCCCAGATCGCGTCGTCCACAACGTCGGGCTCCGAACCCTTGTATGTAACCATCCAGCTGCCGGCAATCTGGATAAGTGCCGGAGCGAGGCGCGCCGGCAGTCCCAATCGCGGCAATAGGTCCAGCATCCTGCGATGCACTATCACGTAGGGGTCAGCGAGAAGGACTGAGGCGAGGTCGACCAGGTCATCCGGCAGCGTGTCGGTGACGCGTGCACACGCCGCCCATAGATCGATGCCGGCACAGCGAACCACCTGGTCGTCTGACAGCAGCGCCGTGTAGACGACGGGGAGGAGGTCCCGCAGTGTTTCGGGCGATGCGACCTCTTCGAGAGCGTCGAGCATCGTGCTGCGTACGGCGCGGTCGTATTCTTCGTCGGCCGTGCTCGCCGTGAATAAGGGCAGTATCGACCCGAGGACTCGTTGCGGATCGAACCTCGCGCTGCGACCGATCGTTTTCGCTAGATCACGGCGGCGAGCATCTCGACGGATTCGCCGCGACGCGTTCTCCATCGCCGCGATCTGTTCAGCCATCGGATTGTTGGCCGGGCCGATGGCGGGTGGAGATTCCGGACTGCAAAGGGCGAGCACGTGCCCGATGAGTGCGTCGACGTGTTCGACGACAGTAGGCACGTCACGCGCCATGTTCTCAAGCGTGTCGATTGAGTGATCAGCGGCTTCATCCCCCCAATCGCCGCCGGCTCGACGTACGAGGAAGTCGAGCGCCTCCTTCGTCGCGTCGGTACCCGCATCCCACGGCTGACGGAACCGCTGAAGCAGCCAGGGTAGCCGTGCCAGCTCCGCTCTGGCCTCGGAAGACGCGTCTACAGCAACTGCTTCAGTGATGGCGCGCGTCGTCGTGGGTTCGCCGCGCCATGCCGTGGCCAGGGCGCCCAGCGCCGCTCCCGAGGGATGTGGGTAGCCCCAGTACCCGGCATCCTCTCCCCGAATGCTGGCGGCAAGCGGCTTACCCAACGCAACGACTCGAGTCGGATCACCAGACAGCACGATGTTGGCTGCATCGGCCGCAACCGTGCGGGTCCACTCATCGTCGCTCGTCAGGAACTCCGTGATCCGCTCCGTGACCAGCGCCAGATCTACTTCGGTCGCTGCTCGCAGTCCCGCAGGTGCTGGGGGAGGGCGCAGCCGTTCGTCAGAGTCCCCGGACGCGAGATTGATTAGCTGGTTGATGACTTCCGGAAGATCACCGCAACGCAACTCCGGCCGCAGAAAGGCGACTAGGTCGCCGGCTTCGCCTGAACGGAATTGTGATAAGGCTGTAAGCGCGGCATCCAAAGCCCGCCGAGGTGGACAGCGCCCGCCGCGCACCAGCTCAGTTAGAGCAGTGAGTGCTGTTGTGTCAGCGGTGTCACCCGCCAGTTCGAGCACGGTGTCGACGAGGACATCGCTGAATAGCTCGGGGGCGGCCCGTGCCGTCTCGATCACGTGTCGAGCCGACCTCTGCTCATCTGAGGTCATCCCCGCTGTCCGTGGGTCGGCCCTGTCCAGGCGGTCCAGATGTTCAGACAGATCGCGGACGACCCGATCCTCGCCCCCCATGGCCTGTCGACGGCGGGCCTCGCGCTCTCGGTGGCGCCGATAGCGCTCCTCCGCTCGCCGTTGCTCCTCTGCCCGATGGTTGGCTTCCTCCGCAGCACGGGCCGCTGCCACAGTGGCGAGGTTGGGCAATTCACCCGTTCCTTCTCGGAACGGACAGCCCACGCAGTTCTCGTTGTAGAACTCGATCGCGAGTTCGAGCGCCTGGTGGCCTTGCGTGCGGGGTGGCGCGGCATGCTCGCAACGGACCTCCATGAGGCCCATTGGGAGACCCAGGGCGTTGCCGACGAGGCTGTTGCCGCCGACCAACTCGACCCGTGCATGGCGACAATGGTGGCGGGTGAGCTCAATGGCTTCGATGTTGGAGCGGCCCATCTGAACCGCCTCGTCGTACTGGTCCTGGCGCACCACACAAGTTCAGCACGGCGGTGAGACGGCGAGAGTGCTGTCCCCGCGCCGGGGTGGGCGGGATGTCTAAGCGGATGTGGATACCCGGAAGCCGGCGGCTGTCCGCTCAAGAACGATCCACGGTGTACGACCCGCTGGTGCCTTCATCCGCTGCATCGTCTTGAACACGGTCGACTCGGCATAGTGGGTTCCCCTTACCAGCATCTGGGCGTAGACCTCACGCACAGTGAAGACTTGCTGGCCGGTCCGATCCCGCAGGGCCGCCAGCGCTATGGCGACCTCGTCCCGGCAGCTCGACTGAGCCGGTTTCCGGGCGCCAAGGCGAACCCAATCGCCCGCTACGGTGGGACCGCGGTTCGTATCCGGAGGCATCACCTCCGATGACGTGGGTCCATACGAACCGGTGACTCTTTGCGGCCTTGACCAGGCGAAACGCGATGGAGCGACTCCGCGTTCGGATGAGGCCGTACAAAACGTTGTCCGTACGAACCACTGTCTTCCTTGACGCCTTTCATCTCTGTGCGACGGCGTTGGTCTGCCGGGTGATTTGCAAGGTCGCCTCGAAGGCCAGCGCGATGCCGAGCACGGCAATGAATACTGGTTGCTCGTATCCGCCGATCAGGCTGTGCTCGAGTCCCGCTTCTGCGAAGGCGAAGAGGCTTAGAGCAAGCCAGCCGGGTCCGGTGATGAGGCAGTGGGCGTGGCGGCATCTCCAGAAGTTGAGCGTGCACCAGCCGCCGCCGATGAGCGCCGCTACCCCGTCGACGGCCAACTCCCCTCGTCTGGGCAGATGGGGGGCGAGGTTCAGCAGGGCGATGACGGCGACGAGGACTGAGATGGCGGCGACGTTCCCCCGCACGAAGCGGTCGACGCGCTGTTTGAGCGGGCTGTTGGCGGTGAGTGAGGGTGGTGACCAGCCGCACAGTGCCCGCGGTCCGCAGGGGCCGCCGGGGGTTGTGGTTGCCTGGTCCCGTTGGTTTGGGGAATCGGATGTGGTGCCGTGCAACTCGATCTCCGAACGATGAAATGTCAGGTGTGTGCGGAGGTTCCGCGATCTACCGTGTCCGGATTGTGCTTGCCGGTAGCGCGGGCCAGGGCGTCGAGGATCTGGGCCTCGGTGGGTAGGTCGAGCCGGCATGAGGCTTCGATGGCGTCTGGCCTGGGGATCACCTCGACGCCGTTGATCACGAGTGTGGGCGAGGGATAGGGGCCTTCGGCTTCCTCGATGGTGGCGCTCAGGTACAGGGCCGTTAGTGCCTGCTGGACCAGGGCCCGGACAGTGCCGACGTTGGGGCAGTGCGGTACGTGGAGGATCTGGACCGCGAGTTCGGGCTCGGTGGTTGGGGCGCTCATCGAGGTGCCTCCTTGGAGGCGGACCACCCGAGTTCGTGGAAGGTTTGCCGGCAGTCCTCGAAGGCCTCTGCCACGGTCAGGACCTGGCCTTCGGGGTGTTCGGTGGCCCAGGTGTTGGCTGCGGCGGGTGAGGCGAAGAAGTGGCCGTGATCGCAGAGTTCGGCGCGCAGGTCGGCGACCGGTTCGCCCCGGCGGGGGTGAGAAACGACCGCGCCGGCAGGGTCGACGGACACGATGGCGTCGGGGCGAAGCTTGAGTCGGATTGGTTGACCGGTGACGGGGCAGGTCGACTCGACGACGGCTGGTTGACCGATTATGAGGGTGCACAGCAGGGTGTCGGTGGCGCACCAGGTGTAGAAGGTGTGTCCGTTGACGGTATAGCGGGTTTGGGTGGGCCGTAGGGTGAGGCCGAAGCCGACCAGGCGGCCGTGTTCGTCCCAGTCCGTGCCCGGCTGGGAGCGCAGGAGCCGGTCAACCTCGCCTTCGGGTCGGCCGGCGAGTGCCGCGAGTTGTTCCATACCTATCGGCGTGCCTCGGGCGAGGAGACGCACCAGGTGGGGGAAGGCCTCGATCCCTTCCACCCTGGATATGAACCGGGCGTCGCTGCACGCGCGGGATTCGGTCATGCACCTCTTCCTTGTCCGGGTCGGTCGTCTTATGTGTGTGGGGTGTCTTGGATGGCTTCAAGCAGCGGACAGAGCCGCCGGCTCGGGGATCTGCGGCAGGTGGCCACCAGCTGGCG
>JAJPHE010000009.1 GCA_021325435.1 Actinomycetota bacterium | reverse complement strand
GCCAGCCCGACACCGGTCCCAGCACGTCGAGCCCCGCCCGCTGCAGCCGCTCGGTCAGCGCCTCCCCGGCCAGCGCTCCAACCCGGTGGCCCCGAGCCGATAGATGGTCGGCCAGGCACAGGAGTGGATTGACGTTCCCTCCCCCCGCCCAGGTCACCATCAGGAACGAGCCGCTCACACCGCCATGTTGGAGCCTCCGGTCGGGTGGGGCCACCGCCCTGGCCCGTCGCCCGCGCCCAGGGGTCGGTCGGACCGTTTCTGGGCTGGGAACCCGGGCGAGCCACCTAGATTCCGGCCATGCGCTTCGGACTGGATGTGGCCCAGCAACGGATGCCGTGGGACGAGGTGGTCAGCCGGGTGAGGTTCGCCGAGGAGCTGGGCTTCGACGGCGCCTGGGGATTCGACCACCTCCAGCCCATGTATGGCGATGGGCCCGGTGAGACGTTCGAGGGGATGACGACACTGGCTGCCCTGGCCGGGGCCACCACCCGCATCCGGCTCGGGCTCCTGGTCACCGGGGTGACCTACCGTCACCCCTCGGTGCTGGCGGCCCAGGCCCTGACCGTCGACCATGCGTCGCACGGTCGCCTCGAGCTGAGCCTCGGAGCGGCCTGGTTCGACAAGGAGCACCAGGAGCTCGGTATCTCCTTCCCGCCGACGTCGGTGCGCTTCGACCTTCTGGAGGACGCCCTCGAGATCATCACCCGCCTGTTCACCGGTGAGGCCGTCTCCTACGAGGGAAGGGTGGTCTCGCTCAAGGACGCCCGACTCCGGCCGCTGCCCGTACAGCAGCCTCACCCGCCGATCTGGGTCGGGGGCAACGGGCCCCGACGGACCCTGCCACTGGTGGCCCGCTTCGCCGACGTGTGGCATGCGTGGGGAACGCCGAACGCCCTGCAGGAGGCCAACGAGCGGCTCGACAAGCTGGCCTCCGAGGCCGGGCGCGATCCGGCGGCGATCATGAGAGCCAGCTCGCTGTCCCTGGACGACATGGACACCGCCCGCCGCCACGCCGCCAAGTGGCGCGACGCCGGATACGGGTACCTCGTGTGCGGGTGGCCCGAGGCGGGACGCTCCCAGGTGGAGCGGTTCGCCCGCGAGATCATGCCCGAGTTCACCAGGTGACAGAACCGGCCGCAGAGGGCCGGGCGGCGTGGGCCGTTCGCTCGGCAACCGCGGTCGACCGCGACTCCATCCTCCGGCTGGTCGAGGCGGCGTTCACCGGGCCGGACCACGATGCTGCCGACGAGGTGGCTATCGTGGCCGAGACCTGGTCGCTGGGGAAGGCGATCGAGGATCTCGAGCTGGTCGCGGAAGGCAATGGCTCGATCGTGGGCCACGTCCTCGGGGCGAGAGGTGACGTCGGTGGCGACGCCGTCCTGGCCATCGCCCCTTTGGCCGTCGCCCCCGCCCACCAGCACCAAGGCGTGGGCTCCGCCCTCATGACCGAGCTGCTCAGCCGGGCCGACAGGCAGGGGTGGCCGGCGGCGGTGCTGCTGGGAAGCCCGGCCTACTACCGGCGCTTCGGGTTCGAGCCGGCGGGGCCGCTCGGGCTGGTGTACGAACCCGTCGGGCCGGACAGCCCCTACTTCCAGGTCCGCCGCCTGTCCTCGTTTCCCCACGCGCCCCGGGGCGTCGTCCGCTACTGCTGGGAGACAGCGGAGGGGTAGCGGCGCCGGCAAACGCCGGGGCGTGTCAACGCTCCTCCACGGCGGCGGCGGCGGTGATGAGACGGTCGACGTCGGTGCCCTCCACCCGAGCGGTGAGGCCGCCGGGGAGGTCGACGTCGACGTAGGAGGCGGTGGGGTCGAGCACCAGGAGACCCGCACGGCCGGCGCCGAGCTCGACGGCAACGGCGGTTGGAGGCGGCTGGCTGAGTTCGCCCTGCTCGAGGTCGAGTAGGTCGGGACCGTCCACGAAGTGGCTGACCACCACGGTGGTGGGCCCGTCCGGTCCGAAGGTCGTCTCCGCCTGAGCGCCGACCGAGGTGTAGCCGGGGGGTGGGGGCAGGTACAGCCGGAGGCTCGGCATCTCCTGGGGCGTGACCGGCAGCACCGTGGTCGTGCCGTCGGTGCCCGGCGCCAGGGCGCCGCTCACCGGCGAGGGCAGGAACGCCGTCGGCGGCAGGTGGGGGTCGATGGTCAAGGCGGTCGCCGTGCGGGTGCGGACCAGCCGGCCGCCGGAGGTCCACTCCTCGCGCAACACGAGGCCATGGGCCTCGACGCAGAGGTCGGCGTGGTCCTGATCGGTCGGTCGGGTGAGTGGGGAGCCGAGGGGCTTGCCGGTGCGGACGATCGTGCATCGTCTGCCCGTCACCACATCAGTCCCCGCCACGCCGGCGAGCCGTCGTTGCAAGGCGGCGCGCAGCGCCCACCCGGCCTGCTGGTCTCCGGCGGCCCGGTGGGCGCCGGCGGCGATCGGCACCCAGTGCCCGGTGGGCGAGGTCACATAGGCGTAGGAGCCCGAGGCGTTGCTGACCAGGCCGCTGACGAGGCGCCCGTTTCCGTCGCGGGACTCGTATCGGCCGAGGAACGGGCGCGACTCGGTGCGGGTCTCGGCGCCGCTCGGACGGCCCAGGACCTCGACGGCGTACTGGATCCGGTAGGACGACAGCGGCAACGGCGGGGGCAGGCTTCCCCCGAGGGGCACTCCCCCGCTGGTTCGGAGAAGCACCACGGCCGCTACCACCGCTCCCACCAAGACGACGCCAGCCGGCACAAGCCAGGTCCGTCGCCGCCACCGGCTCCGCCGTTTGACGGGCCGGGTCGGGGCCGGAGGGCTCACCGAGTGGAGGTTCGGCCCGACCGGGTGGCGGCGGCCCGCTTGGTGGCGGGGCGCCGGGTGGTCGGCCGCCGGGCTTTGGCTGCGCCGTTGCCGGAGCGCTCGATGGCGGCCACGTTGCTGCCCAGATACGACGCCACCACCTGAGGGTCCGCCAGGACCGCGTCCGGGGGTCCCTCGGCGATGACCGAGCCGGTGTCCATCGCCACCAGCCGGTCGGCGAGCGAGCGCATGAGCGGCATGTCGTGCTCGATGATCAGGATGGAGCACGACAGGTGCTCCTGCACCCGGCGCAGGACGGGTCCGAGCGCCTCCGCCTCGCGCTGGGCGATGCCGGCCGAGGGCTCGTCCAGCAGGAGAACCTTGGGACGGGCCGCCACCATGACGGCGAGCTCGACGAGCCGGCGAGACCCGGTCGACAGCTCGGCCGTGAACTTGTCGCGGAACGCCCCGAGGTTCAGCAGGCTGATGATGTCTGCGACCTCCGAGCCCATATCCGCCTCGGCGTCCTTCACGTCGGCCAGTCCGAACACGGCGTGCAGTGCGCCCGGCGCGTTCACCCGTTCCCCGATGGCGACAGACACCGTCTCGGCCACGGTGAGGCCGGGCCACAGGCGGGCATCCTGGAAGGATCGGCCCAGGCCCGCTCTCGCCCGGAGGTGCGCCGGTCGGTCGGTGACGTCGTGACCCAGCAGCTCGACCCGACCGCCGTCATTGGCCACATGACCGGAGATCATCTCGAACAGGGTCGTCTTCCCCGCCCCGTTGGGGCCGATGAGCCCGAGGATCTCCCCCTCTCGCAGCTCGAGGGCGACGTCGCGCACCGCGGTCACGCCGCCGTAGCGCTTGGTCAAGCCCCGGGTGGAGAGCACCACCGGACCCGACGGACGGGCCCGGCGCGCCCGGCGGCCAGCCGGCTTGGACCCGTTGGTCTCACCATCGCCCAGCCCGGCGGCGGTGCCGTGGAGGTACACCGCCCGCAGGATCTCGTCGCGGGCCAGCAGCTCGGCGGTGGGGCCGGTGAAGCGGACCTCGCCCTTCTCGAGGAACACCGCCCGCTCGGCCAGCTGCAGGGCGATGTTGACCGACTGCTCGACGAGGATCACCGTGGTGCCGTTGGCGTGAATGGCCCGGACGATCTCGAGAAGTCGCTCCACCACGGTCGGGGCCAGGCCGAGGGAGAGCTCGTCGATCATTAGGAGTCGGGGCCGGGACAGGAAGGCCTGGGCCAGGCTCAGCATCTGCTGCTCGCCGCCCGACAGGCTGCCGGCCGCCGTGTTCCACCGCTGCCGGAGAACGGGGAAGTAGCCGAGGACCTTGTCGGTGGCTTCCTTCAGGTAGGCGGTGTCGCGCCGGTACATCCACGCCGCCACCTTGAGGTTCTCGGCCACCGTCAGGGTGGGGAACACTCCCCGGCCGCCGGGCATGTGCGACAGGCCCAGGGCCACCACCTGGCGGGGCTCGGGGGTGGTGATGTCGCGCCCGTCGAACAGGATCGCCCCGGCAGTCGGAGTGAGCAGACCCGAGATCGCCTTCAGCAAGGTGGACTTCCCCGACCCGTTGGTGCCCAGCAGGGCCACCAGCTCGCCGTCGGCCACGTCGAGGTCAACGCCGAAGAGGACCTGGACCCCGTCGTATCCGGCGTCCACCCCTCTCACCATGAGGAGCTTGGCCCGCCCTTCGGCTCGGGCCCGCAGGGCCTCGGCCCGGGTCAGGGTGTAGGCCCTGAGCCGTTCGATCTCGCGGTTGAGGTGGGGACCGGCCGAGGCGAGGATGAGGGCGCCGATCATGAACACCGGCACGAAGACCAGCAGCCCCATGCGGATCCCCGCCTTGTCGGCGACCGCCCCGGCGATCGGCAGCACCGGCACGCCGAGCAGGATCCACAGCGAGCCGCTGGCGAAGCCGAGCGTGCGCATGTGGGGCGGGACGGCCAGGGAGATGACGGAGAAGATCCCCGGGATCAACGATGACAGCACGGCGGCGTAGAGGAACTGGAAGGCGAAGGCGACCCACAGCGTCGGGGCCAGGGCAAAGCCGGCCAGGCACACCGCGGCCCCCGCTCCGCTGAGCCCGATGTAGACCATCGAGCGTCCGGGGTCGCGGGCCACGACCCGCTGGACGAGGAAGAAGGCGACGACCAGCCCGGCCAGCTCCCCCGGCTGGACCAGCGCCTGCAGGAACCCCCGGCCGGCCGCGCTGACGTGGAACTGGCGCTGGTAGAGGAGGCTGGTGAGGGAGGTGATGCCGATGAACCCGCCGGCCAGGAAGGGCAGCGAGAGGTAGATCCGCTTGGCCGCCCGTGTGTTCCACAGGGTGCGGAAGGTCTGGCTGAACGAGACCGGCTCCTCCTCGATGGCCGCGGTGACGTCGTCGGCTCCCATGGCCCGGCGCTCGTGCAACCCCCTGACCGGCTCCCAGAGCCGCAAGCCGCCCGCCACGAAGAACAGCGACGGCACGGCGATCACCAGGAACGGGATCTGCCACGGCAGGAAGAGCACCAGCACGCCTACCAGGGCAGGACCCAGCGCCATGAGGGCGACGACCCCGGCGCGGTGGGCGTAGTAGACGCGAGCCCGCACCTCGAGGGGGTAGTAGTCGGCGATCAGGCTGTTCTGGGTGGACGTGAAGGCACCGCCGGTTCCCACCCCAATGCGCGCCACCACCAGCAGGGCCACGCTGCCGGCCAGGCCGGCGACGCCGGTGAGGGCGGAGAAGGCGGCGAAGATGAGCAGCCCCAGCGAGGCGATCCGCATGCGACGCACCCGGTCCCCGTAGTAGCCGACCGGTATGTCGAGGAGCAGGAAGAAGGGGGCGGCCACGGCGACGACGGCGGTGAAGGCGGTGTAGCTGAGGTGCAGGGAGCTCTTGATCTCGGGGCCCAGCACGTTGAACGCCGACAGCTCGAACTGCACCATGCCGGCCAGACCGATCAGCACCACCAGCGGTGCGAGAGGCGCCGGGTGGGTTATGCGCCGGGGGTCCCACCTCTTGAATGCGGGGTCGGCCCCCAGGCCCGACTCCACGCGCGGCACATCGGCCGGAAGGGTCTCGGCGGCGACGTCGGTCATTCCGCCCCCCTTCTGCGGCGCGGGGTGCCACCGGCGGCGGCCCCGACGGGCTCGGGCTCGTGCCCGTTGGCCGATCCGTTCGTCGAGGCGGCCCCGGCCAATATGTCGCCGACGCCGACCCTCTCCTCGACGCGTAGGTCGGCCACGAGGCTGGGCACGATGATGTTGCGGCGAAGGGCGACCCGGCGGAGCAGCCCGTCGCGGGCCCGGTAGACGAGACCCCCGAGGCCCTCGGGGAAGAACAGCAACAGCACCAGGATGCCGGCACCGCTGGCGAGGAAGGAGAAGCCGCCGGACAGGAAGTACTGGGCGCCGAACACGTAGACGGCCCCGAGAATGACGCCGGGAATCGAGCCCAGGCCACCGATGACGACCATCGAGAACAGAGCGATGCTGGTGTCGGCCGAGAACGAGTTCGGGTACACCCCGTGCTGGTGCACGACGAACAGGGCTCCGGCCAGCCCGGCGAGAGCACCGGACACCATGAAGGCGGTCAGCTTCAGCCTGGTCGTGTCGACCTTGGCCGCCCTGGCGGCCGGCTCGTTGTCGCGGGTGGCGATGAGGGCCCGTCCCACCCGGCTGTGCCGTAGGGAGCGGACCGCCCCGACGGCGAGGACCAGAGCGACCAGGGTGGCGTAGTACATCTGCCAGTCCTGATCGAGGGGCAGTCGGCCGAACAGGTTCGGCCGCGAGACGTCGGACTGGACGAACCAGGGGAGGTAGACGCCGTTGAGGAAGTACTCAGAGGCGCTCACCCCGAAAGCCAAGGTGGTGACGGCCAGGAACGGCCCCTGGATCCTCAGGGCGGGCAGCCCGATCAGCAGGGCCACCAGGGCGGCGGTGGCCATGCCCGCCGCCAGGGCCAGGAAGAAGTCCCACCCGTGGCGACCGTACAGCAGGGCGGTGGTGGCTCCACCGAAGCCGGCCAGGGCGAACTGGCCGAGCGAGATCTGACCGGCCCACCCGGTGAGCACGAGGAGGGACAGCCCGACGATGGCGTAGATGAGGACGAGGGCGGCCAGGTAGGTCTGGCTGGTGCTGAGGATCACCGGCACGGCCACGGCCACCGCCGCCACGATCAGCTGGAACAGCCGGATGCCCGCCCGCACCTCGGGAAGGCGGCGCAGCTCGTTGGGTATCGGGCGGACCTCGCGGATCGCCTTCCAACTCGACAGGCTGGCCCCCACCACCCGCGAGATGGCCCCTTTCTGGGCCAGCAGGGCGACGACCACCACCGCCACCAGGCTGGCGTCGACGAGGGTCGTGTTCGACGAGGTCCAAGTGGCGAGGGTGTCGAACACGCCGATGCCGAGGGCGGCCATCACCGTTCGGGGCAGGTTCTCCATCCGGCCGATGACGGCGGCGGCGAGGGTCCGCAGGAGCAGGGCGTTGCCCCCACCGGAGACGCTGCCGAAGGAGTTGAAGCCCAGCACCGGCACTCGCAGGATGACGGCCAGGGCGGAGAACAGCCCGGCCAGTCCCCACACGATCATGTCGAGGCGGTTCACCGGCACCCCGAGCAGGGTGGCCCGCTCGTTGTTCTCGGCGGCGGCGCGGATGGCCACCCCGTAGGACGTCAGGCGCAGAAAGGCGCTCAGCCCGGCGGCTACCGCCACCACGGCCACGATCGCCACCACGTGGTTGGCGGTGAACACGACCGGATAGACGCTGAAGTGGGCCGAGAACGGGGTGCTGAACGTGCGGTGGTTGTTGGCCTTGAGGGTCAGGTAGGCCGGGATGATCAGGGCCAGCCCGGAGAGGATCTGGGCCAGCCCGATGGTGGCCACCGTCAGGATCAGCCGGGGGCTGTTGCGGAAGCGCCGGACCACCAGCACGTTGATGGCCGCCCCCATGGCCAGGGCGAGGATCAGGCCGACGGCGACAGCGAGGAAGTAGTTCACCCCCCACTGCACGACCAGCTCGATGGCCACGACGGCGGCGACCACCCCGACCTCAGCCTGGGCGAAGTTGACGATGCGGTTGGCCCGGTAGATGAGCACCAGGCCGGCGGCGACCAGGGCGTAGAACGCCCCGAACACCAGGCCCATCACGACAATGCCGGCCGGCAGCCCGCGGGGCAGGAGGCGGGCCAGGACCCCCCACGCCAGCAGGAACCCGGCCACCCACGTGAACGGCCAGACGGGGCGGCCCTCGACCAGGCGGGCCAGGGTCGGCGGAAGCCGCACGGCGGACCAGGGACTCATCGGGCCACCCCTACTGAGGATCGTTCGGGGGGTAGACGGGCGGGTCACCGGTTGGGAACTGGCCGAGGCGGAAGCGACTTCCGCCGTACATCTCCACGTAGGTGCCCCGCTTGCCGTCGTAGGGGGACGTTCCGTCCCCGTCCCAGTACACGAGGCGCGAGTCCTCCACGGCCGTGTGGGTTATGCCGGGGGTGCCGTCCGGGTTGGTGCAGAAGCAGGCGTAGCCGGCGGCGTAGGCCCGGGTGCCGCCGGGCACGGCCGCACCTCCCGGCGGCAGGTGCTCGACCCCGTTGGCCATGTTCCGCGGCGTCAGGATCGGGCCGGCCGCCTGGAGGAACGAGAACACCTGCAGGATGGGCAGATAGCGCAGGCCCGCCCCCTGGGGCAGGTCCTTGCCGGTGATCTTCTTGTAGGTGATGCCCGCCTCGGAGTTGGGACCGGCCAGGTTGCTGGTCGGTCCTAGCTGCGACAGGCCGAACAGGTGCCCGGTCACCTCGGTCGCGTCCCACAGGCGGGGGACGGTGTCGACGTCGTTGAGGGCGGTGCCGATGATGATCCACTCCGGGAAGTAGCCCTGACTCTTGGCCGACTGGGTCAGGAACACCGGCGAGATCGGGTCGCAGGCCAGGACCACGCTGGTGACGCCTTCGGAGTGGAACTGCACGATGGCCTGGGAGGCCTGGTCGGCGAAGCGCGACACGTCCAGGACGTAGTTGAAGGTGTAGCCGGGATTGTCGTGGTACTTGTTCTTGAGGTCGTCCTGAGCGATCTTCACGCACCGCTGGTAGGGCGGGTTGTTGGGGACGTAGGTGCCGAACAGCCGGGTCTTGGCGCGGGTGACCGGGTCGCCCGCCCACTTGGCCGTCTTGTTCATCAGCTGCTTGGCCCCGACCTCGGCGACCATGTGGGAGATCCGCTGGCACTCCATGGTCGTGTTCCACACGAAGGGGTCGAGGCTGCGGTACCACTGCTCGTCGTAGTAGGCGCCGCCGGCGAACTCGACCAGCCCGTACTGGGCGGCGCATTCGGAGAAGGGGCCGCTTCCGGGTGCGCCGCCGCCGCCGAAGCCCCAGCCGTCCTCGCCGTAGGCGTGCATCTGGTTGGCGATGGCGTCGGCGTCGGCGCAGGCCTGGGCCTTGCCCTGGCCGAGGGCCTCCTGGGTGCTGTCGGCGTTCGTCTGGTAGGGCTTGATCACCACCTGGCGGCCGTACAGCTCGAAGGTCTTGTTGAAGTAGTCGATGAAGACCTTGTCGATGGGATCCTCGACCGAGGCCGGGGCCGCCCCCGCCTGAGCGGCGAACTGCTGCACGGCCTGGCAGTTGGCGTTGCACTGGTACTCGCGGTCGGCCAGGACGATCTGGGTGGCGGTGACGCCCCGTGACGTGGCGCCGCCGTTTCCGCCGGAGTACACGCCCTGGCAGGGCGGGGCGTACTCGGACCACGGAATCTGGTGAACCCCCGGCGCGCAGGCGAACCCGCCCCGCGTCGTGCCGGTGCCCACGTTGAGCTTGCCGAGGGGCTGGGTGGCGAGGGCCTGGGCCACGGATGCCGCCGAGCCGGCCCCGCCGACCCCTCCGCCCGCCGAGCCGCCGACACCGCCGGCGCCGGCCGAGCCCGAAGCGTTGGCTCCCAGAGCGCCCGAGCCGGCCGCCCCCTGCCCGTTGGCGGCCGGGCTCTGGCCCGCGCCCACCGTTCCCGTGCCGCCCCCCGCCGAGGTGCCGCCGGACTGGGTCACGACGGTCGGGACGATCGCCGCCACCAGCAGGACACCCGCGGCGATGGCGTAGAGGGGCAGATGGCGACGCAGGTGGACCGCGATACGGACGACCGTGCGCACGAAGGGATCGTCGGGCACCTGGGGCGCCGTCACGGCGTCACCCCCGGCGCGTCAAGACGACTTCCCTGGCCGCCAACCGGTGTGGCGGCGAATCCCCCAGCTGCCAAGGCCCTCACCCCCCGCTTCCGCCTGCGACGAGGACGGGGGGAACATACCGTCACGCCTGACTGGTTCTCCAGTCGGGCCTGACGGCCGGGCGGTCAGCTGGCGAGCAGCTCGGTCAGCTCCCCGTCGGAGCCGAACAGCTTGGCCCTCCACTCGGTGATGAGCTCGGTGGTGTCGCGGTCGTTGGGGTGAAAGCCGCGCCGGTTGTACTGGAACAGCTGGCGGATGGCGGCGGGCCGGGTGAAGGGAGACCGGCGCAGCCTCCAGACGCTGCGGGCCACCCGCAAGGGGTGGCGCCAGGCGGCTGGGTCCATGGCCAGCGAGATGGCGGACCACAACCCGGTCTCGAGCACGAACAGGACGTGGGTCACCCACATGGCGGCGATCCGCATGCGCTCGGTGCCCCCGAGGGCGCGGTAGACATCGAAGGCCACCGCCTTGTGCTCCGCCTCCTCAAGGGCGTGCCACATGAGCAGATACCGGGCACCGGGGTGGCCGATCTCGCCCCGGGCGTCGGGGTCGTTCAGGAGAGTTTCGGCCAGGGTGGCGGTGTAGTGCTCGAGAGCGGCGGTGAACGCCAGGTGGAGACGCTTGTTCTTGATCCGCTCACGGGTTCGGAACAGCCAGCGCACGTAGGCGCCGATGGCGTTGGTGGGATAGCCGAGCTCGGCCAGCCTCTCGTTCAGGACCCGGTGCTCGCGGCCGTGCATCGACTCCTGGCCGACGAAGCCGTCCACGTCCGCCCGCAGCTGCGGGTCGGTCACCTGCGGGCGTCCTGCCTCGACCGAGCGGACGAAGTAGTCCTCGCCGTCGGGGAAAACCGACGACAGGACGGCCAGGACGTGGCTCATGACGATGTCGCCGCCGGCGGCAAAGTGCTTCGGCAGGTCGCTGAGCCAGGAGTCGAACTCCACCGGGCGCGTGGGGACCGCCGCGCTCTGCGTTTCGAGAGAGACCATACGTTGGGGGTTCCCGCTGGGTACCGGGCCAAAACGGCCCCAAGGCCGGGAGGGCCCCCTTCCCGTCAGCCGGTGCCCGTCGAAAGGCCCTCGTCAGCATCGGCGGTCGAATCGGGCAGGTCGGCCAGCTGGAGGATGCCGAGCTGCTCGAAATGCGGCCGCACCCGGTCGGTGAGCAGCCCCAGCTTGTTGAGGTTGGGGACGATCTTGGAGAACAGCATCTGCCGGAACAGGCCCATCAACGGGTTGTGGAGGGCGAATTCCTTGCCGGCCTGGACGTCGATGCCCACCCGTTCCCACACGTCGTCGAGGAGGAACCGGTCGCGCATCAGCTGGGCCGCGTCCATGACGAACTCCTCGCGGTCGGCGAGCTCGGCGGAGTCCATGTCGTCGTACAGACCCTGGAGCGAGAGGACCCCGAAGGCGACGTGGCGAGCCTCGTCGCGCATGACGTAGTCGGTGATCTGTCGGATGATCGGATCCTGGAACATGACGTTGCCGAGCCCGAAGGCGGCCAGCGCCAGGCCCTCCACCATTATCTGCATCCCCAGATAGGTGATGTCCCAGCGCGACTCGCTCATGATGTCGGTCAGCAGCGCCTTGAGCGGGTCGCTGATCGGGTAGCTGTGGCGGAGCTTCTCGTTGAGGTAGCGGGCGTAGGCCTCGACGTGGCGGGCCTCGTCCGCCGCCTGGTTGGCGGCGTAGAACTTGGCGTCGAGGTCAGGCACGGTCTCCACCAGGCGGGCCGTGGCGACCAGCGCCCCCTGCTCGCCGTGCATGAACTGGCTGACCATCCAGGATTGGAACTCCCACCGGAACTGGGTGCGCCCCGCATCGTCCAGTCGGCCAATCGGGGATTCCCCACCGGCGAAGCCGATGATCCCCTCGAGCCCGGGACCGTCGCTCGACTGCGGGCGGGCTTCGCCGAAGTTGACTTCGGGCGACCAGTCGATGTCGGTGGTGGCGTTCCACTGCGACGTCTTGCCCTTCTCGTACAGCTTGGCCAGGGCGGGCCGGCGGTCGGCGTAGTCCCAGGTGAACTCGGTAACGATCTGTGACTCGACGGGGTAGGTGCTCATGGTCCTCAGGTCGATTCGCGCCGGTCCAGCCCAGCTGCCGTGAGGCGTAAGGCTACCAAGGCAGTTCGAGACTCGAACCAGTCTCACCTCCATGCACCTGGAGAGGTCAAGGGACCTTGGTCCCTGGCAACTGGCTGGCGGGAGCCGCAACCTGGTCGGCAGGGACGAGACGCAGGGGCGAGAGCATGTTGGTCGACACCGGGCTCGAGCTGCTGGACGAGGATGAGTGCCGCCGCCTGTTGGGCGTCCGGTCTGTCGGCCGGATCGGGGTGTCGGTGCAATCGCTGCCGGCCATCTTCCCGGTGAACTACCGGCTGGTCGGGGACCGGATCCTGTTCCGCACGGCCGTGGGCACCAAGTTCGATGCCGCGGTCGCCGGGGCGGTGGTGGGTTTCGAGGTCGACTGGTTCGACAGCTTCGGACATGAGGGGTGGTCCGTCCTGGTGGTCGGCCGGGCCTCGATCGTTCCGCCGGAGGAAGACCTGGATCCGACGCTGGTCAGGCCGTGGGCGGACGGCGACCGCCACCATCTTGTCGCCATCGCGATCGAGTTGATCTCCGGCCGTCGGATCCGCCACGACATGCCCGTACACGACGTCAGGGGGTGAGGCAGATGAGCGAAGCACAGATCCGCATCGAATGGGAGTCCGCCCCGGGAACGCGCCGCTCGGCACCGGTGACCGGGCCCCGCTCCCCCGTGGCGGCCCTGGTCGCCCGGCCCGCATTGGTGATCTCCGGGGACGCGACCATCGCCGAGGCGGCCGCCGCCATGCACCTGGCTGGGGTGTCCTGCCTGCTGGTCGGCGGGGGGGCCGGCATCGTCACCGAACGCGACGTCACCCGCGCCGTCGAACGCGGGGTCGACCCTGAATGCGCGGTGGCCCGGATCGCCACCCACCACCCCATCACGGCCCCGGCGGACATGACGGTGGTCGAGGCGGCGGCAGTGATGCTCAACGAGGAGATCCGCCACCTCGTCGTCGAGCACCCGGAAATCGGTCGGGGTGTGGTGTCGCTCCGAGACGTGACCGCCGTGCTCCTCCAGGCGGTCGATCCCGGCATCTGGCTGGGCTGGCTCCGCCAGCAGATCGGCTCCCCGACGGAGATCTGGCTCGGCTAGCGAGGTCGGCCGCCCGCTGGGAGCCGCTAACCCCAACCGGGTGTGCGGGAGGACTCCTCGATCCACTTGCGTAGCTCGGGTCGCTGCACCTCCTCCTCGGTGGTCACCTTGACGTACCGGGTCCGATCGGCGGTCCCCAGCGGCGGTGGGGACTCGAAGTCAGCGCCGCCGAGGAAGAGGACGTTCACCGAGACGTCGTAGGCGGCGAGCTCGATGATCCAACCCAGCTCCGGTAGCCCGTAGAACGGCCTCTTCCACTTGACGGCGTAGTGGAGACCGGGGATGGTCGACCGGATCGTCTCGTCCAACCGCTCGAGGATCGGCTGCAGGTGGGGCATCTGGCGTCTACACCAATCCTCGACTTCGGAGTGGCTGGCTGTGGGCTCGGGCGGCCTCCGCCCTGCGTTCCCCTTGACCGCCTTCGGCATCCGCTTGGCCTCCTTGATCCCTGCCAGGTCAACCACGCAATACCAGCAGGTCGTGGGCCCGACAATCACATACCGCGGCGTGCGCCTCGGGCTCGTGCTGGAATCGGGTCGGTGGGGCGGTCCTTCGAGGAGCTGGTCGCCGAGGCGGAGGCGGCCCCGATCGAGGGTTGGGACTTTGCCTGGCTGGAGGGCCGAGCCAGCGAGCAGCGTCCCTCCTGGGGCTACTCGGGCTTGGTCGCCGAGCGCTACCGGACGGCCAGCGCCGTCCTCGACGTTCAATCAGGAGGCGGCGAGCTGCTCGCCAAGATCCCTCAACTCCCCGCTGTGCTGGTGGGCTGCCGAAGGCTGGCCGCCCAACATCCCCGTCGCCGCCCGCCGGCTGCGACCCCGGGGGGCGTGGGTCGTCGCCGCCGACGACGACCGCCCGGCCCTCCCTTTCGCCGACGCCTCCTTCGATCTGGTCACCAGCCGCCACCCGGTCATCACCTGGTGGGGCGAGATCGCCCGGGTGCTTCGCCCCGGCGGGGGATTCCTCTCCCAACAGGTCGGACCCCGCAGCGTGGCCGAGCTGACCGAGTTCATGATGGGTCCCCAAACCGGCCCCCCCGCTCGGGACCCCGGCCTGGCCCGCTCGGCCGCTGAGGCGGCCGGGCTCACGGTTACCGATCTGCGCCTCGAGCGTCTGCGGACCGAGTTTTACGACGTCGGGGCCGTGGTGTACTTCCTCCGGCTTGTCGTGTGGATCGTCCCCGGCTTCACGGTGGAGCGCTACCGGGACCGCCTGGAGGCCCTGCACCAGCGGATCGTCGAGGCCGGACCGTTCGTGGCTTATGCCAGCCGCTTTCTGATCGAGGCCACCAAGCCTCCCCCGGCCAGTTGAGCGAGATCAGTGCCGAGGGCGTGCTTCGATCCTCGGGCCGGCTGTATCAGTCCGTCGCCACGAACAGGCAGAACGGATGGCCTGCCGGATCGGCGTAAACCCGCAGAGGTTCGACCTCGTCGTCGAAGCGGTCATCGAGGAGTCTGCCGCCGAGAGCCAGCACCCTTTCGTGTTCGGCGGCCAGCCGGTCCTTGCCGGGGAGGCTCAGGTCCAGATGCAGCTGCTGAGGAACTTCCTCGGCTGGCCAGGTGGAGGGTGCCAGCCGATCCACCTGCTGGAACGCCAGTCGCCGGCTGCCCTCCGGGTCGGTGAGAACCAGCCAGTCCCGGCCCTTCGGGTCCGGTTCGCCGGGTGGGGGTTCCTCATCGCCCGGCCGGTAGACATACCCGAGAAGCTGGCGGTAGAACTCTGCCAAGCCCCGGGCGTCCGTCGTATCGAGAACCACCGAGCGCAACGTCGGGAAGGCCGCTGACATGCTGTCATACTGACGCAACGGAAACCTCGGCGCGCCGCGGCCGAGAAGGGACCAACATGATTGGGTGAACGACTCGTCTGTGCCGCCGATCGTCCACCCGGTTCGGGTGGAGGGCGCTGCAATCGTCTTGCGAGAGTTGGCGGAGACCGACCTTGACGTCCTGGTCGCCATCTTCTCGGATCCGCTGGTCGTGCGCTACATCGCACTCGACCCGGTAACGGCGGAGGCAGAAGCCGTCTGGCTGGCCGAGACCATCGCCGCCGCAACCGTCACACCGCGAACCCAGTACCACCTGTCCATCGAGCATCGCCCCGGACAATCCTTGGTGGGAACACTCCGACTCGGGATCGACAGGCCCGAGCATCGCAGCGGGGAGATCGGATACGCCCTCGCCCGGCAATGGTGGGGGAAAGGCCTCGCTACCGAAGCGGTCCGGCTTGTAGTCCGCTTCGGGTTCGACCAACTGCGCCTGCACCGGATCTGGGCGACGCATCACCCCGACAATCCGGCCTCGGGCCGAGTTCTCCAGAAGGCCGGAATGACCTTAGAAGGACGACTCCGCGGCCACATGTACACCAAGGGCGCATGGCGAGATTCTCTCTGCTACGCCGTCCTGGAGACCGACGACACTCGCCCCACCTCAGTTGGCTGATCTCGTCCGGACGAGGCACCGGTCCAGGGCGGAGGCGAGTGTCGCCGGGGCGCCGGGCGAGAGGGACAGGGATAGATAGGGGTCAATCAGTTCGACCTCGATGACGAGGGGCTCCCCCGTGCGGTCCCTGATGAGGTCAACCCTGGAGTACACCAGCGGCCCGAATCGGCGTTCGACCGTCGCCGCGGCCCACTGGGCGACGTCACGCTCGGCGGATGAAGGCGTGGCCGCCCCGAGGTAGGTCATCCGTTCCCAGGGGCGCTCGACGACGCCCGCCCCCGCCTGTAGGACCGGACCCTTTCGCACGGCATGACTGAAGCGACCGTCGATGAACACGACCGACATCTCGCCGGGGTCCTCCACGGCTGGGAGGTAGGGCTGGACCATCACCGTCTGGCCTCGGTCCAGCAGGCGGCGGATGTGCGACTGGGCGTCGGCCGCGTGAGGTGGGCCGTACCGGGCGGTGTCCCGGCCGCCGGCAGAGATCGCTGGTTTGACGACGAACTCGCCCGGCGGGAGCGCCCAGGACGTACCTGGGCGAAGGAATCGGGTCGGCACCACCGGCACGCCGAGGCCGGCCAGATCGGCGAGGTAGACCTTGTCGAGGTTCCAGGCCAGCACGTCGGCCGGGTTGACCAGCGTCGAGACCTCCCCGACGTGACGGGCCCAGCGCAGATACTCAGCCGGCCGGTCGACCGAGTCCCAGGTGCTGCGGACGGCCACGACCCCGATGGCTTCCCAGGTCACAGCGGGGTCGTCCCAGCTGACCATGGCGGCGCGGCGGCCCCTGGCCCTCAGTGCAGCCACCAGCAGCTCGGAGTCGGGGTCCGGGTAGAGGTCCTCCGGGTCCGCGCTGGCCGCCGCACGGCAGCCGGCAATGGCGATCTCGGGGCCGTCATCCACGGCCGGAGTGTCCCAAAGCTTCCCGCCCCGCGCCCCAGGATTCCGGTCCTAACTGACCCACGAGTGGGAGGGGAGGCCATGCCACACTTGCCATCGTGGACACCGGCGCTTATCGGCTGGTCCAGCAGCGCATCGCAAAGTTGGTCACAGACGCCAACGCCGACTCGGTGATCCCGTCCTGTCCGGACTGGCGGGTCCGGGACCTGGTGGCCCATCTGGCCGGCCTGTGCGAAGACTGGGTAGCCGGCCGACTCGACGGCTACGCCTCAGAGGCGTGGACCGCCAGCCAGGTGGCGCGCTTCTCCGATCTGCCGGTCCAGGCGGTGCTGGGGCGCTGGGAAGAGGCTCTGGAGCCCTTCGCTGCACTCGAGGACCACCCGGTGATGGGGCCACCCGCCCGGTGGGCATTCGGAGACGCCGTCATCCACGAAGCAGACCTCCGAGGCACCCTCAAAGCGGATCGGGTGCCAGCCGACGCCGTCGCCCTGGCCCTCAGGGGAAGCATCGGCCGATGGCGCCAGGTCCTTGGTGAGGCGAGCGCCCCCACGCTGCTCCTGCGGGCGCCCGAGCTGAGGGAATGGTGGCTCGGCGTCCCCGACGACCCGCAGGCCACCACCGTAGAGGCCCCGGCCTACGAGGTGTTCCGCGCCCTGGCGGGACGCCGCACCGAGGACCAGATGCGATCTTGGCAATGGGAAGGTGACCCGGGTCCGTTCCTCAGAGCCGGCCTGCCCTACCCCTTTCAATGGGCGTCGGCACAGCTGACCGACTGACCTCGGCTTCAAGGAGGCGACCGGCTCCCCTCGTTCACGGCATCACCGAGGGTCGCGCCATAAGCCCCACACCTCGGGCCATGGCGGCGTGGGGCAATAGTTCGAAGAGATCCGGAAGCCGAACCGCTCGTAGAAGGCGAGGTTCTTGTGTTCCGCGGTGGTGAGGAAGCAGCCGACGCCACGGTCATCAGCTTGTTGGAGCACCGGGGTCATCAAGGCGCGGCCGATGCCTCGACCTTGCCAGTCGGGGACGACCCCGATGGAGCGGAGGTAGAAGTGCGGGTTCTGGGGATGCTGATGGCGGTTGGCGAGCTGACCCCTGCGGGCTTCTTGGGCGACGGCGAGCGCCCAAGGCAGGGCGGGTAGCAGATAGCCAACCTGGGCGACCTGCCGTTGCAGCGAGAGCGGGTACGCCTCAGGTGGAAGCCAAGCTGCGGCGCCGATAACCCGTCCCTCGGACACGACCCCGAGGAGGGTCCTGTAAGCGAGGGAGTCGGCACAATCTGCCCGCAGGTAGCGAGGGAGCACGTGTCGTCGCCGGGACTCCTTCGGCAGCAGGTGAAGCGTCTCGGAGTAGTCCCAGAACGCTGCGACGAGGGCGGCTACCGCTCCAGCCCGATCTGAGCTTCCGAGAGCGACCGCCTCCACCCCGCCGTTGTACCAGCCCGACGATCGGCCGAAGAGTCAGGCCACTCGATCCAAAGATCTCAGGCTCCGCATTCCTCTATTCGTCGAGGGCGAGGACGGGCACCGGCACCAGGGCCGAATCGGGCTCCGCCGGTTCCACGACGGACTCGGTCGGAGGCTGGGCGGGCAGGAGGGCGCCAGCCAGCAGCGCGCCACCAGCGGCGACGGCGCCGGCGACCAGGCACCCGACGCTGATCCCGTGAAGGAACGCATTGGTGGCCGCCTGGTGCACGGCGCCGGCCAGCTGCGGGTGACCTAGGGCGGCGACCCGTTGGGCGACGACGAGGGCGGCGCCTACCGATTGGTGGGCGGCCTGCGCGGCGTAGGCGGGCAGTCGGGCCGGCAGAGTCTGCGACAGCCGAAACCCATACAGCGAGGCGTACACGCTGCCGATCACCGCCACCCCGAGCGTGCCTCCGAGCAAACGGGTGGCGTCATTTACGGCCGAACCCACCCCCGCCTTCTGGCGCGAAACCGCCCCCATGATCGATTCCGTCGCCGGCGCCGAGGTGAAGCCCATGCCGATGCCGTAGAGCACCATTTGCACGGCGATGACCCCGTAACTGGTGTGGCTGTCTATCACCGCCGCCACCCAGCCGTAGAAAAGGGTCGTGGCTAGCAGTCCCGCGGTGACTATCAGCTTGGTTCCGAAGCGAATGGCCAACTTGGTGCCCACTACCGAGGCCGCCCCGACCGAGACTGCCACGGGCAGCAGATGCACACCGGTGGACAATGCCCCGTAGCCCTGGATGAACTGGAAGTACTGGGTCATCAAGAAGATGAACCCGAAGAGAGCGAAGAACGCCACCGTCACCGAGGCGCTGGCCGCAGTGAAGCGCGGCACCCGGAACAGGCTCACATCGAGCATCGGATGAGGAGTGGAACGCTCCCACACGACGAACACGGCGAGAGTCGATGCCGCCAGCAGGAAGCCCGCCACAGTGCGGCCGGCCGCCCAACCGTGCACCGGAGCTTCGATGAGACTGAACACCAGGATGGCCATCACCAGGGTCGAGAGGCCGAAGCCGGGAGGGTCAATCCGGCCCGCGGTGCGATCGCGCGACCTCGGGACCGAAGCGGCGACCATTACCGCGGCCAGCAGTCCAACCGGCGCCATGGCGTAGAAGATCGACGCCCACCCGAAGTGCTCCAGCAGCCAGCCGCCGGCGATAGGGCCCATGGCCACCGCCACACCGGCGGAGGCACCCCAGATTCCGATGGCCCGGGCGCGCTCCACCCGGCCGGTGAAGACGTTGGCGATGAGAGAGAGGGTCGCTGGGAAGATCATGGCGGCGCCGAGCCCCATGGCCACCCGGGCACCGATCAGCTGGACCGGTGTCGTGGTCAGCCCGCCGATGAACGACGCCACCGAGAAGAGACCCAGCCCGCCGAGCAGCATCCCCTTGCGTCCCAGCCGGTCCGACAGGCTGCCCGAGGTCAACAGGAGAGCGGCGAACACCAGGTTGTAGGCGTCCACTACCCACTGCAGCTGCGAGTTGGTGGCGTTGAGCCGGCGAACCAGGGTCGGCAGGGCCACGTTCACGATCGTCGTGTCGAGGTTGATGGTGAAGGCGGCCACCACCAGGGAGGCCAGGACCAGGGGCTTGCTACGCATCGGCATAGGTCTAACGCCGTCGACTTTAGAAAGTCAAGTAGATAGTTTTGTTTCTAAAGTCAGGTCCCGATACGATGGCGACGTGCGCTCCTACGGGCAGTACTGCGGGGTGGCCCGGGCCCTGGACGCCGTCGGGGACCGCTGGAACCTGCTCATCGTGCGCGAGCTCCTACTGAGGGGCCCCTGCCGCTACACCGACCTTCAGCACGGCCTGCCCGGCATCGCCACCAACCTGCTCGCTGAGCGGCTGAGAGATCTCGAGGCGGTCGGGGTGGTCAGCCGGCAGGCCGCACCACCGCCGGTCGCCACCACCTTGTTCGAACTGACCGAGTCGGGGCGAGAGCTGGAGCCAGTCCTGCGAGCGCTGGGACGCTGGGGGAGCCGCTTCATGGGCGAGTCCCCAGAAGGCGACGCCTTCCGCGTCCACTGGCTGGCCTTTCCTGTTGCGGAGTACTGGGTGGACAACGACCCCGAGGCCGGTCCGCTCTCGATCGCCGTGCACACTGGCGAGGAGGCCGCGGTAATCGAAGCGTCGGGGGGACAGCTCGACGTTCGGCTCGGACCGGCGCAGTCCCCGGACCTAGTCCTCTCCGGGGACCCGCAGACGATCCTGGGCCTGCTGGTCGGACGGCTCAGCCCCGCCGAGGCCAGACGGCGGGGCCTGCGCAGCCACGGCGATATCGGATTGCTGCGACGGTTCCGCCCCGAGCACCGACCGCCCGCCAGCGTGCGCCTGGCGCCGTAGCGGAAGCGGTCAGGAGGCCTCGGCCTAGGTCAGTCGGCCCAGCTTCCGTCGATCCACTGCGGGTCCCCCTCAAGCAGCGGAGCTATCCGTTCCCGGTACCACTGATCCTGCTCCGGGTCTTCGGCGAGGCGCCGATAAGCCTGCTCGGACTCGAAGGACACGCAGCTGACGATGGTTCGCTTGTCGTCGCCGAGCAGCGCGTACTCCCCCTGGAACCCAGGCACCCGACGCTCCCGCTTCCAGTCCTCCAGGCCCTTTCGCCAGTCGTCCATAGAGGCACCCACGGCCAGCTTTCCGAGCATCACCGTTCCGTATGCCGCCATTTCACCCTCCATCGGGCGGGCACCGCGCCTGCCTCCACCGTTCCAATTTGACGATAGGCATGGGTGGTCGGCCAGGCAATAGCTCTCACTGACGTTGACGGATCACCGCCGGACCCGATGAACCAAGACGCACCGCCACCTGTCGGCCACGAGACGGCGCTGTCAGCGTTGGCCGAGAGGAGACCAACACCCCACCGCATTCAGTGACAGCGACTGAGGACGGCCCCGGTGTTCCGGCCCTGGACGGGATCAGAAGAGAGAGTTCTCGGCTTCCACGTCGCGGATGCCCTCCGACAGGTGCAGCGACGGGATGATGTGGAGGCGGTTCCACTGGGCCAACCGGGTCTGGTTAAGGAACTCATCCAGATTCTCGGCGCGCTCCGCCTCGACGATCACGACGGTCGTGTGCTCCCGGTTGACGAAGGGACCCGCCACGATTGTCACCGAGTTCTGCTCGGCGATCTTGGGGATCAAGGGCGCCATCTCCAGTAGCAGGGACCGGGTCTTGGCGTTGCTCGTCGGGCAAACTTCCGGCGAGTGCGCGCCGAGGACGACGTAATGCATGGGTTCTCCTCCTAGTTGCCAGCGTTGCCTATCAGCGATAGATTACTGACCATCGATCAAAAGTCAATGCCCTATCGAGTAGGATGAGCCACTGAGCACGGACGAGAGCGCCACACCGAGGGAACGCCGACGGCGGGCCCGGATGGAACAGATCCTTGCCGCGGCATGGGAACTCGCCCGCCGGGACGGGCTCGGGGGCGTCTCCCTCCGTGAGCTGGCTGATCGCGTCGATCTCCGCCAACCCTCCCTGTACAGCTACTTCCCTTCGAAGGCGGAGCTGTATGACGCCATGTTCGCCCAGGGTTTCCAGGAGCTCGTCGAGGAGCGAGAGCGGCTGGTTCTCGATCCAGACCCGACCGCAGCGCTGCGCCAGGGATGCCGGCACTTCATAGAGTTCTGCACCCGTGATCCGGTGCGGTATCAGCTGCTGTTCCAGCACAGCATTCCGCAGTTCTCACCCTCCGAACGATCCATGCAAATCAGCCGACGGGCCTTGACGATCCTCGAGGGTTGGCTGGTCAGGGCCGGGGTGACCGACCCGGCCGGCTTGGATCTGATGCGGGCGATGCTGCTCGGCGTGGCGGGGGAACAGATCGCCAACGAGCCCGGAGGGCAGCGGTGGGTCCAGTACACCGATGATCTCGTGGACGTCGTGGTGGAGGTGCTGAGACGACGTCGATCTGGCCCGCCGGCAAGGTCACGGGCGTCACGAAAGGGAACGACAAATGCCTGAGATCACCGGAGCTGTCCACCACGTCAACCTGAGCGTGTCCGACCTCGAACGCAGCGCGGCGTGGTACAGCGAGCTATTCGGGCTGAAGGAGCTGGCTCGTCTATCCGACCCTGACGGGGCATGGTCAAAGGTGATCCTTCAACACCACAGCGGCCTCCTCATCGGCCTGACCCAACACTCCCGCAACGGTGCCGCCCCATTCTCCGAAATCCTTTGCGGTGTCGACCACGTCGCGTTGACCGTACCCAGCCCCGACGATCTCTCGGCTTGGATACCTCGGCTTGGCACCCTCGGTATCGAGTCCTCCGCGGTCAAGACGACCCCGTTGGGCTTGCTCGTCACCATCAGGGATCCTGACAACATCCAGATAGAGCTCTATTGCCCCCACGGATAATTGTCGTTGATGTCGCGGAACGACCACGGCACCTGGTGACTCGACCTCGGCATAGACACCCAAGCAGGCCTCGGATTCGTCGGTGACCGCCGTTAGCACGTCGGGGCCCGGGACTGACCGAAGCCTACGTCTACTTTGCGCTGATGGCTGGAGCACCGGTGGAGGCGGTCGTTTTCGACCTCGGGGGCGTCTTGGCCGAGTTCGGCGGCATGGAGTCGATGCGCCGACTGTCGGGGATCGTCGACGACGAGGAGCTGTGGCGACGGTGGTTGACTTGCCGCTGGGTCCGTCGTTTCGAGGGCGGCGGTGTTGGGATCTCGGTACTTCTCCGGGCGCCTAGCTGGCGATGGTTCTTCCAGCTCCGGCGAGGTAGCCAGACCGGCGGGAGCCTTAGCCATAACGACACCGGTACCGGGGCCTGGCCGGTGGCGCGTCGCACCGGGGAATGATCGCCCCTGGCCACCGCCGAATCCGCTCAGGATCGCGGTCAATATGGAATTTCTTAGATGCCGGAGGCCCCGTACACGTCATGAGAGCAGATCGCTCAACGATCCCAGGACGAACTGTTTCCACCGGTCTCCTGACCATCCGCGTTCGATGCATAGAAGCCGGTACAGCTCTTCGCTGCCGATCGCGTACAAGAGGTCCGTAGCCTCTGGAAGGCTCACCCGCCGGTTGTATCCGGTCTTGGACAGGAGCATGGATGCGAACACTCCTACCATTTCAAGCTTTTGACGCTTCACTTCGATGAGCAGCTCGGCAACCTCTGGATCGGCTGCTGCCTGTTCGATGCTGGTGTAGAGAGGAACAGCGCGTTCCAGGATCGCCTGCGAGTTGCGGACCAGCAACTTGAGTGATTCGTTCAACCGTGGTTCCTGCTTGAGCTGCTCGACCCATGTGCGCTCGGCGAGGGGGATCGGCTGGTCATCCCCCACCACCGCCACGTCGAAGCATTCCTTGAGCAGTTGTGCCTTGCTCCCAAAACGCAGATAGAGGGTCTGGACGGCCACGCCCGCTGCGGCAGCGATGTCGCCCATGGTGGTAGCCACATAGCCCTGACTGAGGAACAGGTCCGTGGCCGCGTTGAGCACCTGTGTCCGGGTGGCTTGGACGCGGGCCAGCCGCGAAGCACGACGGCGGGGGGTGGCCTCGGGGCCGGCGTCAGTCATGACATTGACAACCTACTGGATTGTGATAGTGTAATAACGTTCCAGTGGATGGTAAGGGGGGCGCATGTCGCAACCGCTGAGGGCGGCCAAGAGCCGCATGCGGATCTCACCTGCCGCCGAGGCGCGAGTCCATATCAACTCCGCTCCCGCCGTGGTCTGGGATGTGGTCGTTGACGTCACCCTCCAGGACCGTTGGAGCGGCGAGGCAACGAAGTGTTACTGGATCGAGCCGGCGGAGGGAGCGGCCGTCGGCGCCTGCTTTCGGGGTCATAACCGCAGAGGCTTCAGGCGTTGGACCCGCACCAACGAGGTCATGGCGATCGAACCTGGCAGAACACTGGTGTGGCGGACCCTGAGTTCCAAGCTGTACCCCGACTCCACCGAATGGTGTATCGAGGTTCGACCGGAGGGCACGGGCACAACGGTGAGGGAGTCCTACCGGATCACTCACCTGCCCCGCGCTCTCGAGATCTTCCTTTACTGGTTCAACCCCGATCACCGGGACCGTCGAAATGACCTCGAACAAGACCTGCTCAAGCTGAAGACCTACGTCGAAACGCTATGCGCCTCTTCGGCCGCCCGGCGGCCCGAACAGATCGTTGCCGAGTGAGCCCGCGGATCAACGATCTCGCGGCTGCTTGGGTTGCGGCCGACCAAGTGATCCGATCAGGGGCCAGCGTCAAGGTTGTTCAGGGCCGCGTCCTCGGATATCCCGCTGACTTGGCGCGGACTTCGGCGACCGGCTGAGCAAGGACGCCCAGATCAGAGGCCTGTTCCGACTAGATGTCGTAGTAGAGGTAGAACTCCCACGGGTGCGGCCGCAGCCGGACCTCGTCGAGCTCGTTCAGCCGCTTGTAGCTGATCCAGGTCTCGATCAGATCGTCGGTGAACACCCCGCCGGCCTTCAGGAAGGTCTGGTCGGCCTCGAGGGCGGCCAGGGCCTGGTCCAGGGAGCCGGGCACCTGCGGAACCAGGGCCAGCTCCTCGGGCGGCAGGTCGTAGAGGTCCTTGTCCACCGGGTCGGGCGGCTCGATCCGGTTCTGCACCCCGTCGAGGCCGGCCATGAGCATGGCGGCGAAGGCCAGGTAGGGGTTGGCCGACGGGTCGGGGCAGCGGAACTCGACCCGCTTGGCCTTCGGGCTCTTCGAGTACAGCGGGATGCGGCACGACGCCGACCGGTTGCGCTGCGAGTACACCAGGTTGACCGGGGCCTCGTAGCCGGGGACCAGGCGCTTGTAGGAGTTGGTGGTGGGGGCGGCGAAGGCGAGGATGGCCGGGGCGTGCTTGAGCAGCCCGCCGATGTACCACCGGCCGATGTCCGAAAGGCCGGCGTAACCGGTCTCGGCGTAGAACAGCGGCTCCCCCGCCTTCCACAGCGACTGGTGGGTGTGCATGCCGGAGCCGTTGTCCTGGAAGAGCGGCTTGGGCATGAACGTGGCGGTGTAGCCGGCGTTGCGGGCCACGCTCTTGATGACGTACTTGAACAGCATCAGGCTGTCGGCCATCGACAGGAGGGTGTCGAAGCGGACGTCGATCTCGGCCTGGCCGGCGGTGCCGACCTCGTGGTGCTGGACCTCTACCTCGATGCCGAGGGACTTGAGCACCAGGGTCATCTCCGAGCGGAGGTCCTGGAAGTGGTCCATGGGCGGCACCGGGAAGTAGCCCTGCTTGTAGCGGGGCTTGAACCCGAGGTTGGGGTTCTCGTCGCGACCCGAGTTCCAGATGCCCTCGATGGAGTCGACCTGGTAGAAGGCGGACCGCTGGTCCTGCATGAAGCGGACGTCGTTGAAGATGAAGAACTCGGCCTCGGGGCCGAAGTAGGCGGTGTCGGCGATGCCGGTCGACACCAGGTAGTCCTCGGCCTTGCGGGCCACGTAGCGGGGGTCCCGTGAGTAGCTCTCGCCGGTGAGGGGGTCGTGGACCCAGCAGTTGATGTTCAGGGTCTTGTGCTGGCGGAACGGGTCGACGTAGGCGGTGTTCGGGTCCGGGATCAGGATCATGTCCGACTCCTGGATCTCCTGGAACCCGCGGATCGACGACCCGTCGAACCCGTGGCCCTCGCCGAAGCTGTCCTCGGTCAGCTGGTCGGCCGGCACCGAGAAGTGCTGCATCAGCCCCGGAAGGTCGCAGAACCGGAAGTCGACGATCTGGATGTCCTCGTCTCGGGCGAGACGCAGCACCTCGTCCGGGGTGCGTTCCTGCACGGCACAGTCCTCCTGTGGGTGGTAGCTCGGCGAGCTTGGGCAGGTCCCGTTTCCCGCGAATTACCGAAATATGAAGACACGGTGAACCGGGGGGCTCGGGCCCCGCCGGGCTGGGAGACTAGTCGGGCGCCCAGAGGGAGGTCGGATGCAGAGCCAGCAGGAGTACGTGCTCCGGACCGTCGAGGAGCGGGGGATCCGCTTCATCCAGCTGTGGTTCACCGACGTCCTCGGCGTCCCCAAGAGCTTCAACATCACCCCGGCCGAGCTGGAGGGCGCCCTGGAGGAGGGGATGACCTTCGACGGGTCGGCGATCGACGGGTTCAGCCGGGTCCAGGAGTCCGACGTGCTGGCCCGCCCTGACCCCAAGACGTTCCAGATCCTCCCGTGGCGGGAGGGTGACATGCCCGTGGCCCGGGTCTTCTGCGACATCGTCAACCTCGACGGCACCCCGTTCGAGGGTTGCCCGCGCAACGTTCTCCGCCGGGCCCTGGAGGCGGCCCGCCTGAAGGGGTTCTCCTTCTACGCCGCCCCCGAGCTCGAGTACTTCTACTTCGCCTCCGGCCAGCTCGACGGGGGCGAGCCCCGCCCGCTCGACTCCGGCTCCTACTTCGAGCTGACGGTGGCCGACCTGGCCGCCGACCTGCGCAAGCGGACGGTGCTGACCCTCGAGGAGATGGGGATCCCCGTGGAGTACGCCCAGCACGAGGACGCCCCCAGCCAGCACGAGATCGACCTGCGCTACACCGACGCCCTGACCATGGCCGACACGGTGATGACCGCCCGGCTGGTGGTGAAGGAGATCGCCCAGGAGAACGGCGTCCACGCCACGTTCATGCCCAAGCCGGTGCAGGGGGTGCAGGGCTCGGGCATGCACACCCACTTCTCCCTGTTCGAGGGGGACGTCAACGCCTTCCACGACCCGGGCGACCCCTACGGGCTGTCCAAGACCGGCAAGGGCTTCATCGCCGGCCTGCTCACCCACGCCCGCGAGATCACGGCCGTTACCAACCAATGGGTGAACTCCTACAAGCGCCTGGTCGCCGGGTACGAGGCGCCCGTCTACGTGTCGTGGGCCCGCAACAACCGCTCGGCCCTGGTCCGGGTGCCTCACCCGCGGCGGGGCAAGCCGGAGTCGACCCGCATCGAGTACCGGGCTCCCGACCCGGCCTGCAACCCCTACCTGGCCTTCGCCGTGGTGCTGGCCGCCGGCCTGCGGGGCATCGAGGAGGGCTACGACCTGGCGCCGGAGGCGGCCACCAACCTGTACGCCATGACCCCGACCGAGCTGGCGGCCGAGGGCATCCGGTCCCTGCCCGGCAGCCTGGTGGAGGCGGTCGAGGAGATGGAGGCCTCCGAGCTGGTGGCCGAGACCCTCGGCGAGCACGTGTTCGAGTGGTTCATCCGCAACAAGCGGGCCGAGTGGGTCGACTACACGACCCACGTGAGCCGGTTCGAGCTGGAGAGGTACCTGGCCCGCCTGTAGGGCCGAGCCATGGAGCCGATCCTCGTCTTCCCGGATCCGCCTCCTGCGGAGCTGGCCCTGGTGCTCGACCGGGCCGGCTACCCGTGGAAGGCGGTGAGCGTGGTCGACCAGGCGTCGCGCCTCGAGCCCGAGGAGGGATGGTCGGGGGCGATCGTCTGCCCGGGCGGGCGGGGCGAGGACGCCTTCGCCCTGTGCCGGGCCCTGCGCAAGCGCGACCTGCCCCTCGAGCCGCTGCTGCTGGTCATCGAGGCGGGCGGGCTCACCGACCTCGAGCTGCGCGAGGACCTGTTCGACGACTTCTGCCTGCTGCCGGTCCGGGCCGACGAGCTCGAGGCCCGCCTGAAGCACCTGTTCTGGCGGACGGGCCGGGGGTTGCGCCCCGACCTCATCGAGCACGGGCCGCTGGTGCTGAACCTCGAGACCTACCAGGCATCGCTGGCGGGACGGCCCCTCGACCTCACCTATATGGAGTACGAGCTGCTGCGGTTCCTCGCCACCCATCCCGGCAAGGTGTTCACCCGCGAGACCCTTTTGTCGCGGGTGTGGGGCTACGAGTACTACGGCGGCGCCCGCACCGTCGACGTCCACATCCGCCGGCTGCGGGCCAAGCTCGGCGAGGAGCAGGCCCACCTCATCCAGACCGTCCGTTCGGTCGGCTACCGCTTCGGCCAGGCCCGCTGGCCCTGACCAGCCCGGGCCGAGCCGGATGGGTCATCGACAAATGGCCCCTCCGGGCGATACCGCCCACGCCGGACGACCCGTACCGTGAGGCAAAAGCGGTACGGCGACCGGAGGCAGGGCCTAGATGCAGAGCCTGGCGAGGGCGGTTGACGCCCTCAACTGGTCTGAGGTGCTCGTCCTCCTGGCGGTCGCGGCGTCCTCCACCCAGCTGTGGCACCAACGGCGCAGCAAGGCGGCCGGCTGGCTGGCCAGCGGCTTTTCCGTAGGCGTTCTCGTCATCGCCCTGAGCGGGGTGGTCCGCCACACGGGCATCGACCCGACCGGTCCCCTGTCCCGGGCGGCCCTGGCCCTGCTGGCGCTGTGGCCCTACACCTTCCTACGGGCGGCGTGGTCGTTCGGCCGGTCGCGCAACGTGTCCAACCGGCTGGCCCAGCTGTCCACGGCCGTGGTGGTCGTCGGCTCCATCGCCGTCCCCAACCTGCCCAAGCCGGGGCAGACACCTTCGGGCTGGGCCGCCCTCCTCACCGTCGTCTACGTCCTCGACTGGACGGTGCTGTCGGTGGTCGCCATCGCCCGGCTGTGGTCGGCCGGTCGCCACCAGCCCACGGTGTCGCGCCGACGCATGCGGCTGCTCGCCGTCGGCGGCACCACCCTCACCGGGGCCATTCTCCTGTCGGCCGCCACCACCAATGGGCGCACGGTGTCGGCGGCGGTGGTGGTGGCCGACACCATCTCGCTCGTCGGCGTCCTCATCTTCTTCCTGGCCTTCAGCACCCCCCGGCTGATGCGGATGCTGTGGCGCCAGCACGACCTGGCGGCCTTCCACCGGGCCCAGGCCGGCCTGATCGGCGCCACCACCGTGGTCGACGTGGCCGTGGCCGTGGTGCCCCACGCCGTCACGCTGGTCGGGGGGCGGGGGGCGCTGGTCGCCACCGAGGACGGCGAGGTGGTGGCCCGCACCGGGCTCGGCGCCGAGGAGGCCGAAGAGCTGGCCGGCCTGGTGCAGGTGGCCCGTCCCGCCGACCGCTACACGGCCGAGCCGGTGCCCGGCGTGCTCGCCGTCGGCCTCCTGTCCGGCTATCTGGTGGTGCAGACCCACGCCCAGACCCCGTTCTTCGGCGGGGAGGAGATGAGCCTGCTGGAGTCGCTGGGCCGCTCGGCCGACCTCGCCCTCGAGCGGGCCCGCCTCCTCGAGGCTGAGCGCGAGACCAGCCGGGTCCTGGCCGAGAGCCGGGCCGATCTGGCCCAGGCCCAGCACCTGGCCAGGCTGGGCAGCTGGATCTGGGACCTGGCCGAGGACCGGATCTACATGTCCGACGAGATGTACCGCCTCTACCAGCTCGAGCCGGCCGATTTCGAGCTCACCCACGAGCGGGTCCTCGAACGGGTGCATCCCGACGACCGCCAGTGGTTCGTGGCCACCACCACCGCCGCCCTCGACACCGGCGAGTCGTTCGACCTGTTCCACCGCCTCGTGCTGCCCGACGGCGTGGTGCGCTGGGTCCACCTGCGGGGCGAGACCGTGCTCGACGACGACGGCACCGCCCTCGAGATGAGAGGGACCAGCCAGGACGTCTCCGACCTGAAGGAGGCCGAATCCGAGCTGTCGGTCCGGGCCCGCCAGCAGACCTCGATCAGTTGGCTCGGCCAGCTCGCCCTCGAGGGCTCCGACCTCACCGTGCTGATGGACGAGGCGGCGGCGGTGGCCGCCGACAACCTGGGCACGGTCATGGCGGCGGTGCTGGAGTCGACCCCCGGCGGCGGGCTGCTGGTTAAGGCCGGCTTCGGCCTGCCTGCCGGCACCATCGGTCGGGTCCTGGCGCCGGACCCGACCACCAGCTTCCGGCCTCCCGATCTGGTGGGCGACGCGGCGTCGGTGCTGTCGGCCGAGATAACCGGCCACAACGGGTCGGGCTACGGCGCCCTGCTGGTCGTGACGGCCACCGAGCGCCAGTTCGCCCCGCATGACCGCGAGTTCCTGACATCGCTGGCCAACGTGCTGGCCGCCACCCTGCGCCGCCACCGGGCCGAGGAGCTGCTGGCCCACCGGGCCCTGCACGACCCGCTCACCGGCCTGCCCAACTGGGCGCTGGTGTCGGACCGCCTGTCGCAGGCGTTGCAGCGGTCGCGCCGGTCCAACCGCGCCGTGGCCGTGGTCGCCCTCGACATCGACCGGTTCGGCCTGGTCAACCACGAGCTGGGCCACGAGGGCGGCGACGACCTCCTGGTGCAGGTGTCGTCGCGCCTCGAGGGGGTGCTGCGCCCGACCGACACCCTCGGCCGCCAGGGCAACGACGAGTTCGTGGTGGTCGCCGAGGACATCGCCGGCCAGGACGACGCCGCCCACCTCGCCCAGCGGTTGCGTGACGTCTTCGCCCGCCCCTTCGTGGTGGGCGGCCGGCAGGTGACGGTGACGGCCAGCCTCGGGGTGGCCACCTCCGACGGGCGGGCCACGGCCGAGGCTCTGATGAGCGACGCCAACGCCGCCCTGCAGCAGGCCCGCAAGCGGGGCCGGGCCATGCAGGAGTTCTACGCCCCCAGTCTGCGCTCGCCCGGGGTCCTCGACTCCGAGAACGAGCTGCGCCGGGCCATCGACGAGGGCGAGCTGCGGTTGCGCTACCAGCCCGAGGTGCGGTTGTCCGACGGGCGCATCGTCGGCGCCGAGGTCCTGGTGCGCTGGCAGCACCCCACCCGGGGGCTGCTGGCCCCCATCGAGTTCCTGGACGTGGCCGAGGACACCGGCCTGGTCATCCCGCTGGGGAGCTGGGTGCTCGAGGCGGCCTGCCAGCAGAGCCGGGCGTGGCGCGACGTGCCGGAGCTGGCCGACCTGACCACCTGGGTGAACCTGTCGGCCCGGCAGTTCTCCGAGAAGGGGCTGGTGTCGCTGGTCGAGCGGTGCCTGTCCACCGCCGGCATCGAGCCCCGCCACCTAGGCCTGGAGATCACCGAGAACGTCCTCATGGACGACGTCGAGACCGTCGACAGCACCCTCGCCGCCCTGCGCGATCTCGGCGTGCGCCTGGCCGTCGACGACTTCGGAACCGGGTTCTCCTCCCTCAGCTACCTGCGGCGCTTCTCGGTCGACGTGCTCAAGGTCGACAAGTCATTCGTGGCCGGCATGAACCTGCCCGGGGGCAGCGGCGCCATCGTGGGCGCGGTCATCGAGATGGCCCACTCGCTCGGCCTGTCGGCCACCGCCGAGGGCGTCGAGACCTACGACCAGGTGGGGGCGCTGCGCGAGATGGCCTGCGACTACGCCCAGGGCTACTACTTCGCCCAGCCCCGCCCGCCCGAGGACTTCGCCGCCCTGGCCACCAGCCGGCTGGCCGCCCTGGGCCAGCCCGTCGTCGACCTGTCGAACGTGAACCGCCTCGCCGGCGCCGTGGTCCTGGTGTGCGACGACGACCCGGTCGCCCGCCGGGTGTTCCGGGTGGCCCTCGAGTCGGCCGGGGCGACCGTGTTCGAAGCGGCTGACGGCAACGCGTGCGTGGCCATCGCCGCCGAGCACCATCCCCACGTGGTGCTGCTCGACCTGTTCATGCCCAACCGCGACGGCCTGTCGACCCTCGGCGAGCTGGAGGACCGGGCCCCGGGAGTGCGGGTGGCGCTGGTCTCCGCCTTCCCGACGGCCACGGTGGAGCTCCGGGGCGTGTCCGGCTGCTTCGACAAGGTCGACGCCGTCGCCCGCCTTCCCGAGCTGGTGGCGTCGCTGCTGCCGGCCGGCTGGCGGGCCTGACCGCCTCAGTAGCGGGCGAAGAAGGCGAAGAAGTCGCGGCTGGAGGGCAGGAAGTAACGGGTGGTCGGCCGGTACATGTCGGCCACCAGCTTCGAGCCGTTGGCCGGCGACGCCGGCTGCCCCACCGGCGGGTTGAAGTAGTAGAAGCTCACCCACTCGGTGTTGATGTCGAGCTCCATGGCCCGCACCGCCCCCGCCCGGGCCAGCACCTGGGCCAGCGACCCGACCGACAGCCCCCGGCCGCCGGCGTAGACGAGGGCGCCGCTGGCGGTGACCCCGACCCCCGAGCGCCACACCAGCACCTTGTTGCCGAGCGTCGAGCCCCATCGCCTGTAGGACTCGGTGTCGAGGCCGGGCACCGGGGCGCCGCCGTCCACGATCAGCGACAGGTTCTGGCGCACCGAGTCCACCTGGGGCGACATCGAAACGTCGCGCCCCCACTGCCCGACCGTCGCCGTCCCGTCGGACCGGATGACCAGCGAAGCGAGCCCGTCGCGGAGGGGACGAACCGTCCGGCCCTCCGAGTAGTAGCCGCCGGCGCCGTCGCGCAGCCGGAACCCGGAGTTGAAGGCGGCGACGAGGGTGGTGGCCAGGGCCGGCGGGATGGGGGCGGTGTAGCGCCAGCCGGCGCCGCCGGGCTCCTGGTAGCCGGCGAACAGGGTGGCCCGCACCAGGCGGGTGTCGATCCAGGCCACGCCGGTCACCAGGCTGGTGTGCACGGCGTCGGGCCGCACCCACGTGGCGTACACCGCCGGCCGGCCCCCGACCAGCCGGCCGACGGGATGCCACACCCCCTCGTCGGGCAGGGGGGCGGCCAGTGGCGCGATGGGGGTGGGGGCGGCCAGGTGCGGGGGCCAGGCGGCGGCGACCGAGGCGCCGACGTGGCCCTTGGCGAACTTGTTGACGAGGCGGGGGTCGGGACGCCCGCCGACGGGCGGGGCGTGGTGGGAGTACCACTCCTTCTCGACCCAGCGGACCAGGCCGGCGCCGCCGTGGTCCTTGAGCCACTCGACCGAGCGCACCCCCAGCCCGTCGGTGCCGCCGGCCGCCAGCGCCGACCCGTACGACCAGGCCAGAGGGGCGACCAGGGCCACCACGACGACCAGCACCGCCGTCCGGAGCCGGCGACGGCGAGCCACCCGCCGGCGGTGACCGACGGCGACGCCCGGCGGCGCTAGCGCGATCTCGGTGGCTTGTACGCCCACGCCTCCACCTCTACCAGGGCCCCAAGCGGCAGGGCGGTCACCCCCACCGCCGAGCGGGCCGGCCGATGGTCGCCGAACACCTCGACGTAGGCCTCGTTCATCCGTTCGTAGTCGCTCATGTGGGTGAGGAAGACGGTCGTCTTGACCACGTCGGCGAGGGTCGCCCCTTCGGTGGCCAGTAGTTCCTGCAGGTTCGACACGGCCTGGCGCAACTCCCCCTTGAGCTCGCCGGCGAGCTTGCCGTCGGCCATGCCGATCTGCCCGGAGCAGACCAGCCAGTCACCCACCCTGACGATCGGCGTGTAGGGCCGCTGGGGGGTGGTCACGTGGCTCTCCCTTTGTCAGTGGGCCAGCGGGGCGGCAGTCCGTCGGCCAGCCAGGCCGCGGCCGCCACCGCGGCGAAGACCGCGTCGGACCCGTTCACCGGGGGACCGTCCCCCGCCACGATCTCCACCTCGACCGGTGGCATCTCGCGTGCCCGCAGTATGCCGAACGAGCGGACGGTGAGGTCGTGGGGCGCCCCTTCGGCGTCCACCGCCAGCGCCTCGGAGCGGACCCAGCCCAGGGCCATGTGGGCGGCCCCGACGCAGTAGGAGCGAAGGACCACCTCGTCGAGCGGGTCCCCGCAGGAGACCCGGATCCTGATGGCTTCCGGTCCGAGGACGGCGGTGGCCTGGGCCCCGGTCGGTGACCGCACGGTCGCCGGGCCCCCCGCCGTGCCGGCGGCCCGGGCGCCGACCGCGGCCAGCAGCACCGCCGCCTCCGCCCACCCGGCGGCCCGCAGGGCGCACGAGGTGGCCGGCCCGGCCACGTCCACCTCCTCGACCACCAGGCTGGGCGCCACCGCCGCCACCGCCTCGGCGACGCCGGGCGTGCGGGCCACCCGCAGGACGCCGGTCCCGTCGGCCCGGACGCCGGCGCCGATGGGCGGCCGCTTGGGGCCGTGGCGCACGACGTCCTCGCGGCTCCAGAGCACCCGGACGGGCCGGCCGTGGAGGGCGGACAGGCGCCGGGCCGCCTCGGGGAGCGGCGATCCGGCCTTGCCCCCGAAGGCCCCGCCGTTGCCGAGCGGGGTCGCCGGCTCGCCGCCCGGCTCGCACCAGGAGGTGTCGGTCTCGAGGTAGGCCGGCTCCACCCAGGTGGTGGACAGGGTCAGGTCCCAGTCGCCGGGCGGCACCTCCACCGGCCAGGTCGGCTCGAGGGTGGTGCGCCGGCCCTGCACCTTGCCGGCGGCGGCCCGGGCCGCCGACAGGGTCTCGCCCACCGACCAGCCGCCGGCGCCGTCGGGCACCGCCACCAGCGCCCCGTCGGGAGCGGAGTCGTCGGCGAACCCGCCCCGGCCCAGCGCCACCTCGGGGCCGACCGACTGGGGGACGCCACCCTCGAGGGCGGCCCGGGCCTCGGCGCCGACCCGGTCGCGCCCGGCCCACGGGTCGGGGTCGCCGGCGGCCAGGGAGCAGGCGTCGAGGATCGTGCGCCACCCGGTGCACCGGCACAGGTGGGCGATCAGGGCGGAGGCCGCCTCCTCGGAGCTGGGCGTCCGCCCGTGGCGGGCCTCGAGTCCGGCCAGGCGCATGACGATGCCGGGGGTGCAGAAGCCGCACTGGCTGGCGCCGGCGGCGGCGAAGGCCCCGGCCCAGCGGTCACGGACGGCAGGGTCGAGGCCGTCGACGGTGGTGACGGACCGGCCCGCCACCCGCCGGGCGGGGGTGACGCAGGCCACCCGGGGGGCGCCGTCCACCCACACCGTGCAGCAGCCGCACTGGCCCTGGGGGGAGCAGCCGTCCTTGGGGGTGCGGAAGCCGAGCCGGTCGCGCAGGACCTCGAGGAGGGAGGCGCCGTCGTCGGCGACCTCGAAGGACCGGCCGTCGACTAGGAGAAGGAGCTGCCGCAACCGCAGGTGCGGGTGGCGTTCGGGTTCGTGATGTGGAACCCGGCCCCCTGCAGCCCGTCCTTGTAGTCGAGGGTGGCGCCCTTCAGCAGGTCGGCGGACATGGGGTCCACCACGACCTTCACCTCACCGAAGGTGGAGGTGATGTCGTCGGAGGCCAGCTCGGTGTCGAAGAACATCTCGTAGCTGTAGCCGGAGCAACCGCCGGGACGCACGGCCACCCGCAGGGCCAGGGCCTCGTTCCCCTCGCGCTCGATGAGCTCTCCGACCTTCGCCGTGGCGGCATCGGTCAGCGTGATCGGGGCCTTCTTCTTGCCGATGCTGACGGTGGTGATGCTCGTCACGCGGGTCGCCCTCCCAGGTTGCTCATTGTAATTCTACCCGACGGCCAGTTCCGCCCTACACGGGCGGGGGTCGGCCAGGGTGGCGAAAGCGGCCACCTCGCCTCCGGCCAACTCGGCCAGCGCTTCGACTATTCCCCGGTGCAGGTTGCAGGCCAGCTCGGGGTGGGCCTCGGCCACCTCGCGCACCGGGCAGTGGGTGAAGGTCATGGTGGCCCCCTCGCCGGTGGGCTCGAGGACGGGGTCGAAGCCGAGCCGGGTCATGGCCGCCCGCACCACCTCGACACATCCCCTCTGCCTCGGGCGGGCCCCGGACCCCCGCTTGGCGTCGGCCGCCGCCATGCGCCGGCCCTCGCCCCGGCCCACCTCGTTGGCCACCGCCTCCGGGTCGGGGCGCCCCGCCGCCGCCACCTGGGCCAGAAGGCCGGACAGGGCCAGGTAGGCGGGAGGGTCGATGTCCACCCCCGGCGCCCCCGGCGCGGGGCGGTAGCGGTGCTGGGGCCGGCCGACCGACCCGTTGTGGTCCGACTCGACCTCGAGCAGGCCCACCTCGCGCATCCGCTCCAGATGGGGTCGTACGGTGTTGGCGTGCAGCTTCAGCCGGCCGGCCAGCTCCGAGGTGCTGAGCGGCTCCGCGGAGGCGACCAGCTCGGCGTACAGGGCGAAGCGAGTGTCGTCCGCCAGCGCCTTGTAAACGGACTGACGATCCACGCCCCCAATACTACCGGCCTCGGCCGGTAGAATTCATATCGTGGACACGGAAGCGGTCCGGGGGGCGCTCACCGGGGTCATCGACCCCGAGCTCGGCGACAACATCGTCGACCTCGGCATGGTCCGCGACATCGCCGTGGAGGACGGAACCGTCCGGGTGACGGTCGCCCTCACCGTGGCCGGCTGCCCGCTGCGCTCCCAGCTCCGCTCCGACATCGAGGGCCGGGTCGGGTCGCTTCCCGGGGTCGGCGCCGTCCAGGTCGAGATGGGCGAGATGACGGCCGACGAGCGCTCGGCTCTCATGGCCCGGGCCCGGTGGAAGGCGCGGGACGACGCCCCGGCGACGGACATCCCGCCCTCGACCCGGGTGGTGGCGGTGTCCTCCGGCAAGGGCGGGGTGGGCAAGTCGTCGGTGACGGTGAACCTGGCCGCGACACTGGCCGCCCGGGGCCTCACCGTCGGCCTGCTCGACGCCGACATCTGGGGCTTCTCGGTGCCCCGCATGCTCGGCCTCGAGGGGAAGATCCCTGCCCGCGACCGCAAGATGGTCCCCCTCGAGCGCAAGGTCGGCGACGGCCTCCTCAAGGTGATCTCCATGGGGTTCCTGTCGGGAGAGGAGGAGGCGATCATGTGGCGGGGCCTCATCCTCAACCGGGCCCTGCAGCACTTCCTCGAAGACGTGGCCTGGGGCGACCTCGACTACCTGCTCATCGACATGCCGCCCGGCACCGGTGACATCCAGATGGGGCTGGCCCGCATGCTCCCCCGGGCCGAGATGGTCATCGTCACCACCCCGGCCCTGGCCGCCCAGAAGGTGGCGGCCAGAGCGGCCGACATGGCCCGGCGCGGCTACCTGCGGGTGGCCGGGGTCATCGAGAACATGAGCGCCTTCGTCTGCGACCACGGCGAGTCCTACGCCCTGTTCGGCTCGGGAGGCGGCCAGCGCCTGGCCGAGCAGACCGGGGTGCCGCTGCTCGGGTCGATTCCGCTCGACCCGAGCGTCGCCGCCGGCGGCGACACCGGCTCGCCCGTGGTGCTGACCGAGGACCTGGCCGACTCCCCCGTGGCCCGGGCCTTCGCCGCTCTGGCCGACCGGTTCTGCGAGGCCGTCCCGGTGGTCGAGCTGTCGGGATGCACCGCCCGCATGCTCGACCACATCGAGGAGGCGCTCGGCCCGCCCAAGGGCTGACCCGCCGGGGTTACAGGCTGGCGCTCGACCCGGTCGGCGCCGCCGTGGCGCTCCCCGAGAACCCGGTGTCGATGATCAGGGTGAGGACCGGACGGGTGGTCGGCGTGGCCGGGTTGGCCGCACCACCGCTGGCCGACCCGCCGCTAGCCGAGCCGCCGCTGGCCGCGCCGTTCGGAGTGGCAGCCGGGTTGGCGCCGAGCTGGCCCTTGCGCACGCCGGGCCGGCGCTGCACCCGCAGCACCACGATCTCGCCGGTCTTGAGGTCCGACAGGGACTCCTTGGTCGGATGCTGGCCCGGCCCGTGGTAGAGGACGACCCGGGTCCTAGTCGACACCGGCAGGGTGACGGTCTTGCCGTCCGGGGCCTGGACCTCGATCCGGCCGTCGCCGTAGGCACCGCCGGAGGTGGTGACGCTGACGACCTTGCCGACCATCAGCCCGGCCGTGGCGGGCCGCTGGCGGTGGTTCGGCTTGGCGGCCCCGCTGGGGCTCTGCCCCTGGGCCCCGCCCTGGGCCTGCACCTGGGCGGCGGCCTGGGCGGCGGTGGTGTCCCCGAGGCTGGGGCCGGCCGGCTGCCCGAGGGCGTAGGCGGCCGCCCCACCGCCCACCACGGTGGCGGCCAGGCCGCCGGTGACGATCTTCTTGAGGTGGCTGCGAACGATGCTCATCGGTTCCTCTTTCGGTCGAACTGCTGACACACCTGATGATCGGCCCCGGCTGTGTGTACCCGTTTACCTGGATGTTCGGAAATTGTTAGGGCGTGGGCCGTTGACCGGGGAACCGGCGGCGGGCAGCCTGGGACCATCCGGCGCCGAGGAGGAACCTTGTCCGATCAGTTCGCGCAGATCATCGAGTACAAGACGGCCAAGTTCGACGAGATCCAAAAGTTGGTCCAGGACTTCCGGACGGCGGGGGGAGCCCAGACCTCCAGCCGGGCCTATGTGTGTCGCGACCGCGACAGCGCCAACACCTACGTCACCATCGTGGTCTTCCCCAGCTACGAGGAGGCGATGAAGAACTCCGAGTCCCCGCAGACCCAGGAGATGGCCAAGAAGATGGCGTCCCTCTGCGACGGGCCCCCGAGCTTCCGCAATTCGACCTGATCGAGATGATGCAGGGAGGGTCGTAGCTCTACAACCAACGGTGCGGGCCCCCTGCCCGCACCGTTCGCATCCGGTGACTACACGAACTCGGCCAGCAGGATCTGGCGCAGGCTGGGCTCGCCGAACTCGACGCCGCGCTCGCGGGCCCGGGCCTGGCGGGCCTTGCCGGCCTCGAGAGCCTGACGGCGGCTGTCCTCGTTAGCCCACACGGTGCCGACGACGCCGCGCCCGGACTGGCGGTTGATGAGCAGGCGCAGGGCCCGGAATCCGGGGGTGGCCTTGATCTCGGGCGCCACGGTGGACTGGAAGAAGGCGATGTTGTCATCGACCTTGGATGGGTCCATCGAGATGGGCATGATGGTCAAGGGGGACCCAGCCGAGGGCGGCTCGCCGGCTAGCTCCTGGACGATGTGCTCGAAGGTCTCGACCGAGATCTCGCCGCCGACGACCCTCGCAGCCTCCTGGCGGGCCTTCTCCGCTGAGCTCTCGCTGGCGTCGCGGTCGGCCTCGGTGTCCCACATAGTCAGAACGCCCACTACGCCACCAGCCCGGTCGGCGCTGACGCTGATGCCCCGGTACCCCTTCTGCTGCTTGAGCATCGGAATCACCTGCTCGCGCACCAGGTCGAGCCCGGCGTCGATGTCAGTGGCTCCCCTGAACGTGACCGCCCGTGCGTGCATCGTTTCCCCCTCCGTAGACGTCGACAGAGAGGGTACGGAGCCGGCCGACCGATTGAAAGGGGTTCAGAGCACCATCGAGTCGGCGGGCCGGCGGGGGACCCCCAGGGTCACCTCGAATACGGCCCCTTTGTCCGATCCGGTGTACTGCACCCGCCCGCCCATGGCCTCGACCAGGCCCTTGACGAGGAACAGCCCGAGCCCGGTTCCGAGCCCGGCCCGGCTCTGGTGGCGCGAGAGGGTGTGCACCCGGCTGAACATGACGGGCACCACCGAGTCGGCCACCCCGCCCCCGTGGTCGCGCACAGCGAAGCGCACCTCGGCCGGTCCGGCCGGGAGGGTCTCCACCACCACGGGCGCCGCCCCGTGCTCGAGGGCGTTGGCCACCAGGTTGGCGACCACCTGCTCGAGCCGGCGGGGATCGGCCTGCACGGTCACCCCGGCAGGGATCTTGCGCTCCACCAGCGCCGACACGTCGCCGGCGTTCGGGTCCACCGAGTCGAGGGCAGCCTCGACCACCTGGGAGAGGTCCACCGGCCGGGGCGACAGCAGCAGGGAGTGGGCCTCGAGCCGGCTCACGTCGTAGAGGTCGTCGGCCAGGCGCGAGATGCGCTCGGCCTGCCGGCGGATCGCCTCTCCCATGCGCTGGATCCGCGGACCCGTCACCTGGTCGCCCAGGGTCTCGAGGCTGGCCCCGAGACCGAGGATGGTCGACAGCGGGGTGCGCAGGTCGTGGGTGACCAGGGCCAGGAACTCGTTCTTCTCCGCCTCGAGGTCATGGAGGGCGGTGGTGTCGCGGGCGACCCCCTGGAAGCCCACCACCTGATCGTCCTGGAGACGGGCCTGCACCCGCACCGCCAGCACCCGCCGGACCCCGTCGGCTCGGCGGATGGCCAGTTCGAACGGCTCCGACGGCACCGCCGCCGACGGCGTCAGCCGGTCGAGCGAGATGCGGTCGGTCTCGTCGCCGACGAGCGCCTCGGTCAGCAGCGTCCCTTCGAGGTCCTCCACGTCGCGGCCGAGCAGGAGGGCCAGGGCCGGGTTGGCGTACTGGATGCACCCGTCGAGGTCGACCTCCCAGACACCGTCGGAGGAGTGCTCGACCACGTAGGCGTAACGGGCGCTGGCCTCCTCCTCGCGGGCGACCATCGCCGACCAGTAGCCCTGGGCCAGGGCGTCGGTCAGCCGGTCCATCGCCGGCAGCACCCGGGTCAGCAGCAGCGACAGGGCCAGCCCCCACCGGCCGCCGCGCTCCTCGGCCAGCTCGACCGAGGTCTGCACCACCAGGTCGCGGGAAATGCGCAGGGTGACCAGCAGCTGGGGCAGGGGCGACTGGGCCCAGGCGGCGGCGGCACCGACCTCCTGGAGGTCGTCCACCAGCGCCTCGTCCACCTCGGCCCCCTGGCCGGTGACGGCGAGGATCGCCTCGAACCGGCTCTTGGACTGGGCGATGAAGCGGGCCCGCTCGCTGAGCGACCAGCCCCGTGCCTCCGGGATGGCGGCGGCGAAGATGTCGAACGCCCGCCGGGCCATGTCCTCCGACCGGGCGTCGAGATCGTCGAGGAGCACCTGGGGGTCGGGATCGTCCTCGGCCAGCTCGAGCAGGTTGCCCGACCCGTTGTCGGCATTACGGGCGAGGAACGCCTTGAGGTCCACCATCTTGAAGACGGGCTCGGACGAGTCGGTACTGGCCTCCACGTAGCCGGCCGCGGCCAGGCTCCGCACCGACTCCTCGGGCAGGCTCAGGTACTTGGCCGCCTCGGCCAGCGAAACCGAGGGGCGGCTCGTCTCCCGTTCCGACATTTCAGGTAGAGAATTTCTACTCCGGCGGCCCCGCTCCTCCATGGATCCCGGCAAAGGGGCGAAAGTGTCACCGAGGGTTAACTCATCGGTTACGCACCGACTCGAGCTGGCGGACCGGGAAGGCCGCTATCTCCCCCTGGGTGCGCAGGGCGGTCAGCTGACCGGTCTGGCCGGCCAGAGCCCAGGTGGCGGTCCAGCGCTCGATGACGGTCACCGTGTAGGTGCCGGCGTCGGCCCACACGTGGGTGATCTGCCCGGACGGCCACGGGCCCCCGGTCGTGTCGTAGGGGCCGCTCAGGCCGGTGCCGTCCCCCCAGTCGACGTAGAACTCGCCCTTGGCCGAGATCACCAACGCCCCCGGCGGGGTCGGGTTGCTGAAGGACTGTCCCGTCATCCCGCCGGTCTGCAGGTAGGCCGTCTTCCCCGCCAGCGCATACCCCGGATCGATCCGGGGCGCCGGCTTGGCCAGCAGGTCCTGCCCGTGCGCCTCCCACCACGCCGCGGCGATCACCGCCGGGGGCACCCCACCCGCCGGCAGCGCCGTCTGCGGGCATGGCCCCCATTGGCCGAGGAACACCCGCCACCGCCCGGCGTTGGAGTCGTTCGCCGATTGCGCCGCCGCCGGGTCCGTCACATACGTCCGCGCTACCGCAACGTAGAAGCCCCCGTTCAAAGAAACGAGTTGAGGAACATCGATCTCGTACCGGGGTATCGAAGACCCGGCGTCTCCCTTGGATCCAGGCAGCGAGCTGGAACTCCCCGGAGAACCTCCTTGGACCTGATACGTGATGGTGCCCCCGTCAAGCCCTTCCGTTACGTTCGCCGGGGGCTCCGTGGCCGAGGCCCAAGCGCTACCGGTGGCCAGCAGAACCGACAGTGCGACTACGTACTTGCGCATGGATCCGCCGGCTGACCACCGGTTGAACTGAACCCGACGAAGGCAAAGACCCAAGGGGTTGGGTTCACGTGTTCAGGATCTTGACTCGGATCTTTGCTGCGTAGCTCGATGAAGGTGATGTGGGGCGGTGGCGATGTCACCGCAACTGCGCTGAAATCCCGATTGACCTGTGTGAAGATGCATTGGGGGTTGGCGGAGAGCTCACGAGCCAGTTGGTCGTGCACAACGCCCGGATTGGCCTTGTAGTTCTTGAGCCCCTGCGCAATCTCTTGGCCCCATAGACCCGTCTGGCGCTGGAACTCATCAGGTGTATTGATGGCGCGCAACAAGACAGCCGCGCCGGCAGGGAAGGCGTGCTGGGACAGGATCAACCTAAGAGACTCACCGTTCACTGTCTCCAGCGCGTTCAGCACCCGCTGCACGTACGCCGGCGTGATCTTCGCCGGCACGGCGTACGGGTCGAGGGTCGCCGCCGACGGGACGGTGGCTTGCGGCTGAGCCGCCGGCACCCCGCCGCCGCAGGCGGCCAGCAGCAGGCCTAGGCCGGCGCAGGCCGCGCCGAGCCACCCAGCCCATGGTCTGTCCCCAGATCGGACCACGATGAGAACATATCGATGTCTTTCGGCGAATTCCAGAGGGAATCTACGAGAACCACGCCCACCTGATGACCGCCGATCCGGAACCGCCGTATGGCAGGGTGCCGAGGATGACCGGGGCGAGGATGACGGCGATGAGGCGGACGAGAGGGGTCCTGGCGGTCGCCGGGCTGGCCCTCATGGCCGCGGCCTGCGGAGGTGGAGGAACGGCGGTCAAGCAGTCCGCCCTCGGGTCCACCTCGACAACGGAGACGACCCTGCAGGCGAGCACCCCGACGACGGCCGGTGCCACGGGTGGGTCATCGACAACCACCTCGAGCATCCCGGGTCTGACGGCCGCCAGCCCCGCCCCCGGGGCTCCGAAGTCGAACAGCCCGACAGGGATCACCGTCACCGGTCAGCCGACCACCACGACGACCACCGCGCCCGGGGCGGGCACCACGACGACCACCAGCGCGATTACCACGACCACCACGACCGCACCGAACACGGCGACGATCGTCATCCAGAACTTCGCCTTCAACCCGTCGACCTTGTCGATCGCGGTTGGTACCAAGGTGACGGTCATCAACAAGGACAGCGTCGACCACACCTGGACGGCCGACGGCGGTCAGTTCGACTCAGGCGAGCTGGCCCAGAACCAGTCCTACTCCTTCACCTTCAACAGCCCGGGCGCTTTCCCGTACCACTGCTCCATGCATCCGTCCATGACGGGGACCGTCCAGGTCACCTGACTCCTATACGAGAGTCAACATCGCCGCCCGGTTCGGCGGAGCGGTGCTCCCCACGACAGTGCCATCGGGCCGCTTGAACGTCAGCTGACCGTTGGTGTCTCCGACGGCGTCGTAGCCCTTATGGAGCAGGGTGTGGTGGCGGGTACACACGTAGGCACCATTGGCGATGTCCGTCGCCCCACCGTGCTCCCAGTGGGCGACATGGTGGATGTCGCCGATCCGCCGACGGCAACCCGGGAAACGGCATTGTTTCCCGTCGCGCACGGTGATGGCGCGGCGTTGGGCTGTTGACCAGCTCCTCGTCTTGCGGCCGAGGTTCAGCGGCTCGACGCCGTCGACCATGTGAACGACGAGCGACGAGTCACAAACCATGCGAGACAACAGATCAGGCTCCAACAACGTCCCGTTGAGGAGTTGGCCGATTCGCTTGTCGTCGGCCTCCGCCGGTCGCTTGGTGTCAACCACGGCGTGAACCATGTATCGATCCGCACCCACCGCGTGCCCCTCGTGCGCATGGGCCAGGGCGGTGCGAACCATCGCCATGAAGGCATCGGCCTGGCGCTGTGCGTAGGGGGCGAGGTCCGGCTCCCAGTCTTCAGCTGGTGACTCATCCACAGGGGCGCCGGGGTCGTCCGGTCCCAGTGAGTCACCAGCTGGTGACTCGTCCACAGGACGGTGACCGTTCGACGTGGCGTCGACGCTGTCAGCGCGTGGGTTGTCACCAGCTGGTGAGTCGTCCACAGGGTCGGGCTTCATGAACGCCTGCACCGCTGCCTTCACTTCGGCGAGCTCGAGGGCGTCAAGGATGGTGATCACCGCGCCGTACCCGCCACGGAACGGTTCCTCGACGCGCATCCCGCGCCGATCCCACTTGTTGAAGTAGTCGGACAGGTTCTCCTGGTTGTCGAGTATCTGGTAGTAGCGGATGGCTTGCTCCAGGGCCACGACCGGACCCTCCCTGGCCAACCGGACGAGGGCCTCGTCGACCGGGCGTCCCGGCATGTCCAACCGGGTGATGGCGCGGGCCGCCGAGTAGGAGATCTCGCCGGCCGCCAGCGCCTCGGCGACTACTGGCCGCCGCCGCAGCTCGCGGGCCACCCGGAGCTTCTCGAATGCCGTGCCCCGCGAGATCCGCAGCCTCCACATGAGCCAGTCCACGCAGGACAGCTGCCCGTCCTCGGCCCAGAGCTGCTGGCGGTCGAGCTCAGCCAGGCCGTCCAGCCACACCGCCATCGAGCGGTCCATGAGCTGGAAGCGGTCGGCGACCCAGTCCTTCAGCCCGAACATGGGCCAGTCGTCGTGGCCCTCATGGACCCGGGCCCCGCCGGGCCCACCCCCGGCTTCGTCGGGTCCGCCCGGCCGGCAGCCGGTCGCGTCCGGAGGGTCCAGGGTGTCGACCATCGCACCTCCCCGCAGATCGAACGTATGTTCGCCTTTGGGTCATACCCTACGAAAGACCTGTGACACCCATGAAACGGACAGAAAGGGCACCGGCTGGCCCCCTCCGCCAGCGCCCCCCCTACCCCACCAGCTTCCCCAGCTTCGCCGCCTGGGCGGAGGCGACCGACTGGGTGGTCCCCTCGTTGAGGACCAGGCCGCCGTTGCCGAGCAGGGCGATCACATCGCCCCTGCGCAGGGCGACCACGTCGAACTGAAAGGTCTGGCGCTGGACCCGGGTGACGAGCCGGACGGCGAGGCTCTGGTCGGCGGAGGCGGGGAGGGAGAGGGGTGAGACGGTGTAGGTGAAGGTCCGCCCTCCCGCCGTCTTCGAGTAGGAGTGGCACGACGGCAGGGCGGCAGTCACCCGGTCGAGGATGGCCTTGGCCTGCCCAGGAGGCTCGGCGATGAGGCCGTCGTAGACCGACGTGGTCACGCCGTAGGAGGCGAACTCGGTCTCGGCGTGGGGCAGGGAGGCGAGGTCGGAGGGCAGGCCGCAAGGAGTGGGGCGGTGCCGGCGCCGGCGAGCCGCAGCTGGTGGTACCAGGCGGGAAGGTCGGCGGAGGTGATCAAGGCCGAAGCCAGCTGAGCGGAGCTGTAGCGCGGGCCGGCGGCGGGGGGCG